>JAWBKZ010000002.1 GCA_038831005.1 Ignisphaera sp.
AAGGCTTTGAGGGAGGAGGTTTCTAAGCTTTGGGAGAATCAGAATAGGCTTTGGGAAGAAGTTAAGGCTTTGAGGGAGGAGGTTTCTAAGCTTTGGGAGAATCAGAATAGGCTTTGGGAAGAAGTTAAGGCTTTGAGGGAGGAGGTTTCTAAGCTTTGGGAGAATCAGAATAGGCTTTGGGAAGAAGTTAAGGCTTTGAGGGAGGAGGTTTCTAAGCTTTGGGAGAATCAGAATAGGCTTTGGGAAGAAGTTAGAGACTTGAGAAAAGATTTCATAATGTTTGATAAACGTTTAACTAGTCTAGAGAAACGTATTGATAGATTAGAGAAAGGTATGAGTTCTCTTGCTAAAGCTGTTGGTGTTACTCTTGATCACTATACAGCTACATTTGTTGAAGAAATCCTTAGATCTAGTGGTATACCAGAGGATAAGATCGACGTTAGAGTTGAGGTAGTTCTATCGTTTAAAGACATAGAAAGAGAAGTAGATATATTCAACAAAGATCCTCTAGTCGTAGGAGAAGTAACAACATATATAGATAGCATCGAAAACGCTAGAAAAGAACTCAACAAACTTCTAGAAGACATAAAGTTTGCAGAACCTATATTCAACAGAAAAGTCTTTATGGCTATACTAGCTGTAGAGAATATACCTAAAGATGTTGCAGAATTTCTTGAAGAAGAATGTAGACGTCACGGCATTAAGCTTATATATGGAAAAGAAATAGAAAAACTGTAAGTAATATACAATATATCAATTAATAACCGTAACTTACCATAACAAACAAAAATATTTAAATATGTGGCGGGCCCGAGGGGATTTGAACCCCTGACCACCGGCTCCGAAGGCCGGCGCTCTATTCCTGGCTGAGCTACGGGCCCTTTAGATGTCTGTATCTGAGGTTTTTAGATCTTGATTAATATTATAACTTTGTTTATAGATTAAGGATGTTACTTGAATTTATAATTGATTAGAGCTGGCTATATAGCTTTAGGTATTTCATAGATTGGAGATGCAATAGATGAAGATTGTTATTATGGTTCATTTCTCGATTACGGTATCTTGTGTATTCTGGTAATTGATCTGAATTTTGATTATTTGTTTCAGTCTCGGGTTCTTACATCATTTGTTCAGAAGCAGCAGGCCTTACATCATCATCTATGTTTTTTGTTGTGTGGCTTAAATATTTTGACTTCTTATATGTGTTATGTAGTTTGTTACTAGCTATTTTGTAATAGCGTATTAGTTGGGGTTTGTTCTGGCCTTAATAATCATAAGGTATGTAGACAATCTCTATTGTTTATAATATCTTGATTACTTGTAGTGATGTGGTTAAACAAGTTAGATCTCTACTTATTGATATATTTCTCTTTAATGTAATTAAGTATTGAGAGGGTAGCTACTATGGCTTCTTCTGTTCTTATATTTTCGACTCCTTGTCTAGGTACAAAGTTAACGATATAGTTAGCATACTTATCGATATCTATACCCTCATTTATTGCTATCTCGTCTACATCTAGGTAAGGTCCTCCAAAGACTACTAACACATTATGTTTATTTCTAAAATCATCTACAATATAGTTCTCTAAATAGTATAACGGTTTACCCTTCTTTGATGCTACAATAATTAGATAACCATTCTTATACACAAGATCAAGCATTTCTTTCAAAGAACTTATGCTCTGCACCCTATATCCCCAGTAAATATCTAGAGACTCTCTATCAACAATCTCTACATAATAATATCTACCATCTTCATGAACTATCTCTACAGTAACCCGGGTATTTACACTAGGGCATCTACCTCTCATTACACCTTTCTTATCTAGACCAAGCTCAATTAAGCATTTACTCTCTGATCTACTAATAACGATACCCTCACGATATTGTGTATCAAATATCTCTGGAGGAACATGGTGTGGTGTTTTAAGTGGAGGTAAAAGTCCTACATACCTTAGTTCTTGAGTAATTGGTACAACGATTTTCTTCATATATGGTGGAACCTCCATATAGTTGAGTATGCTTTGAATAAATTTCACGTGATCAGCATCTGTATCTGGATCTCTGTATATGAATATATTTTCGACACGAAATATTGCAGCAGCTCTACCTATAGATCCTACCTTTAGTGTCTGTTCACGTAGAGTCTTTGCATCTGATACCACTGATGCTGGTATAGCTATAGATATGAATGGTTTTGTTCTAAGAGGCCTCATGTACCTTCTATACACATCTACTTCATCTATCTTCATCTATCTACAACCTGAAAATCTATAAACTTGCTACCGCTTATAGATATCTATTAGTGATGTAGGTCTAGATGATGATCCCTTCATGCACTGAATATGTAACGAAATGATGTGTGCTGGGATACCTGAGAATTTCAACATTATCTACATAGCATAAATACTAACAACGTTAATAAAGAGTTATACAAAATACAGTTAATGCCCCCTGTGGCCAGACTCGTGTGAATATGATCCATAAGGTGATAATGATCACGAGATCTCCGCAGGGGGTACAGGAATCCCATGGTATAGAGAAAATATACCAATGCTCTTTATCCACTAACCTATTATGGCAATAGGTTGACCAATATCAATGAAGCTTTTCTCTTTCGTTAATATCTTCTTTATCTTACCGTTAAAGGGACTTTTCAGCTCTATTACCATCTTCATAGACTCTATAATCGCTATAGACTGACCTTGGCCAACAGTATCACCTTCATTAACAAGAAGCTTCACGAGTCTCCCAGGTATATCGCTACGAATAACCATACCATCTGCCTCTAAATTGTTTAAAGTTTGCTGAGGTATAGATTCAGTAGCTATAATATCCGATTTTTCTGCAATTTCTCTTGCTATACCACTATCTCTTGCTGTACCACTAAGTAGCTCTTTAGTTACATGAATCACGTATTCTCTATTCCCAATTCTAGCTACATAGGTATCCTTCTCTTTCTCATATACCTCTACCTCATACTTTTTATTATTGATAATAACGGTGAGCTTTGTCCCCATTACCAGTACCTACTTAGTGATGAATTCCGGAGAGATATATAAGATTTAATATAGCTGTTCAAAAACCTATGCACATAGTGTTACATCTTCTATGGATCCTTAGGAACCCGTATCCTTGGATACCTACATGCAGCTCCCTACTCCATATGTCAATCATTAAGAGATGCATAACGTAATATGGATACTCTTCAAAAGTCTTAAATAGTTGCTCTCCACCATTATCTGGAAGGTATTAGTAATGAGCTTAACTCAGGAAGGTATACGTAGAGAAATTCAAGAGCTTAGAGAAATGGTCAGCAGAGCTAGAATTGGTGGTGGACATGAAGCTATAGAGAAACAGCATTCCCAGGGAAAGCTTACAGCAAGAGAAAGACTTGATCTACTGTTTGATAGTGGAAGCTATATAGAGATAGACATGTTTGTTATGTCTAGAGCTACAGAATTCGATATGGATAAAAAGAAGGTTCCTGGTGATGGTGTTGTTACAGCATTTGGTAAAGTTGATGGTAGATATGTTGTAGGTATTGCACAAGACTTTACAGTAATAGGTGGATCTGTAGGAGAAATGCATGCTTCAAAAATCGTTAAAGCTCTTCAATATGCTTTAAGTGTAGGTGTTCCAGTAGTTTTCCTAAACGATTCTGGTGGTGCTAGGATACAGGAAGGAGTAGATTCTCTTAAAGGTTATGGAGACATATTCTATATGAATGTAGCTGCTTCTGGTGTTATTCCACAAATAGCCGTGATCATGGGTCCTTGTGCTGGAGGTGCTGTATATTCACCTGCTTTAATGGATTTCATCATAATGGTCGAAAAAACATCATACATGTTCATTACAGGTCCTCGTGTTGTTAAAGCAGCTTTAGGTGAAGAAGTAACAGAAGAAGAGCTTGGAGGACCTCAGATACATATGTCTAAGAGTGGTGTAGCACATTTTGTTGCTAGAGATGATAAGGAAGCTATATATCTTGTTAAAAAGCTCTTGAGCTATCTACCATCAAATAATATGGAGATGCCGCCAAGAGTAGAGACAGGTGATGATCCAGAGAGGGTTACATCATCTCTAGACACCATAGTGCCTGAAGATACTAGAAAACCCTACAACATGTATGAAATAATAGAAAATGTTGTAGACAGAGGATCATTTTTTGAGATTCAAAAAGAGTTTGCTAAAAACGCTATAATTGGTTTCGCACGAGTAAACGGCTATGTTGTTGGAGTAGTCGCAAATAACACAATGTACTACATGGGCGCACTCGATATAGATTCTTCAGATAAGATAGCCAGATTCGTAAGATTTTGTGATGCATTCAATATACCGATAATCACATTCGTAGACGTACCAGGATTTGTACCTGGTACATATCAAGAGCATAGAGGAATCATAAGACATGGAGCTAAGATAATATATGCCTATAGTGAAGCCACAGTACCTAAGATAACGGTAATCGTGAGGAAAGCCTATGGAGGTGCCTACATAGCGTTAGGCTCAAAACATCTTGGAGCAGACATGGTTTTTGCATGGCCTACAGCAGAAATAGCTGTTATGGGTCCTGAGGCTGCTGCTGAAGTTATTTGGCGCAAGAAGCTTGACGCTATAACTGATCCTAGTGAAAGAGAGAAGATGTTGCAGAAACTTGCAGAAGAATATAGAGAGAAACTCGCGAAACCTTATTACACTGCTTCTAGAGGTTATATCGATATGGTCATAGAGCCTAGTATAACTAGATCGATGATAGCAAAAACACTAGAATTCTTGTTGTCAAAGAGGGAAATTAGGTTGAGGATTCCACCTAAGAAGCATGGATTGATGCCTCTATAGGGTTTCTATAGAGTTTGTAGAGAATGACTCCAAAATTTCACGAAATAGTTAGAGATGAGTATCTAGATAGAATTCTAATGTATGCTAAAGTACTGATTGAAGTAGAGAATATCATAGAGGAATTGATAGAGGATATTAATGCAGATGCTACAGGTCTAAGTCTAAAGATTGAAGGGATATATACCGATAGAATAGATAATGTGGTAAAGGTGTATACAAACTTAGATAAGAGATGTAGCTTAGAGAAGAAAGTGGACAACATATCGATAGAGATAGAGTGCAAAAATGTGTATCCTAACTCCAATGAAGTTTATATATCGCTAATCGTAGAGTTAATGAGGCTAGCAATAAAATTTCTTAAACCATATATAAATAGAAACAAAGAATACATGCTTATAACAATTCTAGGTAGTAAGACTAGCGGTACACTTGTTCTCGAAGGTGAAGAAAAGAACATAGTAATACCATATATTCCCGGCACAATATTTATTTGCCACACTCATCCAAAAACATATTCAGCGATTTTCTCTAAAAACGATATACTCTCTTTACTTGATATTCTATCTAACCAAGGCTTTGGATCCTGCGTTATAACACCTTCTACACAACTTACCATATACAGATACAGACCATTCGTCATAGAAGACTACTACAAGTTATTTAGAATAGCCAAAGAATACGAATACCTAGATCATGTGCTGTTTCATAGAATTGGCTTCTCATCCCTAGAGAGTATATACAGTATAATCTGATTATTCTCTGGGATATATCTTGGTAAACCTTGTGGGAATAGCTATATAGATCTCTACATACTTATCCAATCCACTTGTTTTAACCTTAGGTAACAGAACTTCTTCAAGCTGAAATAGACCTGCATATTCATCCATATGCATAACTATTTTAATTGGTTTTTCAGTACCTTGCTCTACTTCAACTCTCTTTATAGTTATAGCTGAAACAGCATGCATATCTAGTTTACCTAATTTATAGGGAACTCTTGCTCTACCTTCAGCCATATCGAGTCCATCACCAATTTTCACAACACCACATTCTGTTGTTAGACACCGAACACTGTATTCTGTAGCGTATATTGCATGCATAATTTCTTGCCTAATGGCGATAAGCCTTCTATCTACAAAGCCTAGCTTTGGTAATAACCTATTGAGTATGTCTTTAGCTAAAAGAGCTCCTAGAAACTCGTGGTTAGCTCTATGAATAGCATTACCTATATCATGAAAATATGCTGCAAATAGTACAACAAGTTTAGCTTCATCTACATTCCTGGTTGTTCCATCTCTCATCGTAGTTAACTCTATATTGTTACGAATGAGAATATCTACAAGTTCTAAAGCTACGCCTGCAACTATCCTTGCATGGACTATTCCATGATCATTGTATCTGAGCCTTGTAACAGCCATAATATTGCTCATCTTCAATAGCTCTAAAACCTCATCATCTTCTTCAAGCATACGAAATGCTGATCTTAGAAGAGATGAAGTTTCAACATGTTTGTAGATGAGTTGAGAGGACACGGTAACCATAATGAGCACCTCTATCTATGGAACATTACGAATAGTATATTACATATAGAAATTTAAGGTATGTACTAAAAATGTACATATGTAGAGCGTTATTTACATTGTTAGAGATACAGTTGTACAGCATCACGTTTTCAAGACCTCATTAACTCTCTCTGTAAAGGTTTGTAGAATCCTCAAATAAGTCGATATACTGTTCAAGATAGAGGTACTGTCGCCGTAAATGAGATACACGGAGGGTTCAATAATAGCTGGAAGATTTTTTGTTTTCAATACTTTAACTAAGAATGTATCGTTTTTAGCTGTTTTCTCTACCAGACATACATGGTTTTCTATCTCCATATATCCTACAAATCTTTTAGACAAACCCTTGGGGGCAGATTTTATTCCTATCTTCCTCCATACACTGTCGTCCGATTTAGCAATCTTTACCACAAGCCTTAAATAGATATTGAAGAACCCCTTTATACTGGATAAACATTTTATACCTTCTTCTATATCGCCAAGAAGCAAAATATGTAGAATTCTTTTTTCGCTATTCCCATACAGTTTCTTGACAAAACATTGGTTAGCTATTTTAAGTGCTTTTGTGTAGCCGAAATCCGGATCAATAGTTATATCAACTATGGCTTGGATCATAGCTGTAGCTAACCTTAATCATGGACTAAGTATATACTGGGTGTAAGCTCTATGTATGCTTCTAGAGACGGTTTTCCTGATTTAACGTTGCGAACCTTATGTAGGGTTTTTATGTCTTTTGCGAATATTAGTAACTCTTCTGGTACATAAACTATACTGTCTAGAGGTTCAGAAAGTTTCATACCCTTCTGTTTTTTGTATCTCCATATAGCGCTATTTAGCTCTATAATCTTGTTCAGAACCTCAACATATCTAGTACCATAAGTTTCTACTGGCTGTGGAATCAGTTCTATGTGTATTGATTTCGTTCCATATAGTTTTCTCCATATATAGTCGGTTACAAACGGCATTATGGGAGCAAGCATTAGAAGTATTTGTTTAAGTAATGTATGTAGCGTATACCAAGCGCTTTTCTGTTCTTTTTCTGTATATCCGCTAAAATTGTAGGCTCTTGCTTTAACCATCTCTAGATAGTGATCAGCTAGTATATTCCATACGAAATGGTATAGGGTGTGGATAGCTGTATAGAAATCGGTTCTTTCATAACTTTTTCTCACCTCTTTTATAACTTCATTGAGTTTGCTTAATATTGCTAGATCAAGTGGGTAAAGCTCATCGATATGCTCTATTATTGGAAACATTGATATAAAGCGTGCAATATTGAGGAGTTTTACTACGAAGAGTATACCGGTTCTCATAAGTTGTTCAGAAACTCTATAGTCGCTTCCAAGTTTAGCTGTAGCAGCTGCCCAATACCTTATAGCATCAGCACCGTATTTTTCTATAAATGGTTCTGTGTATAGCACGTTACCTTTACTTTTGTGCATAGCTTCTCCTTTTTCATCGAGCCCCATACCATTTATTCTAACGATATCAAAAGCAGGCTTCTTGTATAGAAGGTATAATCTGAGTATCGTGTAGTATAGCCAAGTCCTAATGATTTCGTAACCCTGAGGCCTCAGAGTCTTAACCCGATTCTTTATATAGAGATCAAATATATATGGATATTTCGTTCTACCTGTGGCATAAAGAACCGATATAGAGGAATCAAACCATGTATCAAATACCTTAGTTTCACCAACAAGTTCTTCTTTAGGTGCTTTACATACTGGACAGCTATCCCATGGCGGAGGATCTCTCCAAGGTCTATAGTATCTACCTGGCTCAGGAACAAGTATAGATTCACAAGCTCTACACTTCCATACCGGTACCTCTGTAGCGTAGTATCTTGTTTTAGATATAGGCCAGTCCATAGCCAACGAATCGATCCAGTTAATTAGCCTCTGTTTAAACTCTTCTGGAATGAATTCTATTCTCTCTACAATACTTTTCAGCTCATCTCTGTATTCAAGTTGTTTTAAGAAGTATTCTCTTGTGTGTATAAATTCTATTGGTGTACTACACCGCCAACAAGTAGGAACATCTCTGGTAATCGTCTCTATCTTGACCAAGTATCCATTCTCATTAAGTAGTTCTACAATTCTCTTTCTTGCTTCATGAACACTTAGGCCAGCTATAGGCCCGGCTTCACGGTTCATATAGCCATTTTCATCAATTATTATCCTAGGTTCCAAGTTTAATTCACGCACAATCCTTACATCTGCTTGATCACCGTAGCTACAGATCATCATGATACCTGTACCGAATCTGGGATCTACATAGTGGTGCTCAACTATATCAATAGTACGATTATATATCGGTACTACAGCCTTTCTGTTTCTCAAATTCCGGTATCTCTCATCATGTGGATTATAGGCTAGAACGAGACATGCACCAAGTAGTTCTGGTCTTGTTGTAGCTATAGTTATTGTGTCTCCACCTTCTATTGGGAATGCTATGTAGTATAGTTCTGAGATCTCTTCTTTATATTCGACTTCTGCTTCAGCTAAAGCAGTCCTACATCTGGGGCACCATATAACAGCTCTTTCAGCTTCGTATATCAGTTTCTCTCTCCACATTTTTATGAATGTTTCTTGCGTTATTTTTCGGTATTCTTCGCTATCAGTACCTTCTCTCCAGTATTCGAAAATACATCCTAATCGTCTCCATATGTTTATAAACTCTTTCTCTACTTCATCTAGATGTTTTCTACAGAGATCAAGGAATTTCTCTCTACCTTCAACTGTTTTTGAGGCTTCATGAGGATTGATCTTATATGTCCTTTCAACAAAAACTTCTATAGGTAGACCGTTTCTATCTCCATAGAATGGTACTAAGACATTGTAGTTCAGCATCCTGTATGCGCGAGCAACCATATCTATCTGTACGTAGCTTGCAATTTGACCTATATGTGGTTTACCTGAAATATATGGTGGAGGAGTATCTATCACAAGAGTAGGTTTACTAGGATCGTAGACAAATTTATAAAGATCTTCTTTTTCCCATAATGTAGATAATTGAAGCTCATAATCTTTGTTCCACCTAGTTTCCAATATCTTGGGAACAAAACTTCTTTGCAGATAACTGTTCTCCATACTTATATACACCACTATTAAGGTGGTTACCAATTATATATCAGGTCCCAAATGTTCTGAGTTTTAGGATCTGGTGAAGTACTGATATAAGTTCTTGTGTAAAGGATAAAATCTTTTATCTAGCTTAATAAAGAAAACCTTCTGGAAGCTACTTCGGTTTGATGTGCTATAAACTTATTAATTTTCGATGATAGTGTGGTGATATAGAGGGATTTATATGGTTCCACCCCTAAAGAAGATAGACGATGTTATTTGGATGATACCGAAAGAGTACAAGAAGTGTATGCATGTACCTGCTATAATATATGCTGATGAATTTCTACTTAATAAAATGAAGGAAGATGCAACACTAGACCAGGCCGCGAATGTTTCTTGTCTGCCTGGCATAGTAGCAGCGAGCTATACTCTTCCAGATGGACACCAAGGCTATGGTTTCCCTATAGGTGGTGTGGCGGGCTTCACGTTAGATGAAGGTGTTGTTAGTCCTGGAGGTGTTGGCTACGATATTAATTGTGGTGTTCGTGTACTTAGGACTAATCTATCCATGAAGGATATCAAGCCCAAAATTAAGGATATTGTTGAGTATCTATTCAGAAATATTCCAAGTGGTGTTGGTGCAACAGGTAAGCTTAGACTAACCATGTTGCAACTAGATGAGGTTCTAGAAGAGGGTGCTCAATGGGCCTATAGACAGGGGTATGGTACGGAGAGAGATATAGAGCATACAGAGTCTAGGGGTAGGCTTGACTGGGCTGATGCAGATAAGGTTAGTAGGAAGGCTAAAGAGAGGGGTGCTCCACAGCTAGGGACCTTGGGTAGCGGTAATCACTTCTTGGAGGTGCAGATTGTTGATAAGATCTATCTACCCGAGATAGCTAAGAAGATAGGGATATTCGAAGAAGGGCAGGTAACACTAATGGTCCACACAGGTTCTAGAGGACTTGGACATCAGGTTGCAAGCGACTACTTAATGGTTATGGAGAGAGCAATGAGGAAATACGGAATAAATCCTCCAGATAGAGAACTTGCAGCAGTACCCTTCAATAGTCCTGAAGGTCAAGACTATTTTGCGGCTATGGCAGCAGCAGCAAATTATGCTTGGGCTAATAGACAGATAATAATGCATTGGGTTAGAGAATCATTTGCACGTGCTGTAGGTATCGAGGCTGAGAAGCTAGACATAGAATTGATATATGATGTTGCACACAACATAGCTAAAGTAGAAGAACACGAAGTAGAGGGAAAAAAGGTGAAGCTGGTTGTACATAGAAAAGGAGCAACACGAGCTTTTCCACCAGGACATCCAGAGATTCCACTAGACCATAGAGAATTTGGTCAAATAGTTCTTATACCGGGGAGTATGGGTACAGCAAGCTACATAACTATAGCGGGATCGAGAGCTAAAGAGACTTGGTGGTCTGCACCTCATGGAGCTGGTAGATGGATGAGTAGAGCAGCAGCAACAAGAGCCATATCGCCGAGAGAGGTTATGGATATGCTAGAAAGGAAGGGAGTTATGGTGAGAGCAGCAACAATGCGAGAACTTGCTGAAGAAACTCCAGATGCGTATAAGAATGTAGATAAGGTTATCGATGTAGCGACAAGAGCGGGAATTGTTAGACCTATTGCTAGATTGATACCACTAGCTGTGATAAAAGGGTGATAAATGATAGAGATTAGAATAATCAAAAAATTGATTGATTGTGTGATACAAGGTTCGAATAAATAGGGCTAAAAACATTACTTCTTCTTTTGTTCCTCTTTCTTTTCTTCTTTCTTTTCAGGCTTCTTCGACATGAGTTATACATCGATTTCTAACAAGTTACTCCGTCTTAAGCCCTCTTGTTCAATAAGCTATAACTACAGCAAGATATTTGTTACACATCTTGTTGTAGAGTAATATAAATGTACAGATCTATATGGCTCTATATTGTGGTTACATAGAATACCAAGGACGTTATACTTGTTATCGCAAAATCTAGACAATCAGTACTGATGTATACTGTAGCTATTCCTTGTACCTTCATGTTGCTAGACTTTAGCAGTAGCGATATTGTTTTAAGCTTCTCTAAATCATCTATAAGTATATCCACTAGAAAAATCTCCACATCTTCATCGATACACATTTTTGGAAGTAGAAAGAATTCAAGTTCATTATTTCGTGACGAGTAGTACCATGCAACTTTAATTTTAGTATCTATAATTTTTCTACTGAATGGCGGTATACAGAGTTTTGCACCTAATTCCCAAGCCAAAATCGATGCAAAAGGTATGGCGTATTCTGAGAGAGGAATTATTAAGCCTATGTCTATGTTTTCTAGCATATCCTCTAGCTTTAATGAGTATATAGAGAGGAAACCTATATCAGAGGCTATACCGTAGATATTGTCTTTATACTTATCAACTATATCTGATATAGTTCTATCAATAATCTTCATATTATTGAGTTTAGTGATGATATCCATAGCTATTTCGTCACTAGGTATCGCTATCATATTAACATATTTCCAGATATTCTGATAAGGTATATCAAGTAACGTCTCTAGATGTCGTAAACTATAGAGGTAGTTTAGAGCTTTAAGCATCTTCATTAGCTTTATCTTTTCGTTACGCTTCAAATGTCTAGAGTTTACCACAGATCCCCACTAATGTATCTATAGAAACGTGATAACGACCAAATTTTTAAGTTGATAAACTCTACACATAATTATCTAGACCAAGGAGAGGGAGTACTGTTCATTGATAACTAGTAAATTACATCAATGTTCTAGCTACTTAGTCTTTATTTAGAGTAGCTCTTTCTATTTTCCTCCAATAGTGATACAAATTCTCAAGTGCCTTTCTTTTGAGTTTACCATCAAGTTTAGAACTATTTATAGCATCTTCTAGAAATTGTATAGTGTTCCTCATTATATCGAACTTTACTGGAAAAGGTATACCATCTTTACCACCGTGTGCAAAAGAGTAAGCAAAAGGATCTATCGCATGAGTCACAGGATCTCTGAAAGAGGGGACCTCGCCATATATTAGATCAGCTACAAGAACTAGAGCTCGTATGAACTCAGGACCTACATGGAGAAGAAGAGAATCAAAGTTTTCTGTAAATGTTTTAACAACATGGTTTAGAACATCTTCAATTCTTTTTATATTAGTAATAGGTCTGTATAGTATTGGATTAACATTTTTTAAGTAATCCACCTTCTTCGATTCTCCGCTAAACTCTATATCTGTAGATCTATTGCTGGTCCATTGTTCAAGAGATGCATCCTTTCTAAGTAATCGATTAACAGTCGCTATATAGTTCAATATCTTTTTAGGATTCTCATCAAGGAGATCTAGAATAAGCTTTTTTGTTGAATACGATTCTCTATCCATAAGATTAATGACATTTGATTTCATGTTGCATGCGATACCACTATGGGGATTGATGTCGGACGATATATTATTTGCATGTATATGGTATCTTCTAGCCATTCTTTTAGAAACATCCATACCTTGTTGTATAACTGTCCAAGCACCTTCTCTAGACAGGACAAGACTGTGTATATACAGTGTGTATCCATCCTGTAGAGCGACACTATCTATCTTAGCGCTAAGTCTACTAACATACCTTAGGTAATCTACATCTAGATCAAATCTATCTAGATACTCAATTTCTTTAACACAATTTCTGGCATCTACACCTTTACCTCCAACTACAGCTAGACCTATATCACCAAACGTATCTATATTTGCAAAACTCTTCAGAACATATAAAACAACTGTTGTAGATCCACTACTATCCCAATCCATACCTATAACGTTATTAAATGCTTGAAACCATAATGGGTCGGAAAGTCTCTTAACGAGTTCTATAGATCCAAAAACATCGACTATATACATAGCTATAGCTCTTCCCAATCTCTTCATGAGTTCTAGTAGATGTGGAGGGACATGCCCGTTGTGGAGAGGTAGTTCTGCAACACCATGTATATACATAATTACACGCACTATACAGTACTGTCCAGCAAACATGATGTTTATAGGTGTTATAAACACTGAGACCTGTGAAAGTACTTGAATTATTAGGGAAATCTTAGAGCAGTCGTCCTGTTGTTAGTGGTTGGAAGTCGTTTCTGCATAGATGTATATTAAGCTTAATAGTGATTCGGTATGGTAGGTAGACTATATGGCTTCAGATAGATATGCTATAAGTGTAACACCAGATCTAGCTCTAGATGTAGGATACACATATGCTGGTGGTTTAGGTGTTTTAGAAGGAGATAAGTTCTATGCTGCCGCAAGATTAAACGTAAACTATATCGTGATGTCCTTCTTCTATAGACATGGTTATGTAGACTACGAATTCGATTCTGATTGTACACCCAAGCCAAAAGCTCAAGAACAACCGGAGGAATTCTTGAAGAATCTATCTACTGAAGATAGATTTAGTGTCAAGGTAGTGGGACTAGATGTAAGTATTGAAGCTCTTGTTTACAGGTATGGTTCTGCTAAAGCGATATTCTTCAACGTTCTATCGCCTGAGGAGATAGCAAAAGCTACGGATAGAATATATATCGAGAATGGCAATGAAGAAAGAGTATATAAATATATTCTGCTTTCTAAAGCTGTTGCTGAATACATTAAGAGGAATATAGAATTAGAAGATATAGCGTACATAGATCTTCAAGAAGCGTATACAGCATTACTACCCCTCCAACTAAAGATTCCAGGAAAATATAGATTAGTAATTCATACAGCAGGTATATGGGGTCACCCATCTTTCCCAAGATACATTCTTGAGAGAGAATATGGGTACAAATTCATAGAGCCAGATATACTGTTAACGGAAATAGGATTAGCTGCTTCTCAACAAGCATTTGCTGTTTCAGCTAAACACTACGATGTTCTTTTGAAGATATTTCCACACTTTAGTGAAAAAATAAGCTATGTAACTAATGGTGTTAACATTGAGCGGTGGATGAGGAAAGAGATAAGAGAAGCATATCAATCCCTAAATCTCTCAATAGATAGATTAGTAAAACTCAAGGAAAAAATATGCTGTGAACTCGAGACTTTTCTACAGAGATATAAAAAGGATGTATCTACAGATGGAAAGTTCATAGTTATATGGGCTAGAAGAATTACGGAATACAAAAGGCCGTGGATGGCTATAAGGCTAGCTAAAGAGTTGAAAGATATGCCAATACTCTTCATATTTGGAGGTAAAGCCCATCTCAAGGATCAATCAGGACTAGAATATATGAAGATCTTTAGGAAGATGCATAACGAGATGCCCAATGTTGTCTTTATCCACGATTACGATGTCGCTAAAGCAAAAATCCTTCTATCAGCATGCCACGTACTTCTCTTTACACCATTCTCAGGGCTAGAATCATGTGGAACAAGCTACATGAAGGCCGCACTAAATGCTGTACCATCTATAGCCTCTAGAGATGGTGGTGTACTTGAATTTATTGTAGATAACGTTAATGGATGGCTATTCGGCGAAGACATAAGAGAACCCATAGAGATCGGTAGTCAGAAAGCTATGGAGATTAACGAGAGAGAATATTCAGAACTTAGAGAAAAACTGATAAAGATATACAAAATATTTAAAGAAGAACCCGAGAGATACTATGGAATAGCACTTTCAGCTCTAAGATCCTTCGTACCTAGAGCAAGTATGTATAGAGTACTAAAGGAATACTATCCAGATCTAGTAAAAATACCAATAGTCTAGTCACAACATACCACATCAAACAATAAACAAGACCATGAATATACTAAACCAAGACACCAAACACCAAGCACATAATTCTGGCTTTTCAACCATAGGCTTGGAAAAACCTCGACCAAATTTACATCAACGTATACAGTCTATGTATGCAACATTAGCTTAGTGAATCCACCTCGAATAAACCTTGCTACAAACAATATAGACTCTCTATGTGCCTAGAGTCTGCTTGACTGTAGATGTGTAGGTATTTTGTTGCTATTTAAAACTGTTCCAAAAATATAAGGTCTGTTTATTGCAGTGCATAAGTGATTGCATGGAGTAGTGTGGTTGAAGATGAAAATGGTCTAGTTCTACATCAAGCTGATTGTATTGTTGTTATTGATTATTGCTCTCTCGATAACTACATCAGCTCTAATCTCTATGAACATATTGACAAATATATCAGATGCATTAAGAGGTGTTGAGAGTAGTAGCATAACGTCAAGTAGATTGGTGGATAGCATGTATACCAGTTGTAAACTTTATGTATTCCTTCTTGTTTCCAGAATTCGTGAACTGATCGACGTTAGAGTTAATAGAATTTTTTGTCGTTCATTGTTACGATGATTCTATTATAGCTCCTGTTAGCATTATTCCAAGAAGATTCATCCGAACTCATATAGTGATTACTAACGAGAGTGCTATCGTTTCGGACACAGACGATGGTGTACTATCTAAAGAAGATGTTCTAACGATACTCAATAGATAGACACATTCTGTACAGATACTGCTCTGAAGATATATATCCTGACACATTATCTTGTTTGTGTAGCTATATGAAACCTCTACTTTTTGGTTGTGGATCAAATTTGTGGGTAAAAAATGTGTGGATATGATTTATTGCCATAATTCATCAACTATCTGTCTCAGTGTTTAGTGAATGTTTTTGAGTTGATACCTATAGATATATAAGGTTCTTTTGCATCATTATTTTCTAGGTGGGTTATGCATATCGTTAAATCTCTTCAAGATTATCTTTCAGTATTGAATAGGTTTAGGAGAATAGTAGTTATTGGCGAGAATTGTGCTGATTGTCATGTCTTTTTAAAGCGTTATTCTCGTTGTCTAGAGGGTTTCGAGATAGTTTTACTTCCCGTTAATATAGATGATGATCTTCTCGATTTCTTCTTCTCCATCGGTATTCTAGGAATACCCATAGTCATTATCGATGGTAAACATTTCTGGGGCGATATCAACCATCTAGGTGAAGTTGTGTGTTCCTCTCAATAGCCTGATATGATCTTATGTAGATATCTACTTATTAGTAGAGCTCTCTTTTATTTAACTATTAGTTATGTTGACAACAAGATTGGTTAACAGTATAACTAATGATATTGAATGTAATTATGCAAAGTTGGTGTAGGTCTGGTGTTGTCAAGAAGTCATTGTATATTATGAAGACACAGAGATCCTGTTTGTGCGTCTTCATTGTACATGATTAACGCTTAGCTGGGTATCTTTCTAGGTAGAGAGCTAGTAGAGGTTTCACTACACTTCTAGGGCTTCTGTTACATGATCTACACTCTAGTAGTTGTTTATGTCAACTTCTTTCTATTCCTAGAATTATTTGAAGTCATTGGCTTCGATATGTTATAAAACAAGTATATGGTCTATAGACATTGTATTCGATGTATCTTCAGACGCTATTTAAATGAGTTGAGAACTAATTATTTGGTGCGGCGGCCGGGATTTGAACCCGGGATCTCCGGCTTGGAAGGCCGGCGTCCTAGACCAGGCTAGACGACCGCCGCCATAAAAATAACTCATTTTGTCTAACTAAATAAGCTATCATGACTTAATTAGGCTATCTTCTGTTCTATTGTTTTGTCTGTTAGTATTTCTTTTATGGTTTTTTCTCTCCATTGTGCTATTCTTCCGAAGAGTATAATGTCGTGGTTTTCTAGTAGTTGCTCAAGTTCCTTAAGGATGTTTTCATTTACTTTATTTAATAGACCGTAGGTGATGTTTGTATAGTGTCTCTTCAGCGTATCTATCGGGTTTGTTATTCTATGTTTTTTTAATTCGGATGATATCTTCTCTCTTATCCCGGGTATGAGTGGGTACTGTTTTGTGTAACTTGTTGTTGTATACATTATCTTTTTGTTGTGTAGGTGTAATGTTATAGTCGTATGTATTTTTGATGCCTTAGTTGCGTGAGTATATATTGTTATCAAGTTCTTTTTGGGTTCTATACTTTTAGCTAGAGTTGTATAAATGTATAGCGATACGTATTCTAGTTCAAGTTGGTTTAGGAATTGCTCAATAATGTTCTTAATGCTGTTTGGATACAGGTTTTGAGATAAGAGCTCTAGAGGCCATGTGTACACTATCTTGCTGTACTTTACGATTGTTCCTGTTGATAATGCTAAAATCTTTTTCTCTACATCGATCTTCCTTATATTAGCTACCGAATGTATCGGTCTATATGTTGGAAATCTGTATGATTTCTTCAATTTAGTGAAGAGCTCTACATCAAAACAAAGCCTATTGCTATTTAGCCATCTTGTAAACCAATTCATCTGGACATCGATATCAATGAAACCTACGGTCTTTAGAACGTAGTCACCTGATTTCAAAACGCTATGCGTAACCTCATAACATTTAACATCTATTCCGAGACTATGAAAAAAATTTGCTTCATCAGGGTCTATGAATAATGGAGCTTTAGCAACAGTATCTCCTCCATCTAATAATTGGATATACCCTCCATCACCTCCATGAACATCAACAGCTAGAGCATTCCTGTTGTATAGTTTCGCTACATAAAGTGCTTTTAAAGCTGAAATCCCTGAACCTATTACAACAACATCTACATCCATCATAGATGTTCCAAAAAGCGATATACTGTATACAGAATTAAAAATATGAAGAATTCATTACCACCACAACTTTAGCTAGAGAAATAATAGAATTAAGTCATCGCACTCTAGACATATGAGAATCATAGCTGCATATAATAGGCTATACAATTGTATACAAAGATTGTATTTGTTCATATAGTTTCGTGATTAATGAATGATTATATCTAATATAAGAGTTGAACTAGTTAGTATTTAATGATCAAGTTATTGCAGCTGAAAGAAGTAAATGATCTTTCTCTATAATACCTGCAGGTACAAGTGCTTCATATCTCTTCCTTCTTTTGTTCTGTTTCACGTAATCGAGAACATATTCGATGATTTCTTTAACTGATGGCGCGTAACCTGCAAAAGCTTTTGTACCACCTATGATTATTATTGGAAGAGACTTAATGGAAGAGCTTATGGTATCGCTCCACGTGTTGTAAGGCACAATCACGATCTTGATACCGTACTCTTTCTTAAGAACTTCTGCAGCGTGTTGAAGATTGTCTAGAGCGCCTGTACTTACAGGATCTAATCCTATAATTGCTAGTACCTCGATCAACATGTTACATATCCCACAGATAAAAACTTAAACATATCGATACATATATTAGCAGGCAGACACATGGCTGAAACTATGTGGTTCAACTACAGAAAGACACCTCTAGGTACAGCTGTTAGAGAGACCATGACGGCTATAGTAGGCGTATACACATCTAGAGAAGAGGCTGAGAAAGATATGGAACAACTCAGAGAAATTCTTTCAGCAAATCTAAAAATAGTGGATATAGCTTTTAACGAAAACTACGAAAAGATGTGTCTTCTCGATCCAGATATCGCCGATGTACATGTTCAGACCAGAGGAAGATACCTACTGGTAGCTGTATGGAGTGCTACCGAACCTTAACACCAGATCAGATGTTTGGTAGGGGAACATCCATAACGTATGCTACGAGACTTACGGCTATAGGTAACGTTAAATTGTCTTCAGGACTTAAGAGCTCAACAGTTATTGCTACGAAACTCAGAGTAATAGAATTAATAATGTTCCAATTTAGGGTATAGATCAGTACTGTGAATATGGTGAAAGTTGTTAGAATAGATAAATCAGTATGTTTTAGGAACTTCCTTCTGGTTTGCGTAGACATTGAGATAATAGAAGAAAGAGCGTCGACTATACCCAATGCCAAAATCCCGTACACAGCTACATGGCTGAAAAGCACGTAACTTATCGTTATAGATAGCAGAGCAAATGTTACACATATGTAGCCGTACCTCAACTCATAGCTTCTTTCAACACTTGAAATAATATCTATAAGCCTTTCCTCATATCGCGAGAACATCTTATCTATGTTTTCAAGAATATCGGTATTACCCTTCACGACAGTTTCCAGACTACTCAAGAATTTCTTTCTAATATCTCCAAGAACATGTATGAATCTGTCTCTTAGGTTCGGTACACGTATCTGTAGACTGTTTATGAATGCTGCTGTAAAGAGGAGAATAACCATAGTTAGTAGCGTAGGGTCTAGAGAATAAGAGAGTAGAGTATTCATGAACTCTCTATAGGGTTGTGAGAAAGGAATTATTAGTATAAGAGATAGTGTTAGATGTATGGTTTTTCTCAAGATATTCGATGTGTATATTGTTTTGAAGCTTCTCGAAATTATATTCATTAATTAGTTTCACCTACATTGGTTCTTATGTAATCACGTATCTCGAACTCTATATACTCATATCCACCACTCTTCTTACCTCTAAAACCATATATAGCTAGAATATTATTTCCAACAATATCCCATTTTTCATTACCTTGACCCATATCTACCTTGATTATTCTCGATGAGGGTGGAAATATCCAATATGCTACATAATCATATTCAACTACCTCGGGACTATACCTATTCTCATACATATTCAATCCAATTCTTATGGGAGCTCTAAATCTTATACCGAAAACAATGTAAGGTCTTCTCTTGCTTCCCCTAAAACCAATATCGATCATAACAACCCTAGGACTGACCTTGATACCGTTAACAACCACAATCTCTTCATCGAGAAATTCCTGCATATTCGTCCAAAGCTTAGATACCTCTCCATTGAATGCTTTCTCATCCTTCATTATAGTTCTATAATATTCATATGGATCATTATAATCGAACACTAGATAATAAGATATGCATCCCAAAGAGACATAGAAAAACCCTTGCGCATAGATAGGTTCTACATGTTTACCCGCTTCTTCTAGAAATTTTTGAGAAGCCATAGAACATCAACTCGTTAGGTATTCTGAAGAGTATTAAAGAAGTATGAAGCTTCTGCATACTCTCTATTCTCCGTATTCTTTCGAGGTCCTAAACCATATGCCATCTTCCTTACATACTCTTTTATCTTCTCCATAACCTCTTCATGATGTTCTCTACTCTCTCTACGCCATGCCTCTGGATCATTTAGAAGTATGGAGGCAACAACATGTTCTACATAAACTTCAGCTACAGGACAGTTATATACACAGAATCTACATCCTGTGCATCGATCTCTATTAACAAAAGGCCTAGTCCTTCCATTAAAGTACGAAACTTTTGCAGCTTCTGAAGGACATATCGTTTCACAAGACCTACATCCGGTGCAGAAGCACCATCTGTAGAATAGTTTCAGGACATCTATGAGTCTTTCGATACTGTTGCTCTCTGTTAATGTTAAGCTTATTTTTCCTTTAACGTCAAGCGATATATAGGTGTTAAACCATTTGATGAACACACGATTTCTATCTACGTCAACTTCGTATTGATCTGGTTTAAGTATAGAGATTTGGTTCTCTAGAAACTCCATATCTATAGGTATCATCATCTTTACTTCAAAACCACCATTATCTCGTCTAACTATCTCTATACTGGGATCTGACATGGATTTAAAGCTTTGGAACCAATTATCAATGCTGTTAGATACTTTAAGTCTTCTAGCTAGCATAGACTTATATCTTGCTGGTCCAGCCCATCTCCATAATCCGTAGTCTATCCATTCTCTAGGCATATTCATTCTCTTAGCCCAATACTCTAGAACCTCGAGCCATTTACTCCATAAATCTCTATGTGTTTGTGAAACAAGCTCAAGCTCCGCTAAAGTTGAGGCAGGACACATAAAGCAACCGATTCTTTCATAACCCATGAAGTAGAGGGGGTTCACAGACACTTTATTCATGAATATGTAGAGCCATACCTCAAACTGGGACCATTCATTTATAGGCGAGATATTCAGCAACATTGGAGCCCATCGCAGTCTCCATACACTTGGACTTCTTGCTCTATCTATAGACTCGTATGCTCTCTGACCAACAACATTTAATCCACCAGAGCTCCATAAACTTTTTACGGTATAGGCTAAAGGAGCTAGTTTACAAACCTTGCAACACCACCTATAGTCTCTACCAGGTATCCCTAACTCGTTTACTGTTTTCCAGAACTTATCTTGAGCTGAAGCCTCGATAAGTTCTAAACCATAACTTTTAACAATACTGTAGACAGTTGATACTGTCTCGGGAAGCTCTACACCTGTATTATTGAATAGTATGATTGGGTTTAGCCCTAAATCCAGTACCAGATGAAGACTTACGAGACTATCTTTACCACCACTAAAAGACACTATCACAGGTTTATCTATCTTCTCATTCATAATAGCTATGAATTTCTTAGCTCTCGAAACCAGTATGTTCATATATTCCCCATGAGCTTTAACCACATCATCTATGGTAGTCTTTCTATATAGATCGCTACTCAGGGCAACACTATCTGTTGCCGAAGAACCCCACCAACTATGAACCATTACCTTACCTTTCCCCTTAGAGTAACCCAGACCAACAACATTGTTTCTGGGGTCAAGTAGGATTACCTGTTTTTCAGGTTCTATAACTTTATCTATACGAATTATATCAGAATGTTTATAGTACTTCTTATGCACAGTAATGGTTTCAACTACATCAGGATAACAGGTGTACAGCTTTATTGCCGAAGTTCTTGACAACCTAAATCTCCATTTTCTAAGCAGGGGATCAAAATATAGACGCCCCATCTGAGTTCCATCGATCACAATTTCCTTCATTTCATCGTAATATGGAGCTTTATTCACAAGCGCTATAGATCTACCCACAATATCGTTGAATCCTTTAGATGTACCAAACTCATAGATATATGCTGCATAAAGAGACTTGTAGTCTCTTTCAAAAGCAAGTCTAGCATCTCCTGGATCAGATAATGGAATTCTTATCGCTTTACTTCTGCATCTAGGGCATATTTCCTGTAGTATAGGTATGTTGCAGTTAAGACACCACCAGATCCTCTTAACCTTTGGCCAATAGATCTTCTTGGGCATACATGTTTCACTTGCATAACTACTCTAAGCTAACTTGTATCTACGTTTAAATAGCTGAAAAACCCACCGTATTGTTCTGGAATACGTGTGTTGTCGATAAACGAGATATTGGCTGGGTAATCTAATGAAGGAAAGCAAGATGAGCGATATTGTGGTAAACTATTTTATAGAAAAAGGAGAACTGTTCAGAAGAATTATGGACTCCAGGATCATGACTACAAGAGCTAAGAAGATAGCTAAAGGTATAGCCAAACAATTGATTATGCTAAGCATAGAGAAAGGATATGTACTAGATGTGGGATGTGGTACTGGGAGGATATCTCTAGAGCTCGCTGAAATGGGCTACAATGTGGTAGGTATAGATATTTCTCCCATATACATAGATATTGCTTCTGAAAGAGCTAAATCCAGAGGTTTAAGCAATAGAGTTACGTTCATTCTCTGTGATGCAAGATCTATAGATCAGTGTGACTTTGGTTCTACAAGATTTGATGCAGTGATATTTGTATGGTCTTCTGTCATAGGGTATTATGATGGGGAAACAGATGTACATATACTGAATACCGTTAAGAATATAGTTAAAGATAGTGGAGTATTAATGTTGGTAGATTTCGTGAACAAAGATTACCTAGTTATGGAGTTAGGACTCATAGGGTCCAAGCCTGTGGCATATGATTATGACGATGTTATGGTACTTGAGCATACAATATTTAATCCAGTTGCAGGCGAGATACTAATAAAGCAGCGATTCTACAAAAAAGAGGGACCCCATCACATGTTTCTGGATGAAGCTATGTTTAGAATGAGGATCTATAGTTTAAGCGAACTTGTAGATATAGCTAGAAGAAGTGGTTGGTGTATCCATAAGGTTTTGAAGGATGTTGAAGGAGAGCCGGGCTATACACCACTCAAACCATTGAACATTATATTCACGTTATGTAGAGAACACTAGATGATATTCATAAACTTAAGTTCAGTTTTTAACTCTATAAATGTGTATAGTGGTTTTGGATGATGTATGAGTCCCGCGGAACAGATCAGGTAATGATGTAACCACGACCACTGACACTAACACCATGTCCCGGTGCTCTAAATTGGGAAACAATGAAAATGCATGTTTAGAGAAGAGCTTTAGAATAGCTCCAATAACATTTAATGATATAAGGAGCAAGGTGTTAGAAACATTTAAGGAAAGAGTTTCTGTGCCTTATAGAGCTAAAGGGAATCAAACTAGGATCTGGATACTTAGGTATCTTCTAAAATGTGAAAAAGTTTTTCAGGTAATAGTAACAAGTCTAGGTTCTATTGCTAGACTCCCTACAGATCTCAATTCATTCTATCTAGACATGCTCAATATAGCTAGCGATAATAAGTACATCGATATAGTTACCAATGCTAAAAAAGCTGTAACGATAGTAAGCAATCTATGGAGGGAATACCGTAAACACATCCTTAGTAGCACATCTCCTGAAGAAGCTAAACAAAGAGCAAGAGAATTCGTTGGTCGAGCTCTTTCTGTCGTTAAGAGAGATACCAGGTACTTCAACTATCTACCAGATATCGTTAAGACTGCACGTACCATGCCTTGTATTGTCTCATCTAATCCAACGTTCATAGTATCGGGAATGCCTCAGGTAGGAAAATCGACACTTGTATCCAAAATCTCTACGGCTAAACCCAAGGTATCGCCATATCCCTTTACCACTAAAACTATAGTTATGGGTCATATAGCTATAGGTGATGTAGTTATACAAATAGTTGATACACCAGGGCTTTTGGATAGACCGCTAGAAGATATGAATGCTATAGAGAGAAAAGCAATATCAGCACTTAAACACATAAATGCTGTAGTTATATACTTGATGGATCCTTCTGGTGATGCCTACTACGACTTCAGATCGCAAATAAATGTGCTTAAATCAGTTGAATCACTTATAGGTAGAGATAGAATTATTGTTGTGTTCAATAAAGTTGATAGAGTTAGTAACGATAGGATTGCCTATTATGCAGAACTTGTTGAGAATACTGCTGGCCACGAAGTTAAGGTAACGATAAGTGCCTTAAATGGATACAACTTAGATCTACTTATCTTAGAAGCTCTAAAGAAATACGATAGCATCTATAAGACTAATTACGCTGTATACCTCATCAGATAGCTGTTCAATAACTATTTATAGGAATTATTGTGGTTCTTCTTCTATATCTATATCTATAGGTATCTCTGATTCTTCGCCATGGGGCTCTACCTCTATGTTTTCCACATCTTGAACAGATGCTTCACTACTTACAGTCTCGGCAGTTGTCTCTTCTTTCTTTTCTTCTACTGTTTCGCTATGAACTATATCGAGCACCTTTGAGTATATCCAAAATTCATCGGCTATAGATGGAATCTCATTGAATCTATGTTCGAAGCCACAAACATTACATATAACCTCTGCACTCCTTTTCTCACCAGTTTTATCGGTTTTTATCGATATAGTTAGACTATGAGGATTACCACAAACAGGACACTGCTTAAGGCTTTCATAAGCCTTGACCTTCCTAGCTTCTTGCATCATCTTTTTAACTACTTGCCAGGTTCTTCGCCACTTACTTCTACGTTTAGCCATATATATATCACCCGCATACAGAAATGGATTTAGCCTATTTATATAGTTATAGCATTCTCGCCACAGCTTTCTGGAACAACATCTGGAAGATGTTCTATAGGTTTATGATCTATAAACTTTAAAGCTCGCATAGCTTAGAACTAAAAGAGTGCTAACCTTGATGCTCTAGGTGTCTCGATATGAGTGAGCGTAGAAGAAGGAGAAGTATATTCGATATATTTGACGAGCTGTTTAGAGAGCTACAAGAAGAGCTAGAGGATTTCGAGAGAGAGCTCTCCAAGATACATCCGGTGGATCCCGACGAGTTTTCGGATATCCATAGAAAACCCATAGTGTATGGCTTTAGGATCGAGATTGGTCCAGATGGTGTTCCAAGGATACACGAGTTCGGTAATGTTAGGAAGGGTGGTAGAGCACGTATAGTTGTTACAGATGAACGTGAACCTCTTGTAGATATCTATGAGGAAGAGGATAGGGTAAGGATCGTGGCAGAGCTACCCGGTGTTGATGAGAACAAGATAAAGGTTGAAGCTCTAGAGGGTAACAGAATATTAATCGAGGCATCAAACCATGATAAAAAATACAGGAAGGAGCTGGAGCTACCGGTCGAAGTGGATATAGATACGGCTGAAGCTACCTATAGAAATGGTGTACTAGAGATAACGATAAAGAAGAAACAGAAAGAAAAGAAAGGAAGATCTATACAAATCAAAAAAGCTTAGCTAGATATACTTTGTTTCAACATTTTTTTCTATAATTCTCTCTATATGTATTCACAACTCTTACGCCTCCATAAGGATTCGTTAACCTAATAGTTAGTGGCTTTATATTCCCACTAAATATATCGTTGAAAATCTGTAGAATACTTGTACAGCTGTCGGCTAGTTTCTGGTCTGAACATATGATTCTCGTTTTTTCAGCTATTTCAAGTAGAATCCCATCAATAGTTACGTAGCTACCTAGCGTAAGTTCCCTGAAGTCTACCTCTATACCTATTTCAGGAATACTTATGGTTGTATCTTGAGGTATGTAAAGCAATGTATTAAGGTCCTCGGGCCGCTTAACTTCGACTTCTATACATTTTTCTATGCTTTCGCTAATTATTGGTATTATATCGCTTTTTCTGTGACCACAATAACTACATTTCAAGGAAACTATTACTATATCCTCATACTGTGTCGAATATTCAGATATCGTTATCTCGGCTTCATTTCTGCATTTAGGGCACAGTATTGTCTGTTTTGACAGTAGAGATATAGATTGATGATACATATCATCACCGGTGTCTACTTCATTGATTACATGGATGGTATATTCCTAAACAAAGGGTTTTTTATTATGCTTTACACAGTATTTCAATAAGGTTTGAGAAGAACATAAACTTAAAAGCTCTTCAATGGATTTGGTGTACTTAAAGGTGGCTTACTTATGGTGCTCTCAAAGATATATATGAAAATGTATAGGTTCTGGGACACTCATTCTAGACTTGTAGTGGCGATATTCGTCCTGATTGCATCTATTGTTGCTTTCTGGTTGAGGATTCAGCAGTATCTCAATGTCATCAATATTGGTATGGGGGTTGTGTATCCTGAGGCTAAGCTGGATGAATTAGATCCATTTGTGAATTATTGGATAGTAAACTACATGGATCGTCATGGTATCGCATCTCTACTAGACTTAACGGAAAAAAACCCAGCTACGTGTCTATTCTGGTATCCTGAGTGTCGGAATCTCTATTCAACAGAGTTACCAGGGCATCTACTCACGATATATTTCCTGTACCAGTTTGTTAAATTGTTTGGTGTAGAGTTACTAGATTTAATGGCACTTATACCGCCTATACTTGGTACCTTAGGTGTGATTTTCACAGCGTTAGCAGTAAAAGAATTGACAGATAGTGATATAGCATCAATTATTTCAGCACTTGCCTATGCACTAGTTTTTCTAAGTAGAGAAGTAGCTGGATTCACAGTTAAGTATAGTTTTGGATTGTTTACGGCTCCACTAGTTCTGTGGCGTCACATACGTCTACTCAAAAAACCCAACATAGTTAATAGCGTGTTGGCGGGACTAGCTATAGCATATGCAGCAAGCGTATGGACGGGTGTAGGACTTACAGCAGTACCTATCTATGTAACGCTAGTTCTTGCACCAATTTTCATAGATTTAACACAAATAAATAACTTTAAGAAGTATACACTAGTTTTTGCAATAGAGATAGCGATACCTACTATAGCAATGATCTCTATGAAGGCCTATCATGGTGGAAGAATGATCATATACCTAATATTCCTTATAACTTTCGCCTTCTATATCTTCGGGGCCATACTTAGTCTATTCCTAGGCTCTAGAGCTATGCTACATGCTAGGAAGTCTAAGGGTGTTAAGAGAATATTTATAGTATCTCCAACGAAAATATACATAACTGTACTGCTTATACTGGTAATAGCGGGTGCAACGATACTAGGTTTAGCGGTATCTGTTCCAGGATTTCTGCACCAACTCACTAGGATTATACCTGTCGCTGGTAAGATTCTGCTGGGTCTTGGTATTAATCCTGGTGGTGTCGCGGCTACTGTTGCCGAGTACAGATCCGGTGGTGAATATCTTGAGTGGTATATGGTTATACATCTACTATTGCTGATATTCATATTGATTCCTACAGCTCTATATGATGCCTTTAAGAATAGAGCGTATATACCGCTGATATTCTCTATATGGGCTTTCTTATCATGGTACGCAACCTACAATACTGTGTACTTTAGCGATTATACTAAGGTGGTTTTTGCCTCAGTAATAGGTTATAGTATAGGTAGATTACTACTTTTTGCCAAACCGCAGATAACGTACATAGGTAAAGCAGCTAAAATTAAGATAGATTTTACAAAATTTATTGCGCTACTTATAGTCCTATCTATTACCATTCCATCTATATATCTAGCTTATGCATCTTCAATAACTTACAACAAGTACCCAATGATAGTGCTAGCTGAAGGTTTTTACACACCTACAGATGTATGGATATCTGCTTTAAGGTTTCTGCAGAGAAATACCTCTCAAGATTCTCTAGTCATAAGTTGGTGGGATTACGGCTACTGGCTTTCGGTAATAGGGAACAGATCTACAGTAGCGGATGGAGCTACAATAAATTCTGAGAAAATACAAAAGTTAGCGAGATTCTTTACCAATAGCTATAATGAAACCTATAGGCAGCTGAAAGATTTTGGTGTATGCAGTAAGAGAGAGGTGTATATAGTTATATTTAGTCCGGTCGATGTCTATATAGTTCCAGAAACCAAGAAACTGTTTATTGCTTTTCCTGTATATCCCCAAGGCTTTGGCGATATACCTAAATTCATAAGCGCAATAGTTTATCTAGCGACAGGTAGATGGGCTCAAGAGAATCTTACTTATAGTACTTCACTCTATCAGTTTGATATATATAGCAATGAATGGATCAATCATGTGCTAACCTCGGGTTCGCTAGGACAGAAAATCACGTCATTTGTATCTCTAAACATAGATTCAGAAAGAGTCTTAAGTGCAACTCTTCCAAGGCTATTTATGTGGTCAGTATCAAAAGCTTTAGAAGATCTATATCCATCATTTGAACAAACTATTGTGCCTACACTACTTGTTGTAAGTCATGAAGGAAGACTAGCTATATTCTCTGATCCACTAGTCTTTGGATATTCTCTAAGCCCAACAAAACTCAACCAAGATATTTACGATATAGCTTACACAGCAATTTCACAACCAATCGAGTTAAGCAACAATATGTATAGATACGTATTCGTGTCTATACTAAAACCTAGAGATGAGTTTTTAAACATCATCTGTAGCTAAATCTTCCTCGCCCTCGCCTTCAACATATTCTTCCCCTTCTTCTTCTACTTCACTAGATATGTGTTTACTCCATTCTCCAGCTTTTACATGAGCCTTCATATGATGGAAGAGATCTTCAGAAGAGAAGAAGAATATAGCATCTATAGATACAGAAGCTGTTGAAGGTTCCGCAAAACTGGGACACAGATGCGATATATCTACACAAAGAGGACATACTATAAGACCTGAAGTCAAATCCTGACAAGTCTCGACTTCCAATCCCTCACCCATTTTGTATCTCTTGCGAATCCATCTAGCCTCCCATCCATAGGACATAAACATCTCACCTTATCTCAACATCTACCACTATACACCACACACCAGGTGTAACTATATAGCAAGTTTATTAATCAAAATCATTTTATGCTGTAAACCTGTCGATAATCTTTTAAACAAATTTCCTAATTACGTTCAAGACATATACAACTTTTATATGGATAGATCGTAAGCCACTGCACTAAATTAGAGAATAGAGCCTCTAGAACTTTACAAACAGTTCACATCACCTACTTTATCTTGATGATATTAACTATCTGTTATCTGTGGGTGTACCCTAATTAATATCGATAGATAGATTATGAAGTGTTGATGCGGGGGGTGGGATTTGAACCCACGCAGGCCTACGCCATCGGGTCCTCAGCCCGACCCCTTTGACCTGGCTCGGGCACCCCCGCATTATTTTATAGACTTGTGCCTATTTTGTGATTTTCTGCAGAAACCTAAAAATATTTATTCTAGTTTCCGCTTCGATATTATGATAGTGGAGATAAATTATTTTGAGCTAGTCAAAGCTTCTACAAGGCTTTCCTTTTCTTTAATTTCTTTGACCTGTAGTATGAATATCGTAGGTCTGCCTGGCAGAGGTGTATCGCTACATTTGACTTTCCCATAATCATCGATGTATGAGTATCTGCATTTCTGTTCTTGTGGTGGAGGAGACGATATTACGAATATCTGTTGATCGCTAGCCGTTATTATTGTGAAACAATTTCTGGTGTTACATAGTAGTGCCGAGTTTATGTTCATAGTTGTAAGTCTTGAATATAGAAACAGTATCATATCTTCAAATGATGTAAGCTCTATAACCGATACCTTCACCTTGTAGTCCACCCTTATGTGAATCATTTATCTTTTCAACCTATATATCTTAATGAGAGGTATAACCAGATCTTAAGTAGAATATCTTATCCCGGTTTTATGTATAGAATTAAGTAATTCTTACCACATAGATATACGATTATGGGTTTCTGACTATCTTCTGCTTTATATGCACTAGTTCTCCTAATACAATTCTATCACTTAAAGCTTTAACTATCTTAACTCTAGCCAAATAACCTATATACCTTTTGGAGATCTTCACTAAGGTTACAGGACCGTGGGTTAATGGATATCCAACTAGGTAGTGAGGATATCTATGGTGTTTTGAAGCGATAACTACATCGATATGTCTACCGATAAACTCCATCTTACGGTAGGTGTTGAAGTTCCTAATCTCTTCTTTCAATACTTCTTGATATTTCGGGATTTCTGGATCAAAAGCTCCAACAACTTTATCTATTTTTTCGAAAGCTGTTTTAGGTAGAGGCCTAAACTTGTAGAGCACAATTCTTTCCACACCCAGATCTTTCAGAAGGGGTATCACTTCTATCGTTTTCTTTATATCTTCTACATCTTCGTGGGGAAGCCCATGAATCAGATAAACATATGGTCTCAACCCTTTATCTGCAAGGAGCTTTATAGCGTTTAAAACATCTTCGCATTTTGATGGTCTGCCAACAATATTTAGGAGTTTATTGCTACAGCTCTCAAGCCCTATGTATACTGCGGTATTCTTGAGGTATCTACCTAATACCTCGGCAACCTCTCTATTCATAAGACAAGCTTTAATGTTTTCAATAGATATAGATGCCTTACCTTCGCTTACCTGCTCAATGTTTGCGAGTTCTTCAAGTAGTTTCTCTATCATATCTATGTTTGGTGAAGGATTGCAGGGATCTGTGAGAATGTCTCGGACTTTAGCATCTCTTCCAAAATCCAGGAAATCTGGTGCACTTAGAACAATACGTGTAGCTCCAAGATCAAGTAGTCTACGTACTTCTTCGACTATAGAGTATGTATCTCTCGACCTTGCATATCCATGTATTAATGGAACATTACAGTAACCGCAACCAGGCGGTATACCTGCTGGACATATAACTCTTTTACTTAAATCTTCAGAACTACACACTCTGCACTCACTACACGAACTAGCGACAGAAGGTCTACAGAAATTACTACAGCCTCTAACAACTTCTACATAGATCCTACATGCCCAATAATATGGATAATTCTCTAAATCATTAACCTCGGGTATGACCTTGAAAAGCAGATCCTTAGGTACCCAATAACCTAGACCACCACTTACAATCCTATTTCCACGCTTTATAGCTAAACCCTTTGGAACTTCCTTACTGCTACCTATTTCGTGAACTATTTCGTAAAACGAACAATAACCACATCTACGGAATAGATAATGAAGAGTATATTCAGCTTCACCAATAAATGCTACATCAAAATCTAAAGCCTTAAGAACAGCTTCATCTAAAGTTCCCGGACCACCTAAAACAACGAGACCTCTATTTTTTCGAAATCTTTTCAACAATTTTAAAAGTTTTTGAACCGCAGTAGCATCACTAACCATAAACGATATGGCAACAACATCATAGTTTCTAACAAGTTTCGGATTGCTCATAATGTTTTCGTAGGGGTGAAGAACAGCTTCAAACCCATAACTCTCGAGTAGAGCGGTAACAAGTCTTGGACCCACACCTATAACATCAAGTGTAGCAAACCTCTTTCCACTACAACGCGCATTTGCATCAATAACAAGTACTTTCTCCAAATCGACCAAGCCTTTGTGATTAGCATGGTATATTCTTAAACAATCTGTGGAGCTTTACCAAAGCTATAGCTGCATCAGCTACAGCATTAGGTGCTCTGTATACATCCATTTCGGATATCTTTACGATTCTTCCCATAACTAGATCCTCTTTGGTAAACGGGGTTTCACCTGCCTGAACAACTACACCAATATTCTCTCTATCTTTAAAGTTTATCTCGCATATATCAGGAGCATCATCAACATTATGAACTATGAATAGAGCATCATTCATCTTAACCATCTCCTTTAAGTCCTGAAGTCTGGGAAACACCAAGAACCTTCTATCGAGCCTGTAAGCAAGCTTAAAGACCTCGGGCACGCCTGTTTGAGCTGCTACACCTACGGGTCTTACAACGATAAATGCTGAAACAATACTCATTGAGAACGCTAGCTTAGCTAGGTCATAAAGTCTATGAGGACTTGAAGGAGCATAGGCTATCAAGTATAGCTGTTGTATGGATATAGTGCTCCACCTCAATCTAGGTATAGTTTTCACGTACGTATAAAGCTATGGAGTAAGATAATGGTGGAGGAACAGCTTCTCCTACCTGATTGTATTGCTGATCTCTATCACCAAAGAACACATGATTATCTGGGAATCCCATGAGCCTTGCTTGTTCACGTACAGTTAGTAGGCGATTTTCATAAGGATGTAAAAACCTTGAGGAACCTAGAACAGTTGGAGCTAAATCATTTGGATCTAGTCTTATATAATTTGGAATTCTTTTTAAAGCTCCCTGGTAATAGAAGAGAGCTTTACCCCAGACAATCCTAGCCATTCTCTTCAACTTTCTATCAGTAGGATACAGACATGAATTGTTAGGCAAATCTGTTTCACATGAAATATCATCTAAAACATCCCTTACCAGTACCTTCTTACCAGTAGGCTTAGGTTTCAAAACAACATTAGACACAAATAATCGGGTTCTTCTACTTGGAGTCCCATAATCTTCTGCCCTAAGCAAATTAAAGAAAATCTGGCTGTATCCAATATAGCTAAATTCCTTAACTATAGACTCCCTTATTTCAGATGTATTTAGCGCTGGTACATTCTCCATTACGAATATCCGTGGCTTAAGCTCGCCCACAAGCCTTATGAAGTCTAGAACAAGAGTTCCTTGAGGATCTTTGTAGAGGCGGTCCAAGGGATCTTTCTCTCTCTTAGGGTTTGCTCCTGTGAAAGGTTCACAAGGAGGACTACCAATAACTATATCGGGTTTTCTGCTGATAAAGTATGCTATATCTTTTCCATCTATATCCTTTATGTCTTCAACCAGAACTATTGTGCTAGGGAAATTGAACTTGTATGTCTTTCCACATGATGGATCGCTATCTATAGCCATAGCTATCTTGAAGCCGGTATCTCTAAAACCTATAGAGAATCCTCCACTTCCACTGAAAAGATCTACAACGGTATATTTCATGGCTATACACTTTTCTTCAACTCATCTATTAGCTGTCTAAGGTATGATACGAGTTTCCTATTATCAAGTTCCACAAGTTCTGATCCACACTTTAGACATCGGAAATTGTTTTCGAAAGCTTCATCAAATGAGTATTGTGTTGAGTCTATAGGGCATATATATGATGTGTGAAGCTCTTCATACGAAAGTCTCTCTTCTAGAACTCTGATTATCTCTCTTTTTCTCTTTTTTACTGCTTGCTCCAGCATAGGTCTACTGGTAAACCATATATAGTCGTGCCACCGGGTATCGCTTCTTGTGGATCTATTATAGGCTACAAATCCATGATTTGCTAATTCGTAAAGCAATCTCCTAACATCGTTTACCCTTATGTTGAGTTCAGTGCTTAACTCCTCATCGCTTTTACCTGTTTCCGATCCTAGTAGAGATACTACAATTCTTTTACCATTTTCACCGGCTATAGCCTCCACAACCTTGAGGAGTGCATCATCACTCAACTCTCTTCACCACCTTATTTTTCGCACTCGGTATAATATAGTATTTTGCATCGTGAAAGCATAACCCTAGTTCTATACCTTTCCAGAGCCTATCGAGAAATAGAGCTAATGCTGATACTTCTGAATGAGGTTGATTACCTACAGCTATATTGTAGTCGGCAAGTTCATAGAATATCCTCTCGACTTTTTCAGAACCTATAACAACTAATATCTTGCTACAGTTCTCTCTGACAATATCTATAGTATTATCGAGAGGTAGACCATACATAGTTAAATGTACAACACATCCACCACTATTTTTAAAGCTATTGATAAGGTTCACAGAATTTATCCCCATTTCTATCTTGAAGTATCTACCGCCCCAACGATCTACTACCTTCTCTATAGATATCCTAACATTCTCGTCAACAGCATCGGCAATATAGATCCCTCTAGCTCCAAAAGCTCTAGCAACAAGCGCTACATGTGTAGTTACTCTACGGTCTCTGTTAGGTCTATGTCCAAGCCTAAGCACATAAACATCTATACCAAGTTCTTCTGGACTTGTTGTACAGTACGACATAAAGCATCCTTGAGCAAGTCTATGTTGTATCTCTTTAAAGCTGATATGGTGATGGTATCTATAAACTGTGCTTTATATTCATTAGCTCGTAGCTTGATCAATTCAATTATATTGTTAATGTCTACACCATTAGCTACATCTATTTTGTTTAGAGCTATTATCAAAGGCTTACCCAAAGCCCCTATATCCTTTAGTATATTGAGTGAGGTCTTAAATTCAGTTTCTATCTGATCTAAACTTCTACTTCCATCTACCACCAGTAGCACTACGTCAGCGTTGCTTATCTCTTCTAGAACAGCTCTAAACGCCTCTATAATTCCTATAGGTATGTTCTTGATGAAGCCTATGGTGTCTGTAACCACGACATTAATACCGCATACTCTGATCATATACGATTTGGGGGAAAGTGTTGTAAACATCTCGGTTCCTGTGGGTTTAACAAGATTAGTTAAAGCATTGAATAGAGTGGTTTTACCGGCATTTGTGTACCCAACTATAGCTACATGTATAAATCCTTGTTTCTTTCTCTTCTCACGTTCATGGGATCTCTTGATTCTAAGTTTATCAAGTTCTTCTGATATCTTCGCTATACGTCTAGTTATGTGTCTGTAGTAGACGTCTATAGCATATCGGCCTAAGCTTAAGAATCCCGGTAGCTCGCCCGCCTTTACCCTCTTAATCCAGTCGCGAATGAGTGGTAACTGGTGCTTTAATCTCGCCATCTCTATCTGGAGAAGAGCCTCTCTAGAACCAGCATGATTCTGAAATACGGTTAGAATTATTAGAAGCTTGTCTATAACTTCTATCCCCAGCTCCTTCATTAAACATGTGACATGTCTAGGTCTAAGTTCATCATATATGCACAACTTCTTGATACCATTGTTCTGAACTATCGATTTAACTTTAGAGAGCTGAAAAGAGCCTAGGTAGCATTTGCTATTCGTCTTTTTCACATAGATGATCTCTTTTACATTGAAACCAGCCTCTCTCGATATAGACAGTATCTCATCTATATTGTTGCTATCTTCAGCTCTGACTACTAGTATCGTCTCCTTTTCCTCCAGTATATCGTCTACCTCTTATCACTTCTTATATCAACTATTTCTCCCAAGGTCACATACTTATCAATCTTTTCGTTACTCAGATCATCTTCTACAGCTGGTACTAGTAGCTTTATGTTTAGAACCTCTTCGAGCTTTCTAGCCAGATCTAGTGTAGGTCTAAGTTTACCACTCTCAATTCTCTTTATAATATTCTCGCTAACTTTTACCTTTAAAGCAAGTGTCCGTGTATCCCATCCAAAAGATTCTCGTGCTTTCTTTATCTTCTCGGAATAATCTTCAACAAGTTCCCATTGCTCACTAAGGACGGGTTTCCTACCAGCCTTGGGCTTACTTTCCTTAGCTTTAGCTGGACTAGAAATAGTAGTTGTATTGCTGACCAAAGGTCTCTGTATAACCTGTTTTGATGATTTATCCACTACTGGATCGGTTCTCGTAACAACTTGTTTTGACGCTCTTGGAGATAACTTTGTGTAACATGAGCTACATACTGTTAATAAAACATTATCTATAGCTACTCTCTTTTCTGTTCCCCTATCAATTGGGTTTCCACACATTTCACAATAAATTTGTTCGCTGTTTTTCTTCAGCTGAACCACCAAGAGATATTAAGGTGGTAAACTGTTTTTATCTTTATACTTGGTAAATAGGTATCTGGTGGACTTTAATGGCTACTGAGGATAGCAGTAGTGAGCACTATTCAGAATATCTGGAGTTGAAGGTTAGAGAGCTAGAGACGGAGCTAGAGAGTCTTAGAGAGACTTTGGCTAAATATGCTGAAGAACTAGAGTACTACAAGTCTCAGGTAGAGAAATTAATGGCACCTCCATTAGTTGAAGCAACGCTTCTAGATGTACTTGATGGCGATAGAGCATTAGTTAAAAGCTCTTCAGGACCTGTACTTGTTGTACATATTCTTCCAACAGTCGATAGACCTAAACTTAAACCTGGCGTCTCTGTAGCTCTTAACCAACGTGGATCAGCTATAGTGGAGGTTCTCCCTAGAGCTGAAGATCCTTACGTCAAAGCTTTCGAGATTGTTGAAAGACCCAGCATCAGGTACGAAGATATCGGCGGTCTAAAGAAACAAATAGATGAATTGAGAGAAGCTATAGAGCTTCCGCTAAAGTATCCACACAAATTCAAGGCAATGGGTATAGAGCCTCCAAAAGGAGTACTACTCTATGGTCCTCCAGGATGCGGAAAAACATTGTTGGCTAAAGCTCTTGCTCATGAAACTAACGCAACCTTCGTAAGACTTGTGGCTTCTGAATTAGCTCAGAAGTTTATAGGTGAAGGAGCTAGAATTGTTAAAGAACTCTTCACTCTTGCTAGAAAGAAGGCACCATCTATAGTTCTAATAGACGAGATAGATGCTATAGCGGCTAAGAGACTCGATGTAGGTACGACAGGTGAGAGAGAAATACATAGAACATTAACACAGCTTCTGGCTGAAATGGATGGTTTTGATCCTTTAGATAACGTTAAAGTAATTGCAACAACAAATAGAATAGATGTACTTGATCCAGCAATTCTTAGACCCGGAAGATTCGATAAAATCATAGAGATACCTCTACCAGATATTAGGGGAAGATACGAGATACTGAAGATACATACACGCAAAATGCCTCTAGCTCACGATGTAGATCTAATCGAGATAGCTAGACTAACCGAGGGAGCTACAGGTGCTGAAATCAAAGCCATATGTACAGAGGCAGCTTTAAGAGTCATTAGAGAAGGAAGAGATATCGTTACATCCAACGATTTTATGTACAGCATAGCCAAGGTTTTGAAAGAGCGATTCAGACCATACATACCTAAACATGTATCTACGAGTATACTCCATCTATAGGTCTAGGTGTGGAAGACTGATCCCGGCAACATTAAGATGTAGAAGTATAGATGAAGAGACTACAGAGATGTTGATGTATATGCTTATTTACCAGTTTGGTGAAGAATCTTCGAGAACTCTAGACCTCATAGATTTAGAGAAAATCAAGATATGTTTCTCTCGTAGAACCAAGAGGATCAGAGCTTTTCTATATAGAGACAAGATTTTAAGCATGGTCAGAGCATCAGATTTCTATATAGTTCCGCATATAGAGCTAGGTATACTGCTTCATAAAGTCCTACCTTTTCCTAAGCGTCGAGTTGTAGTAGCTAAGGAAATGGTGGACGATATAGTTAAGGGAAACTCTGTATTTGCTAAACATATCGTGAAAGCAGATGAATCTATAAGACCATACGATGAGGTACTGGTTGTTGATGAAGATGATAAGCTTATCAGTGTAGGTAGAGCATTACTAGATTATGAAACAATGATAACAGCTACTTATGGTGTAGCTGTACAAATTAGAGAAAAGATCGGTGAACAGAAATGAGAAAGAGTTATAAGCTTAAGCTACTTAAAAATGAATTCAAAGGTGATAAAACGTACCTCGTTACAGGATTCCAAGGATTTGGAGCAGTAGGGTTCTTAGCCCCTAGATACATTGTGTCTAAACTCAATATGGATTTTATAGGCTATATAGAGCCTCCTAGCATACCCGACTTTACATCAATCGAAGATTATGGATTCAGCATGCCTCACGAAATATTCTATAGACATCTAGACAATGGATATAGCATCGTAGTGTTACTCAATAGAGTAAACCCAGAAAGAAAATACATGTCCAGCTTCATTAACGAATTTCTAGCTCTCCTAAAGAAGATTCAGATGACAGAGGTTGTGTTGTTCGGTGGACTTGATGCACGTTTTAGAGAAGGTGAAGAAGAGTACAGATGGCTTAAAACATCATCAAGTAAGAGAGAACTTAGCGCACCTTACTTCATAAAAGGCACCTACATAGTAGGTCCTCTAGCCTCAATCCTTATATCTCTTCAACAAAACAATATTCCAGCAATAGCTATTCTACCATACACTCAGCCAGAAACAATAGACCATAAGGCTGCCGCAATAGCTGTAAAAATACTGTCATCAATTATTAGCACAGAAATTGATGTAGGTGAGCTACTCAGTTATGCAGAAAAGGTTGAAGAGATAGAGAAAATGATTCAAGAACTCTACGATCAACAGATCAGGAAGAAGGAAAGTTTAATGCATACATAATCTAGTTAAGATTAGGCTTAACTCATAGTATGTATAATATCTATGACACTGTTTATTTCTCTAGTTTATCGATCCTTCTCATACGAATAGATATGTCCTTCACAGATTTTTATCTTCCATAAATCACAATAATCTGGTCAGTCTAAATCTCTGTACTACAACCATAGATCTAAGGAACAACTAGTATAGAAAATAGAACTTAGTACATTTATAGCTCTAAAACCAATACATGCTGGAGTCCCATATATATAGGCTATCTGACTAAATTATACGAATTCAATTAAGTATAATTAGTAAGTACCTAAAATTAGTCAGTTGCAGAAATTCCACGAATACATCTAGTTCAATTGCTAAAGTAAAGGTAACTAAATAGAACATGTATAACATCTTGAATAAATCTCGTTGGACAAACGTCTAGTATTTTCAACAAATTCATCCATACACTTATGGATGAATGTACAAGTATTACTGTACAAATGTTTATATAGCTCGCAATATATAGTGAGGACAGAATATTTAGCATCGATTAAAGTGTGGTGTACATTATTGAAAAGCATCGATGAAGTGTTAAAACAAATTGAAGAAGATAACGTAAACTGGATACTGTTACAGTTCACAGATCTTCTCGGCTCGTTAAGGCAGGTTACAGTATCTAGATTTGTTAACGCTCTTGTTGGTAGATTCGATGGTAGTAGTGTTAAAGGGTTTGCTAATATCGAGGAAAGCGATTTAAGTCTTAAACCTGATTTCTCGACGTATGCTCTAATTCCATGGAATAATGGTACAGCCAGACTGATATGTGATGTGTATCTTACTTCAACACGTCTTTCAAAAGATCCGAGATATGTTGCCCAAAAAGTTGATAATATACTACTTGATCAAGGAACTAAGGCATTTGTATCAGCAGAACTAGAGTTCTTTATATTCGATAAAGTTCGTGTGAAAATAGACACATGGAGACAGTACTACGAGATCTGGAGTAACGAGGGTTACTGGAGTTCTGAAGCACCATTTAATCACACTAAAGATGGTTACTACTCGCATTATCCTAGGGATAGATTTGAGGATCTAAAGATCGAGATAGGGAATACCTTAAACAACTATTTTGGGTTAAAGGTAGAGGTTCTGCATCACGAAGTTGCTGCAGCATCTCAGCATGAGATAAACTTTAGGGGAGGATCTGCAACATATCTGGGTGACGCTATTCAAACAGCTAAATTTGTTATCAAATCTCTAGCACATAAAAGAGGCTTTATAGCAACGTTTATGCCTAAACCTATCTATGGTGATAATGGTTCTGGAATGCATATCCATGTAAGTATATGGAGAAATAATGTCAATCTATTCTATGATCCAAATGATGAATACGCTGGCTTAAGTCAATTCGCTAGATACTTTATAGGTGGCTTAATAGAGCATGGAAGAGCTCTTTCAGCTATAGTAAGTCCTACAGTAAACAGCTATAAAAGGTTGGTACCAGGTTATGAAGCACCCGTGTATCTTGTATGGGGAAAAGCCAACAGAAGTGCTGCAATAAGAATACCAGCGTACAATAACTTTGATAATAGTACGATAAGGATAGAATACAGGCCACCAGATTCAAGCTCTAATCCATATCTAGCTTCTGCAGCAATAATTCTTGCAGGACTTGATGGTGTTAAAAAGAAGATAGATCCGGGAAGCCCTACGGACGAGAATGTATATAAAATGAGTAGAGAAAGAAGACGATCGTTAGGAATAAAAGAGCTTCCAAGATCATTAGATGAAGCATTAGATGAGCTGGAGTGTGATAATGAATGGCTTAAACCTGCATTCTCTACAGAACTTATAGAGACATATATAGAGCTTAAACGTGAGGAGGCTAGAAAAATCATGTCTTATCCAACACCTATAGAGATATTCAGCTATATAAGCGTCTAGAACCTATACTCTAAATCAGATGGTTTATGCCCCAACTCACATTAAAGCATGTAGTGGATATAGATTACATAACTGTTGAACACTCTATTTCAAGATTCTTGGTGAACTATCTAGAGGTATCTAGAGGAAGTGGTTATGTAGTTGGGGTTAGCGGAGGCATAGATTCTGCTACAGCACTAGCTCTTGCTGTAAGAAGTGTAGGGCCAGAGAAAGTGTTTGCATTAATACTACCAGACATTGATACCACTCCTAGAGATGACGTGGAGGACGCTATAGAACTTGTAGAGAGGTTTGGTGTAGAATACCACATAATAGAGATATCAAGAGCCATACAAATATTCAAAGAATTGATACCTCTCTACAGTAACGATATAGCTGATAGACTTCCTCTAGGAAATCTGAGAGCTAGATTAAGAATGTGCATCCTCTACTACTACGCAAATAAACTCAATCACCTAGTCCTAGGAACAGGAGATAGAAGCGAATACCTTATAGGATACTTCACGAAATACGGTGATGGTGCAGCAGATATAGCACCACTAACAATACTCTACAAATCACAAGTGAGACACTTTGCTCAACATCTAGGTATACCAAACAAAATAATCAAGAAACCTAGTGCACCAAGACTCTGGCCAAACCATTTAGCAGAAGAAGAACTAGGAATAAAATACGAAGACATTGACCTAGTACTTACAGCATACATAGACCTAGGGATACCAGAAAACAAGATATCAGAGATAACGAACATCTGTAGAGAAGAAGTAGACAAGATACTGAAACTATATAGATCTAGTCATCACAAAAGGCAAGGAGCAATCATGCCAGACACAAAAATACTCGATATAATACAGAAAAAAATTCATGAAAACTTCTATAATCAAGTTCAAGAATAACATGAACATAAACTAGGTATAATGTGGTTATGTACACATCTACAAAACGTTAAAAAGCCACACAAAATGAGTTATTTTTATGGCGGCGGTCGTCTAGCCTGGTCAGGACGCCGGCCTCCCAAGCCGGAGATCCCGGGTTCAAATCCCGGCCGCCGCACCAAATAATTAGTTCTCAACTCATTTAAATAGCATTCAAAAGTATATCGTATACAATGGTTATTGATCGTATAACTGTGTCTATCATCTATTAGTGTCGATGAGCTAATAGTATTAACGAGTACAAAGGATTTTCGGTGAAAATTTACGATCTAGTTTTGTTGCATAAGTTATTTGAAAATAGCTATATTGGTGTTCATGATGGTGTTTTTCTGTTCATCTAGTTTGAAGTTCTCTAGTTTCTGAATGTTTCTGTCTACTTGAGTTTTCACAATTGTGATAAATTCGAGATGAGTTGTACATGAAGTCTAGTGGTAGTGGTGATTGTTGTAGTTTTGGTACTGGTTTATCTATTCTAATTCTTCTTATGGATAGCTCTTTTTATTGTCGAGATTATAAAGGATATGAGTTTGTCTGTTTTTTCAGCGGGTATTCCGATTCGATAGCTTCTAGCTATTGAGTAGAGATTTAGTGTAGCGTGCATTGGTATATACCCTAATCTGTAGGCTTCAACAAGATATTCAAGATTATCATCAATAACGATAGCTTCATCACCTTTGCAAAGTTCTATGCATTTTTTGTAGAGGATCTTCTTTATCGGTCCAAATCCGCTGTCTCTACCAACAATATGGTCTATAGTGTTACTCAATCCTATTTTATCTAATATAATGGTTACTATATCTGTTGGCTGTTTCGTAGCTATACAGATTCTTGTGTGTTCTCTAAGTTCATTTAGTAGATTAGGTTCTACAAGTAACTCTACATTATCTACAGCTCTAAGCTCATGTTGTTTAACTGCATCAGAAAGCTTTTGATATAGATCTAGATCTGTACTCCAATATCTAGTGAGAGTCCTATTAATGGTCTCCCACTTGTATAGAAAACCTTTTTCAATCAATAATCTTCTTAACTTGACCCAATTAATAGGTAGCTTAACTAATGTGGCATCGAAATCTGATACTACAACCCTTTTAGAGCTTAGTAAAAATTTTTGAAATTTGTTGAACCAAGTGTTTAGCTGTTCTCTTGAACTAGATAGATACTGTATCCATCTATTTTTCTCGGATCCAAACTTCTGGAAAGCTTTTGTGGTCTGAATAACAACCCTCGGTACATCACTTAGATCTACATCACTTTGTAGAGGATTCGATAAACCTATCTTAAAGAGCTTCAGCCATGTTCTAGGTATCTTCGGTAGGTATCTAAAGCCGTCCAGAAGCCATGCAAACGAGCCATCTCTAACATATAGTCTTTCCTTTAACTCTAAAGCATGGTCATCACCATAAAGATATAGAGCTACTAGAAGTGCTGAAAACCTATACTTCAGCGCTTCAGAGAGATCTATGCTTCCCCAGAATTTAGGGTTCAATTCAATTATATAATAGTCACCAAATTCATCAATATACCTAGTCTCAACCATTAGTATTCCACTCCATCTAAGTCTATCCACAATCTTTCTACCCAATTCAATAAGTCTAGGGTCTTTCACTATACCCTGGGCTGCTAAACTAGCTCCACCAATAGGTGTATACTCTACAACTCTCTGGTGAGTGAATTCGATTATCGGGACTCCATTGAACGCTAACGCATAATATCCTCTAGCAATACCTTCGACATACTCTTGAACAACAACAGGAGATCTAGTTAAAGCTTCTCTAACTGCTGTTTCATAACCTAAATGAAACGATGGGTTAGATGCATCACCGAGACCCTTAACCACTATAGGTGGCTTTAGACTATAGATTTTCTCGACATCATCTTCTTTCTCTATAAATACTTGGCGTGGATATAGAGCAATATCTCCTAGGATTTCGCTACATCTAACTCTGTTAGATGCTAAAACAATACTCTCATGTGGAGGAGAGATAAGGACTATATCGAGATCCTCAAAATATCTTCTATTTTTCGAGAATATGTAGAAATCTATAAAATCTATAGGTAAAACAGCTCTACATTGATACATCTTAGCTATACCTGCTACTAAGTAAACCCACTTGTTACTATCTCTATCAACTCTAACCATATGCACCTTATCGAAGTATCTAGAGAAGATATGTGGATGATACGTATGAGCCACACCAACAATTGCAAGCTTTAGTAAACTCTTTATAGATCTAGCTATAGCTACAGATTTTCTAGATGCTATAGAGGCTAAAACTATACAATCTCTCAACTTACCTCAGAAACAAGCCACTTTAGGAGGTACTATATATGCTGTTAGTATTGACACATGATGTTGATTGGGGACGAAAAGGTCCTTCTGTAAACCATGTCCTAGATAGATTAAACAGATTCGACTTAAACGATAGACTGAGGTTCTTCACTTTACGAGACAATATATACGATGGCGTAACGCTCATAATGGAGTATGAACAGAGACAAGGGGTAAAGTCCACTTTCTTCTTTAGACCAGTATATGACGATGGTTCAACAGTTGAAGAGTATAGCGATATAGTTTCAGAACTTAGAAGAGGTGGATGGGAGGTTGGTCTACATGCAAACAATGGCGAAGATCTGAGCTCTATAGCTAGCGAGAAGATGATGGTTGAGAAAGTGTATGTTGAACCAGTTGTCAGTATGAGAGTCCATTACCTAAGGATAAACCCAAACGTGATACCAATGCTTAAAACTATAGGTATAAAATTTGATAGCAGTTTGATGCCCTATAGATATGGAGTTTCGAAAAAGAATAGCGGATGTGTACTGTTTAAAGATGTTATTGAGTTACCTATAACTATTATGGATACATACATGTTCTCATACTGGAAAATAAACCCATTAAACACTTATGAAAAACTTATAGAGATACTGAAGATATTATCAAATGAAGGAATCAAACTAGCCACAATTCTTTGGCACACCAATAGTGTCAGAATGATTGGAGGTAAAGACTATCTAAGATTTGTTGAAGAAATATGGAGACTAGAATGGATTAAACCTATCTGTATGCGGGATCTCAAGGACTATATACATTTATGTAGATTAGATCTATGAAGAAGTTTTAACGATTTACTAATCTGGGGTAAAGTTTTAATAAACTCAAGAATATTGTTAATAAACATAGATCGTATATATAGCTTAATGTTATAGCAATTTAATGTACTTTATAGAACCTCCAGTACCCCAAACCCACTATAGAGAAAATCGTTATAAGTGTTACTCCTAGTATAGAGGGCTCTCGTTATACTATGAACAATCAGCGTTAAGGTGATTAATATTAGTGGTAAGCTCCATATAACATAGTGTGGATAAACAAATTGATTAAGTAGAATTAAAGTTAGAGATTCTATAGTAGATATTACATAGATACTCATTAAACTAATAGATTTACTTTATAGAAGTGGTAGAGAGTATCATTGGGATCACTATGGAGTAGACTTGAATATGGAAACCATGTAATTAGAGATAGATCACTATCTTCTCTATTAATATGGAATAAGAATTGATCTTTAATTGCATCGTCTAAAACACCTAGACATAGATATCAACTCCATCGACGTTATTATTAGTAATATCTAGAACAAGGTATCTAGCTATACTCCTTGTTTTCTCTCTTATGAATATGATGAATAAATTTATAGATGAGAATATTTCAAGATAGATAGATTTAACCGAAATAATTACCCATTATAGGGTATTTCTAGTTAAGGGTTATAACTGGTTAAAATGTTCTACTACAAAACTTATTTTGTATCTATACATGTATTATACTATATCTAGAGAGTGTGTAACGATGGGTATGAGCAGTAAAAGGCTGTTAAAACTTTTAAGTAATGTTGGTACCGAACTCTCGTTTAATGATCTATTGACTATGAGTGGACTTTCTCCCTCAACATTACGTAAGTATATTAAAGAGTTAGTTGAGATGGGGTATATTGTTGAAAAGAATGGTAGGTATGTGATTTCAGAAAAAGCTAAACTTGTACTTGAAGGCGAGAAACTTGGACATAAAATCGTTAGTAGAGATGCGGCTTATCTGTTTACAGACGAGAAAGGATTGCCATTACCTCTTATGATTGATAGTGTCGAGAAGCTCTATATAGCGGTAAAATATGGATTTGTATCACCAGAAATCGTTGTAGAACATATAGCGAGAGGTTATTTAACTAAATGGCTTTCAGAAGCTCTTGGAGCTCATATACTAGCAAAACATATCTCAAATACTAAGAATATAGAGGAGATTCTAAAGATATTGGAAGAATATATCGAATACCATGTGCAGGCAACTAGATAGTCAGCTAACCGTCTACATTATCCATACCTCTAGCCACATGTACTAATTGTAGTAAATATATATCTAGATCTCGGCACAATACCATTATTGATCGTATAGCTTAAAATCAATTAATTTACTATATTTTAGACACATCTAAACTTATAAAGCAAGTATCAAATATGCATTAGATGGTCATAGCTAGAGGAAATGTGGTATGGCTGTGTCTTGGGTAAAGGGTGTAGAACTTGGCTATAGTATCGCTAGACAAGGTAACACCAGGTTCCTGTGTAAAAGTTATTGAGGTATATGTGGATCTGCATTTAAAGAGTAGATTAATTAGTATGGGTATATATAGAGGAGCTATTGTAAAGGTTCTCGGTGTTTTTCAAGGACATGTAGTAATATCTTTGGATTCAGGTCTCGGTAGAAGAATAGCTCTATCTTACGGTATAGCAAGAAAAATTCTTGTAAGCAGTGACTCAGCTGTTCTGGGCTAAGGATAAAGTTTGGTTAATGTTATTGGTGAATGTTTTGAGCTCTATTGTCTCTAGATATATTGAGAAATGTTTTGGTAAAGAGTGTCTCAATACCATTTTGTCTGATTATGGTGTGAAGCTGTTTAGTAAAAATAGGCACAGGGAACGTGTTTGCTTAATTCCAAAGAGTGTATCTACAATTGTATCTATAGATCTAATAAACATTAATGTTGTAGCTGTGGGGATCATAATTGGCTGGATCGAGAAGAATTCGGTATTTATACCTTCAACACATCTATTCAATATGGTTAGAGAAAAGGGGTTTAGTATTGGCTGTAGCATTGTAGCTAAACAGCATGGTGTTAAGGCTTTTCTATATGGTAGAGATCTTCTAGCTTTATCTGTTGAAAGATTTCTTTATCCTGTTGAAAAAGATATGTATGTTGCTGTACTAGATTCCGAAGATATGAGTGTTATAGGTATAGGTAAGCTAGTGATAGATCCTTCTGACTTAGGTAAACTCTTATCTGAAGGCAAGGTTCTAGCACTTGTGGTTAAAAATGTCTTTGACTTAGGTATACTCTTAAGAGATGAAGAATACGTTTAGCGGTAACTCAGTATTCTCTCCAAGTGTATCCACATTTAGCACATTTATAGAAAGTTGTTGGCGGTTCATCAGCAGCTCTTGTCTGGATCTGCCATGCATAAATTTCGTTGTATTCACATTTAGGGCATCTAACTTCATTCTTTATTAATACAGCTGTTGGTGGTGCAGAAGATTTTTCATTTTCTACAACAACTGTTTTCTCCTTCTCGACATGCTTTATTACTCTCGAATATGTATGTTGTTTACTAGCACCTCCTTGTACAAGTTCGTAACCACATTTGCTGCATCTCCATATACGTTTCCTTGTATCTAGATTCATTATAGATCCACATTTAGGACAGAACATCATTGTTCTACACCATCAACAAACATGATGTGTTTAGTCTACTCTTGCTGTCTAGAACTTTTAAGTGTTTTACATTGCAATAGTTTTTCAGAATAGATATAATTACAATTTTTATTCCCCTTTATTCAACAGAATATAGTAGGTGATAGAATGTCTATAGAATATGGTGAGCTAGGGGATCTTAAGAATGGTAGTTACGTAGTTATAGATGGTGAGCCCTGCAGAGTTGTAGAGGTCTCCAGAGCTAAAACAGGTAAACATGGTAGTGCTAAAGTACATTTAGTGGCCATAGGTTTGTTCACCGGTTCTAGAAAAACATTGGTAGGTCCTGCTGACCAGAGAGTTGAGATACCCATAATCGATAAAAGGTATGGTCAGGTTATAGCTGTACTAGGCGATAAGGTACAGTTAATGGATCTAGAAAACTATGAGACCTTCGAAGTAGATCTACCAACAGATGATGAAGTAAGATCTAAGTTAGGACCAGGCGTAGAGGTAGAATACTGGTCTGTACTCGGTAGAAGGTTTATATATAGGATTAGGTAGCATTCTCTATGTCGTTTCTAGAATCAATTAAGAATCTTGTTATAAATTTTTTAAAGGGTAGAGAACCTTACCATGTAGCTGTAGAAAACTTTGTTAAAGAGCTTCAAAAAACATTACTGAGAGCCGATGTAAATGTTAAACTCGTTATAGAGCTCACCAACAGGATAAAGGAGAGAGCATTAAGAGAGACTCCCCCAGCCTACGTCTCTAAGCAAGAATGGTTCATCAAGATAGTTTATGATGAACTTTCATCCCTTTTTGGAGGAGACACAAAACCTAGCGTTTTCCCGGTAAAGACCCCCTATATACTGATGATGGTTGGAGTTCAAGGCTCAGGCAAAACCACTACAGCAGCTAAACTAGCCTACTTCTATAAAAGATATGGATACAAGCCATGCCTAATATGTGCTGATGTATATAGACCTGCTGCTTATGATCAGCTTCTACAACTAAGTAAGACAATTGATGTTCATTTTTGTGGAGATCAAACCAGCAACAACCCTATACACATTGTAGTTAAGTGTAGAGATATCTGTATGTCGAGCGGTAGCAACATAATAATCGTGGACACCGCAGGTAGACATGGATACGGTGAAGAAGAGCATCTTTTGAGAGAAATGCAGGAAATAGCAAAAACCATAAATCCAGACGAAATAGCTTTAGTAATTGATGCAACAATAGGACAAAAAGCATACGATCTTGCTCTGCGTTTTCATCAAGCTACACCAATAGGATCCATAATTGTTACAAAACTAGATGGTACAGCAAAAGGTGGTGGAGCTCTATCTGCAGTAGCAGCAACTAAAGCGGTAATAAAGTTCGTAGGAACTGGAGAGAAGACACCAGAGCTCGAGGTTTTTGAGCCTAGGAGATTTGTTGGTAGGATTCTTGGTTTAGGCGATCTACCTACACTTATAGATAAGCTGAAATCTGTTGAGGAGCATAAGGAGATTGAGCAGAGAGTATCAAAAGCTATAGCTTTAGGGAAACTCACGCTAGTAGATGTTTATCTTCAGATAAAGACCGTAAGAAAGTTGGGTCCTTTGTCCAAAGTTTTACAACTTATACCAGGGTTCTCGATGCTTCCCATAGATGATAAACAGCTCAAGATAAGTGAAGAAAAGATGGAGAAGTGGCTTGCGATAATGGATTCTATGACTTACGAAGAGCTCAAGAATCCCAAGATAATAGATAAATCAAGAATTATTCGTATAGCTAGAGGATCTGGTACAACAGTTGAAGATGTTAAAGAGTTGCTGAAGTACTATGAAATGGTGAACAGCATGATTAAGAACATGAAAAGGAGAACAGGGATCTTTAAGAAGATGGGTATAGATTTATCGAAACTCCAGATAGAGGGTATTGAGGATACGGGTTGAATAAAGATATGAATATCCTGGATAAAGCTATCGAAATTCTTAAGAAATACCCTCTATGCGATAGGTGTTTAGGAAGGCTTTTCGGTTACCTAGGTAAAGAACTCTCTAACCTAGATAGAGGGAAAGCCCTAAAATTACTCATAGTGCTTGATCTACATAGGAGACTGCAGGAAAATGAAATAGATCTAGATACTGCTAGAAATATAATCCTAAATACTCAAAAAGCTGATGTGCTGAAAAATCTGAACCTAGGTAGTCATGAAGATGGTCTACGGTATTGCTATATATGTGGTAATAAAATTGAGGAATGGATAAACACCTTCTCCGAAAAAATAGCTTCAGCTATTGTGTCACTAAACGTTCCTTCCTTTATTGTAGGTGTATCCTCGATTGACGAAGCTTCGGATAGAGAGAGCGAGATAGCTAAAGAATTCGACCTAAAATATTGGGAACACATCAAAAGAGAACTGAAGAGAGAAATAGGCAAAAAGGTAAGGTCGTTAGTAGGAACAAGAATAGATTTTGAGGATCCGGGAGCAACATTTATAGTCAATATAGAGAGCGGTAGTGTAGAGATAAGCTATTCGTCATTACTTGTATATGGTCGTTACTGGAAGTTTGGTAGAATGATCTCACAGAACAGGTGGATAGATAGAGGGGAAGGAAGAAAGTACGACCTATCTATTGAAGATGTTGTTATCTACACAAAAAACATATTGAGAGCCAATGACTACGCCATACATATCGCAGGTCGTGAAGATGTTGATGTGAGAACCCTCGGTAGCGGAAGACCTATAGTGATAGAGTTCAAGACCATCAATAGGGATGTATCAATTGAGGAAGTGGAGAGAATACTAAACAGTTATACACCTTGGCTTAGCTTCAGATTAATGATGAGGGTTAACAGAGAATTTGTATCGAGAATGAAGAGTAGTGCTAAGTCTTCTAGGAAAATCTATAGAGCGATAGTGTACACAGAGATACCTACTTCCGAAGAAAACATGCGCTTTCTTGACTCGTTTTTCAAAGATAGAGTTATCGAGCAGAGAACACCCACAAGGGTTCTAAGACGTAGGAAAGATGTTGTTAGAAGAAGAAAAGTTTATCGTGTAAAGTCAGTACATCTAGCTCCACACCTCTTTGAGGCATTAATCGAGTGTGATGGTGGCCTTTACGTGAAGGAACTTGTAACTGGAGACAATGGTAGATCTACTCCAAGTTTCTCAGAAGTTTTGGGTTGTAGAACAGAGTGTGTGATGCTTGATGTTCTTTATGTTCATGAGTACATTTAAGCTTTATCTTATACTACATCATTAGATCGGTATCTACTGGTGAAGAGGGGAATAATTTGGTAAAAGCTCCACAGGGATTAAGGCACAGAACTAGAAAGATCATGAAGAAAAGCGTTAGAGAGAAAGGTGCTGTACCTTCACTCAGTAAGATCTTGATAGAATACAGAGTTGGTGACAAAGTCTATATAGATGTTGATCCAGCTATCCATGGTGGTATGCCACATAGGAGATACATAGGTAGGGTTGGTACTATTGTAGGATTCAGAGGTAGAGCTCTTGAAGTCGAGCTTAGGATTGGTACAAAAACTAAAAGGTTATTCTTATTACCTGAACATTTGAAACCGGCTTTTGATGTAAATGAGAGAATCAAAGAGACGTTGATTAAGCTTAAGGAACTTGAGAGGATCAGAGAACTGCAAAGAGAACAAATGTTATCACTTTTATCTCAACTTAAGTAGCATACAACCTACCTTTGATTGGTGGTACTTTGTCATACCGAATACTAAATTACCGAGATATCCCGAACCCTATTGCTAAGAAGATTCTCGAAGAATATTTATCGAAACTGTATACAGTAGATGTTGTGGCAGAACCTGCTAGATCAGCACTAGAGTACCTACAGATAGTGTCTAAATGTGGTCCAGGTAAAGCTGAAGAATTGGTTGAGAAACTTCAGCTCATGAAGCTTAAGGATGTAACTATAGCGCTTATACTCAACATACGTCCTACTACATTAGATGAGCTCAGAATGCTTTTAGCTTTTGAAACAGTAACTCCTGAGGAAACAGAACTAAATAAGATTCTCGATCTAGTTAAGGAATATTGTAGCTAATTTTCTATTCATAATCTTTACATACATGGATCTCTTCTTAGGGAATATAGTATGAGATTCAAAGGGAAATTTAGAAGGTCTGGTATAGCTGACGAATATGCTATTGTATTAGACTACATGCCTATGGGCAATCCTTACGATAAACACACCTTTCATAGATCTACACCAGTAGCTCAAGGCATAGGCTCAAAGTATTTCACACTAGTTGAGATTGTTCCACCCAGAGGTAGAAACCTAGCAATAGGTGAGCGAATTCCCATATCTCTATATCCTAGAGGATACGAGATCAAAGTTTTTGATAGACTTGCTTATGAAGATCTTACCTCTGTCGCTCGTGCGAATTTAAACAAAGTTGTTCAAGATATAGTCCTGGAGAAAGAGAAGGTATTTGTCGAATTCTTCAATATTGCGGAGGCCATAAACATAAGGTTACATAGTCTGGAGCTTCTACCCGGTATAGGAAAGAAGACCCTTACATCAATTCTTGAGGAAAGAAGAAAGAAAAGTTTTGAGAATCTTGAAGACCTAAAGAAGCGGGTAAAGATAAGTGATCCAGCGAAAATTATTGTAGAGAGAATTATTCTAGAAATTCGACGTAGTGAAAAATATTATCTATTTGTTGAACCTTTTCCTCCATTACCTGATCATGTCTTCCTGAACTATTTGCAACTACTATATGAAAGAGTAGACTATGTTGAACCATGGTAATGGATCCTCTAAGTCTTTCAAAAAACGAGTTAATTAAATGGATTAAACATACTTTGAAATACTACGGCATCAAACTTAAGAAGAAACTTAGTCAAGTTATGCTTGTAGATCCTAAATCATATAGAAAGATCTTTGATACTGTTGCTAGTGTAAATGATGCACGAAACAATGTAGTTACAGAAATAGGTTCAGGATTCGGGACATTAACAGCATCTCTAGCAAGAGCATCAAATCTTTACATAATCGGTATAGAACTTGACAAAAGATTTGCTCCTATATTAAGGGAGGTGCAGGAGTCCTTTATTAATGTGGATATAGTTATTAGCGATGCGAGACTCCTTCTCCAGTCGATCAGATCTATAGACATGGTTGTTGGAAATCTTCCATACCATATAACATCAGATCTATTAACGGTAATAGGCAAAATCGATGTACGATACGCTTTAGTAACCGTTCAAAAAGATGTTGCTGATAGATTGATAGCTCAACCAGGTACGAAAAATTATGGCAAAATATCGCTATTTACCCAATACCTATTTGATGTAGAGTTGATAGAGATACTACCACCTAATCTATTTGTTCCACCACCAGAGGTTTTTTCAGCTATAGTTCTACTGAAACGTAAAAGAACGTACAAGGAGTACAGCTATGCAGAATCTTTAGTGAAGTGCTTGTTTAGTTTTAAAAGAAAGAATCTATTGAAATCTTTAAAAAGGTGTCTGAAGAAGAACAATATATGTAGCACGGAATTGAGCGAGAAGATATGGAGGAAGAGAGTGTTTCAACTTGCGCCAGAGGATATAGATATATTGGCTACTTTATTGAAGAGAACATGTTTAGAGAAGAAAGAATAGACGAAGTAGTGTTAATGGTTACAGAGAGAGTGTACAAACCTTCGCATGATAGTTATATTCTAGCTTCAACACTCTATGAAGTTCTAAACAACAATGAATTGCGTAGAAATCTGGTTCTCCTTGAAATTGGAAGTGGAACAGGATATATATCGATACGTTTATGTATGTCTATATACAGCAATCCCACGAAATACGTAATAGCAATAGATATTGATCCCTATGCTATTTACAGTTCATGGCTTTCCACAAAAATCAATGGAATGGATATGTACATCGATGTAGTGCAATGTGATAGTGCTTCCTGTATACGTAGCAACTCTATCGATATAGTGTATTTCAATCCTCCCTATCTCCCGGTATGTGATGATATTCCTGAAGCTATTGCATGGAATGGAGGTAAGAATGGTACAGAAATATGGAGGGAATTCTTCAACAATTCTCTAAGAATGTGTAGAGATAGATGTCGAATAGTATTCCTATTTTCATCTCTTCAGAATCTAGAAGAAGTACTAGAACATATACAAATATGTGAATATATTGAGTTACATCAATGTCAAAGCTTTTTCTATGAAACTCTATGCAGTATGGTGGTAGAATGTCGTCAGTAATAGTCAAGGTTGTTGTTGTTGGTATAGAGGGTGAAGCAAATCTAGGGTTTATTGCTAGACTATGCAGAAATTTTGATGTAGATGAACTTGCCCTAGTGAACCCCTTAATCAATCCTTGGTCAGAAGAGGTTCGAAGATATGCTGCAAATGGTGTTGTATTCATCGATAGCGGTAAAATGAAGATCTATAGCTCTCTAGATGATGCTCTTAGAGATGTTGGGTTAGCCGCATGTACATCGGCTGTTATCAATACGGATTCCAGTGATATTCTTAGAAAAGCAATAGAATTAGAGGACTTCATATCCACAGTCCCTAGCTACAGAAGTATAGCCATAGTATTTGGTAGAGAAAGTGTTGGTCTCACAAGAGAAGAGATATCGAAATGTCATCTCCTTGTTCATATAGCTGCAAACCCTGAGTATCCTGTTCTAAACCTTAGTCATGCCATTGGAATAGTTCTCTACAGATTATATAAGACATTAAATAAAACAAGCCTTCTTAACTATGTCGATAAAGTTGATGAAAGACAGTTAGAGATCTTAGAACGATACATAGATGAATTAGCTTATGCTACTGCAAGAGATGAAAGACACAGACAGTTATTTGCATTAACTTTCAAAAGACTTGTGAGAAAATCTATTGCATCAAATCAAGAAGCAGGACTTTTAATAACATTTATAAGGAGGATCGCTAGAAAGCTTAAGTTAGAAGAAAACAACAACAGTACTGAACTTAATGGTGTAAAGATATGCCCTTAAAGCCAGCCCGATGTTATACACATCAAGATAGACCTCCATACACAAGAAAGGAGTATATACATGGAATCCCTATGCCTAAGATAACGAAATTCGTTATGGGTAATACTAAAATAGATGCAGAAGTTAAAGGCGTTCTCATATCACTTGAAAGAGGCTTTATAAGGCATAACGCTCTAGAGGCAGCTAGAGTCATGACCCACAAGTACCTAAGCACAAACGTTGGAGATACAAACTATATGCTTGTGATAAAAATATATCCACACCAGGTACTTAGAGAACACAAAATGATGGCTTTTGCAGGAGCAGACCGTTTACAAGAAGGTATGAGGAGAGCATTTGGCAAACCCATCGGTACTGCGGCTTATGTAGAACCTGAAACTGTAGTTATAGAGATCTATGGGCTTAAACAACATGTAGAACACATTAAAGAAGCTTTAAGAAGAGCTTCAACAAAACTTCCGGTAAAATGCCACATAGATATAGTGTACCTAAAGAAGTAGGAATCATGGATTTCTGCAAAGATTTTGACTTCGATATAGATAGAGTAGTGAAAGTAGTAAAAGAAAATAAAGTCCAAAGGATACTTATCCAGCTTCCTGAAGGATTTTATAGATGTTATAACTATATAGCAAAAAGTATAAGAGATCTAGCTGGAGAGATAGATATTATACTTTCGTTAAATCCTAGTCATGGTCCATGTCTTGTAGATGAATATACAGCAAGAGAGGTAGGTGCAGAGCTTATACTACATTTCGGTCACACAGAATACCCTTTATATAGACCCTCTATCAATACATTATTTGTTCCTGTAGAATATGTATCTGCTGATTTCGAGAAAATAGGGAAAATGATTAAGGATATATGTTCTAAAAACAAAAAGATCTGTATAACAACAACAGCTCAACATACATCCTTAGCGAGAAAACTAAATCATAAAGATTGTGATATTATATTCAAAGGCATTTCTCTAGGATGTATGTCCACCAATGTTAGCGGTTGCGCCAACCTTGTAGTTATTGCTGGAGGAATGTTTAATTGCATTTCTCAATACCTAATGGTAAGGTCCAGAGATCCAACAATCGATGTAATGTGTGTAGATCCCTATACATACAGATTGTGGTCGCCGGTTAAAGAAGTGGATAGAATTATGAGGATCAGACTTTGGAAAACAGCAAAAGCTTCAGAAGGTAGGAGGTGGCTTATTGTTACAGGCTTCTATGGACAATCTAGAGAAGATCTTGTTGATGCTCTGTTGGAGAGGTTGAGGAATAAAGGTCTATACGTAGATGTAGCGAAAGTATTAAAATTGGATAGAAATGTTATCACTAACATAGGGAGCAATTATGATGTTATAGTCGTTGCTTCATGTCCTTATCTAGCGTTTGATTTTTATGACGTAGATGTACCTGTTATAACTCCAGGTGAGGCTTTAATGGTTATCGATGACATGAAGGATAGGTATGTATATCCATGGTGAGAAGCAGGAAAGAGCTAGAGATCCTGCTTAGTAAAGTACCATACTTAATATCGCCATCTATAGCTCTTGAGCAGTATCTATGTGATAGTTCTGTAGCTTCAGAACTTCTCTGGATGGCTCATATGTATGAAGGTATAGTGGGTAAATCTGTTGTTGATTTAGGTTGTGGTACAGGTAGGCTTAGTTATGGGGCGCTGCTTCTTGGTGCTAAGGATGTTATATGTGTAGATATAGATGTTAAGGCGTTAAATGTAGCTAAGGTTTTTCTCGTAAGTGAGGGTTTTAACAATATTCATTTTGTTAATGCTGATGTGAATTTCCTCGATATTAAGAACATAGATACCGTTGTTATGAACCCCCCATTTGGTGTATATAAAAAAGGACTAGATATAGTTTTTCTCAAAAAAGCTCTAGAGTTTAAGCCTAAAGCTGTATACACTATACATAAATATAACCCCGAATCTCATATACTCATCTACAGAACTGTGCAAAATGAAGGATACACAATTAGGAATATGTTAGTGAGGTTCATGTCCATAGGAGCTGTATACCCGAAACATAGAAAACGCATCCACAGGTTTAAGGTATCTATGTACGCTATATCGAGATATAGAGGAATATATGTATGAGCAAAAGGATTGCTTTACCTGGCGAACCTCTGTGTAAAGAAGAGGAGTATTTAGCTCATAAGGGTGTGTATGTAGATGAAAATGGAATCGTTAGAGCATCTATGGTAGGCGAACCTGTTTACGATAATGCGAACAGACGTGTGCAAATAAAGCCAATTAAAGAATTGAAAATACCTAAGACTGGTGAAACTGTCATAGGGTATGTAGATGCTATGAGAGACGATATGGCTTTCATTAAGATAATTGGTTACGATATAGCTAAACCATTCAAACACAGTTTCACGGGAGTACTCCATATATCTCAAGTAACAGATGCTAAAGGTGACAGTCTTTACAACTACGTAAGACCAGGAGATTTGATAAGGGTCAAGGTTCTAAACAGCTATATACCTATACTCGTTACCGCTAAAGAACCCAGACTAGGGGTCATTCTGGCCTTCTGCTCTAGGTGTGGTAACGAGCTCTACAAGGATGGAGATAAACTTAAATGTAGTGTATGTGGTAATACCGAGATTAGAAAAATATCTCTAGACTACATGAAGGTCAAAGGTAAGAGAAATGCCAAAGCCTAGTGGTAGCTATATAGAGAGATCCTTCTCCTATAGCTGTAATAACGTATCAAAATGTCTTGAAATTCTTGAGAAAATAGATGAAGAGTTATCTCTAGAAGCTGATCTGCAAATCGAGATGAGATCTAATAAACTAATCATTAAGGTGATAGGATTGGAGCCTAATGTTATATCAGCTATTACAAAAATCAGAGACTTTCTATCGATGTATGGATCTCCTAAACACGATCCTAAAAGAGGTATTTCTTCAGAAATTATAGTTAGATACACAAAGAGAATGATACCTCTTGATGTTCTTGCCTACGTACTTAAGAAAGAATTCGATATTGATGCAGAAGTAAATGGTTCACTAATATACGCTGATACAGATCTAGATACCGTAATAACTGTAGCAAAAAAGGTTGCTGAAGTTCAGCAGAAAATTGAGTCTATGCCATACTCGAGTAGTCTAAAGAAGTTGCTTATAGCTGCTGTAGCTATATATAATACTAGCCATGTAGAAATCATTGAAGCTCTTCAGAGCCTTGGTTACCTAAATGAGAAAAACGAATTGACAATACCCTGGCTTCAAGCATTAGAAGAACTTGATGATATTTTTAACAAAAATGATGTGTAGCATAAGAATTTATAGATCAAAATATATTGAAGCAATAGTGTAGTGTGTAGCGCTATGGCTGTGAACTTCATATTGAAGAAGTATACAGAAAGAGAGATAAGGATAGTTATACAAGATCAGGATAAATATACATTACCAAATCTGTTAACAAAGCTTGCCTTAAGGAAGCCTGGGGTAACATTTGCAGGATATATAATAGAGCATCCAATGGTGTCTTACCCAGAAGTAGTTATAGTGACAGATGGTACAAAGAATCCTATGGAGATCCTAGAAGAGGTTATAGCAGAAGCAAAAGCAATAGCAATCAAATTCTTAGAAACACTAGATATGGTTCTTAAGAATGCAGCTAAAGAAAGAAACACGAATATTGCTCATCAATGAAGTAGAAGGTCGTATTGTAGCCACAGTATTGAGGGGAAGAGCTAGAATAGAAAACATTATACCTATTGAAAGCTGTGACAAACTAGTAGAATTCCTGGAATCGAGGAAAGGAATAGCTGCAGAAATAAACTATGTACTAGATAATAATGTTTGCAGGAGTATGAGTCAGAAGTCAATTAGCTTATCAGAAATAAAGGATAGAGAGTTAGTAGAAGCAGTAAAAGAAGTTGAAGAAATTATTAAGAAGGCTAAGATGAGAATGATCCAAATTAAATCACGGATGACTAAAATCTAACAATGTGGTTTACATGTTTATGGACTTAGTAGATTACAAATAAGTGATGCTATAGAGAATGCGATTTCCTATACACACAATATCGATTCTTATAGTGGCTGATGACACCAGTATAATATACATTAGTATTGGTCTTCGATTCGAGGTAAACTTATATACTGTAAACACGGTACACAATATCGTGCTACAGACTTTACATGAAGATCTCTACATGAAGATGATGGCAGGTTTTAAGTACTGACATATGATGATAAACCCACGCTATGATCTATACCTATCCAAGAACTTCTTTACTATTTCTACAGTTTTAACTGGATCTGCACGTCCTTTAGTTTTCTTCATCACCAGACCAACAATGTAATTTACTGCTCTAGGATTCTCTAATGCATCTTTTACTGCTCTAGGATTCTCATTCATAACCTCTATAACTGTTCTCTCTAGTGTAGCCTCATCTTCTATTTTTACATATCCTTCACGAATTAAGGTATCAACATCTAGTCCTTCTTTTATAATCATGGGCAGCAATTCTTTGAGCATTTTTATCGATATAACTCCTTGATCTAGATATTGAAGGAGTTTAACAACATGCGTTGGCGCTATCTTCAATGATTTTACATCTATGTTGTATTCTTTTATCCATCGCAAAAAGTCTGTTATAAGTAGATCTGAAAGTTTCTTGTAGTTTGTATACATCTTGGCACAACTTTCGAAGAAGTCTGCAAGCCATTTTGATAGTACTAGAATTGATGCTCTATATTCATCTAGTTCGTATTGTTTCATGAATCTCTCTATTCTTGCATCTGGAAGTTCTGGCATATCTTTAGCCACAGACTCTATAAAGCTCTCAGTTATATGCATAGGCGGTAGATCTGGATCTGGAAAATATCTATAGTCTTCTTCAAATTCTTTAGATCTTAAAGGTACTGTAACTCCTCTATCGCCATCCCAATGTCTTGTCTCTCTCTTTATATCTCCACCTTGTTCCACTATCCTCTTCTGTCTTATTATTTCATATGATAGTGCCTTCTCAACTTCTTTTATTGAGCCTATGTTCTTTACCTCAACTCTACTTCCACCAGCTATAGAGATATTCGCATCAACTCTAAAAGCTCCCTCGAAGGAGGTATCTGTAGCTCCTAGATATTCGAGAATTGCGATAAGTTTTTCAAGAAAAGCTCTAGCCTCTTTAGGGCTCTCTATATCAGGTTCGGTAACGATCTCTAGTAGAGCAATACCAGATCTATTATAATCCACGAGGCTGTAGGGACTAGTATCTATGCTACCTATGTAGTGTATTTTGCCTGGATCTTCCTCAATATTTATCCTTCTTATCCTCACAATCTTTGACTTATTATTACTATAGATCTTTATATAACCATTCCTAGCTATTGGTGTAAGCCCTATACCATCGTACTGACTTATCTGGTAATTCTTAGGTAGATCTGGATAGAAGTAGTGCTTCCTTACAAAAACGAGTTTACCACTTATTTCACAATTAAGTGCTAGAGCTACAGCTATAGCATACCCTATGGCTTTCTTGTTTACAGTAGGTAATGTTCCTGGAAGACCTAGACATACTGGACATACATATGTGTTGGGCTTACCACCTCTATAATCAGTAGGTGTTGAACAGAAAAGCTTACTCTTAAGTGATGTTAGCTGCACATGTATTTCGAGACCTATCTTTACCGATAGTGAAGACATGTTGTATCACACATCAACAATAAAGTCCCTAAGTTTTAGAGCCTCTTCTAGTGATTTAGATATATAGAAAGCTGTAGCCTCATCCATGTAGTTAGTCATGATCTGTAGACCTATAGGAAGATTGTTGTAAAATCCTACAGGAAGACTTAAAGCAGGTCCCCCTATCAAGTTCGCTATAACTGTATTCAAATCAGCATAGTACATTTTTATAGGATCTTCTAGAAACTCTCCTATCCTTGGGGGTAGAATAGGTGTGGTAGGGCTTAGAATGGCATTATATTTACTGAATATCTTGTTAAATGTTTCTTTAAGCATTCTACGAAACCTAAGAGCCTTCAGATAGTACATGTCTCTATACCCCATACTCAGAACATAGGCACCTAGAGCTATCCTCTTTTTAACTTCGTAACCAAACCCCTTTGTTCTTACTTCACGATAAGTCTCTATCCAGCTCTTGTTCTCGACCTCAATCCTTAAACCATATCTAACACCATCATATCTAGCTAGATTCGAACTAGCTTCAGCCATAGATATTATGTAGTAAGCAGCTACACATTGTTTAGCATAAGGTATCTCTATTTCCTCACATTCATGATAACTACAGAGCTTGTCCACAGCTTTGTAGGTTTCATTTCTAACAACATCATCTGAATATTCAAAAAGATCCTTAGCTATTGCTATCTTCAATCTAGGCTCTCTATGAAATAGATCATACATCTCTTCACGTATATCACCAACTTTAGTAGGTAGAGATGTGGAATCCTTTGGATCATGACCCGCTATAACATTCAGTAACATCGCTAGATCATCTGTATTTCTAGCCATAGGACCTATCTGATCCAGGCTACTACCATAAGCTATAAGACCATATCTACTCACAAGACCATAAGTTGGTTTCAAACCAAAGGTAGCTGTAAAAGATGATGGATTCCTTACAGAACCACCAGTATCCGATCCTAGAGCAACAGTTACTTCACCAGCTGCTAACGCTGCCGCACTTCCTCCAGAAGATCCTCCAGGAGATCTAGATAAATCCCATGGATTTCTAGTCACAAAAAATGCGCTTGTTTCTGTAGTAGACCCCATAGCAAATTCATCCATGTTCGTTTTACCTATTATTATTGCTCCTTCACTCTTTAACCTAGTTATTACTGTAGCATCATAGGGAGGTACATAGTTCTCAAGCATTCTGGATCCACATGTAGTTCTAATACCTTTCGTAGAGATATTGTCTTTTACAGCAACGGCTATGCCAAACAACCTAGGATGATTCCTACCATCAGCATATCTCTTTATAAGGTATTCAGCTTCAGCTATAATCTCTTCTAAAGGCCTTAGCGTTATAAATGCTTTTACTTTCTCTTCAACTCTGTAGATCCTATTGTAGACTCTATACAGGTATTCAACTATAAGATTAGGGTCTGAATGAAACAGGTCTAGAAGCTTGTACATGGACAACGACGTCAGATCCAAAGAGAATCACTCAGAAATAGTTCTAGGTGCCTTCACATAGTTATCGATAAGTATAGTATTTTCTTCTAACATACCATGTTCTTCATCAATACTTTCAGTTTCTTCGTCTTCACGTAAAGGAAGCGATATATCATGCACATGATATAGGGGCTCCCAATTGTTTAGGTCTTCCACGGTATTTAGCATATTAAACATATCGATTATATTTTTGACCTCTTTTTGAATTCTGTTCTTCTCATCTTCTGTAAACTTTATTAGCACAAGATTCTCTAAATACTCAATAATATCACTATACATGTTCATTACCTTGTATTTTTCATAATTTCTAGCTAGGTTATAAGGTTTTTATTATCTGAATACTATATTAAACAGAGATTCAGGTGGTAGAATATATATGTAAACGAACTAGTAGAAGAGTTGGTGGAATTTGTTGAAGATAGGTCAATTATCCTCATGGGTATAGAAGAGCTTCAAGCCATGGGATACAACATTATAAGCTTTATCTTGGATCTAGGTCGAGATGTAGAATATGCAGGAATATCTTTTGAATACATCATGGCTCTGAATAAGCTAAGGCCTGTAGCGTTGATAGTACATCTCGATCCCAATAAAGTTAGGAACATGAACATGGAGTATGTAATGAAGGTTCTATTGAGATACAATGGATATCTATACGGTTCTCAAGAAACTGTAGGGTTCCTGGTACCCATCAAGGACAACAACATCAAGTATTTCATCAAAAATACTGTACCTAAATTTATTGAGGAAATCTCTGGATATCGTATAGAGCCACGTATAACTGGATACACTATTGATTTACAGCTCTAAAAAAGAACTAAAGAAGTTCTCCATGTATTAATACAATCTACGGGTATATGTTTTCTGTTCACCACATAATTTATTTAGTATCTAGCTACAGATAATGTGGTGCAGATATCACGAGGTAATGTATGTTAGATCTTAAGGTATAGCACTATGGATAAGGCAATAGTATTTTATATTAGTGATTGGATAGATGAAGAGGATTTTAAACTTCTCACGAAATTCACTAAGTATCTAGGTAGAGAGGAAGGGAAATCAAGATTTCAACTTGATACAAATAAACTTTCTAGAGCAGTTAGAGAGGGTGAAGTAGAGCCTAGTGATGTGCTAGATATACTGATTGATTATGATGCTGAATTCGAGACAGGATGTATAGATGATGTTAGGAAGATTGTTGAAGATTTTATGCCTAAAGTGTTGGTAAAGATGCAGAATAACGAAGTGGTTTTGGTTCCAAGCACTTATCTTGGCGAGAAAATCGATGATGTTAAGAAGAAGGGGTGGATAATATATGAGAGGTCTACGAAGATGTTCAAGCTGCTTAAACCTATGTATTTTTTTGATGTTATTGAGACACTGAAAAACAATGGTATTGTCGTTATTAATGAGAGCAGTATTAGCGATAGAATTGATATACCGTTAAAGATCTCCTTCAAAGGCGAATTACGGGACTACCAGATAGAGGCTCTAGATTCATGGCGTAAGAACGGCTATAGAGGTATTGTAGCACTACCTACAGGTACAGGTAAGACTATCATTGCTGTATCAGCTATAGCTGAACTTAATGTTAAGACACTTGTAGTAACTTATACCAAGGAGCAAATGTTTCAATGGGGAGAAAAGATAGCTGGTTTTACAGGTATACCTAAATCACTAATAGGATTTTTCTATAGCTCCGAGAAACGCATAGCTCCAGTAACCATTACCACGTATCAATCGGCATTTAGATACATAAAATCGCTTTCACCTTATTTCTCCTTCTTAGTTGTAGATGAAGTACATCATCTGCCTGCAGACAAATTCAGGTATATAGCTGAAAACATGTTTGCAAAATACAGACTAGGTCTTTCGGCTACAGTCATAAGGGAGGATGGAAGGCATAACGAGCTCTTCCCACTAATGGGTGGTATCGTCTACAGCAGGTCTGTTGCAGAATTAGCACAACTAGGTTATATAGCTCCCTTCACTATAGAGTCAATCAAAGTAAATCTTACACCAGAAGAAAAGAAAAAATACAAAGAGCTTATAGAGAGATATAGAAGACTGGTGGCTGGAAAAACTTTTGAAGAAATTCTTGAAGAAGCTAGAAGAGGAATACCAGAAGCCCTAGAAGCTGTAAAAATTAGAGCAGAACTAAGGATGCTTGTACATAATGCTGAAGAAAAGATTAAAACTGTTGAAGGAATAGTATCTAAAGAACTCGAACAAGGAAGCAAAATAATAGTGTTTACACAATATGTAGAGCAAGCCAAAAAACTTGCTGAAAAACTTCAAACACACTACATAATTGGAGAACTAGATGAAACAACAAGAAGAAGAAGATTAGAAGCCTTTAAACAAGGATTACTGAGAGTACTGGTTCTAACAACAGTCGGCGATGAAGGTATAGACATACCTGACGCAAACGTCGGCATAATTGTAGCAGGCACATCATCAAGAAGACAGTTCATCCAAAGATTAGGCAGAATCTTAAGACCTGCACCAAACAAACATGCAAAACTATACGAGATAATAGTTAAGGGAACATTCGAGGAATTCGAATCTAGAAAAAGAAAAGAAGCTATCAAACTCATGTTCCAGGATCTTCTACTCAATGCTTAACATTATCACGCAAATGTTGATTTATTGGAGTTCAATAGCGCTGTAAAACTGTAAACCATGTAGACGAATTCTATAGACAAACAAAGTATCTAACGGTAGCTTGTTTCAGATGTATTTATTGATGAATATCACAACCTTTGGAACATCATACACTAACATAAGATACAATACTGAAGTAGACAAGAAAAAGACTAAGGACTAACAGGTTTAGAACAACCCAACTAGAGATCTAAAGATCCCAGAAAGACTTACATTGCTCTAAAACCAGGAATGATGATACATCGATCCGTTGATGCACCTTCGTTTTGAGGAGGTGAGGTGGGGGTCTTAGCCTTCAAATTAGAATAGAGGGCTAAGGTAATCAAGATCTTAAACAGATCAAAATCAGCAATATATCTATCTAGATTATTTAGAATATCGAGATGTATACTAAATAAACGTAAATGATACAGGGTTGGGATTTATTATACTTAAACTATATTTGGAGGTCTAGCGCTAGAACATTAGCGATAGTATCAGCATATTAGATATAGATACAATACCAATCCTTAATGTTTATTTCTGTTCTTCTTTTTTGGTTTCTTGCTCAAGTTTCTTAAGTTCTTCCTCTATCTCTTTCTCTATTTCTTCAATTGGTTTAGGTGGTGGTGTTGTTGCTAATGTATATCCTATCCATCCAACAATACCAGCTAAAGCGACTACTGCAGCTATAACTATTATCTTCATAGTTATCATTGCGATCTCTTCTACTGAAAAGAACAGTAAGTATATTATAAGTAGCGATACAGCTATCGATGCTACTAAAAGTCCTAATCCAATTATCTGATCTCTTGACATAATTAACACCTAATCCACTTACTTAATGCATAAGATATAAAAATTTTGCTAGTGGTAATAGAGTTATCCGTATGTAGAGTCCAGGACTTAAGTATTGCTATCAATATTAGGCAGCAGCTATAGTGTCTCTAAAGGTTGTCTTGAACTTATCAATATCGTTAATAAAATCTGTGGCAAGTTCTTCCTCCAGTTCCTCTCTCCTTAACTCCTTAAGAAGAGGTCTAATTATTGTATATCTGATTAAGAAGTAGATGTAGTTCTGATCCCTGAACTGCATCATCAGTAGTTCTCTAAATTTGTCTGGTTCATCTAGGAACAGATCTAGACAACTTCTCCTATAGACTCTTAAACATAATGGCTCTATAGATTCATAGAGTCCAGGTGTCCTCAAAATCATCCACCTCTTTATAACTTCTTTAACTCTATATCTATTCAAAACAATAAGCACCAATCCAGCTCTCTACAGAACACTCTGAATTTGGTCTGATCATTATATAAATTTTTCGATTAAAAAGTACCGTAAGTTTATGATTTATCTAAATCTTTATACCATAAATACCTCGTTATGACAAAATATGGAGTTGATTACTTTAGTTATAATGTTACTTCAAATACACTATACATATAGCTACGACTATTACTGTAGATGACTTAAGCTGTTTCTGGTATCACTTATCTCAAGAGTTGATTATATCATTAACTTTAGATAGCTTCTCTTGATTAAGTTAAGCATTAGGTTGAAATGCTTGTATTTAACTATGACCTTTCACATCGGTTCTAGAATCATTATTTAAATTCAATATTATTCAGATACAAGGTCGTTGTATATTATCTTTTATTTCTTGATAAAATCAATACAATATGTGAACATATTCTCTAAAATGGTTAAGAGATCAGAATCAACTAATTTGAGTTCTTTTAGAAGAAATATAGATAGTAGTTTTACACACTTCACATTCTTGATAGTTTATTATCAATATGTAAAACTAGACTTATTGTTCACAAATCTAATAGGACTAGAGCATTTAGTCCTTGCATTTTGGATATAGCAGAAATTCGCGGAGTTAGAATAGAGAATGAATACAATATCGAGTATTGTTCAACAGAATAGGAGATGGTTGTTATACATTAATTTAGTTGTTCTGGATGTACTAGGAAGGCGCTATAGATGTTAAAGAGTTTTGATACTAGATAATAGAATTATTACAAGAACAAAATAGAGATATTTATCTCTAAATATAAACTAAAGATTTTCTGAAGTAATTAGCAGAACTATTAGTAGCTTAAAATAAATAGTTAAAATGGGGTCTCTATGAATAGGGTTTTTATTGCTGAAAAATTCATCTATAGAGTTAAACACGAGAAATACGAGCCTTCGGAAGACGAGATTAAATTCATTGGATGGATCTTAGGTCAACCAACTAAGAAGCTTGATGTTGTGATCAGTAGGTATGAACAGTTATTCAATAGATATGTAGAGAAGAGATGTACCAAGGTTGATGGTAACTCTATATGCATATATTCATGGAATCAGAAGACACCGTTTAAGGTATTTCCACTCACTCTGCATCTCTATGGTACTGTGATACTCTTTAGCGATAATGAACCTAAAGAGGTGCTTGCTTATCCAATTCCTAAAGCCTTAAGTTACGCTAAATCACCTGGGGTACCTCAAGATGAGTATTGCGATAGACTACCTGTAGAAGTAACTAGGAGAGTTGATGGATGGCAAGTTACAGCTTATTTCAATCCGGTAATGAATAGATGGATCTTTGCTACACGGTATGTTCTTCATAACATGTATTTTGAGAGAGGCAGACTTGTTATAGAGTCTATAGACTCTATAGCTAATCCCTATGTATATGTAGCTGATAGAATAGCTCAGGAAGAGAATGTCTATAAATCTCTAGACAGATTCAGGGGATGGACCTTTACATTTGTGTTGGAAGGTCCAGAGCCAGCAATAACAAAACCTCCCTATCCGTTGGGAGAAGACTACAGAAGATACAAGCTCTATATACTGATGGCTAGAGATCCAAACGGCAGGCTCTATACATGGAGTGAAACATCTAGACTTATACCATATAGATCTCCAGAATATATAGAGCCTAAACCTCTAAACACGCTCTATGAAGAGGTTTTAAAAAGAGTTGAAACAAGATCATATTTTGCCTACATAGCTACAGAAGATCCAGAAAACCCCATGGTGATTGAGCTAGAATCAGAGGTTTATCCAGAAGCTATGTATGTAAAGTACCTATATGATGCGAAATCAGCAGCATTACTTATAACAGAAAACATTACAGATAAACTTATAGAAATAATTGACGATAATGCAGCTAAGGCTGTGATTAAGATGAAGAATTACATAGATGAATTTTCATCAATACTTAGCAGCATTGATATACATGATGCACATAGTTTTGCTTGGAAAATAGTTAAAGTACTTAGCGAACACAAAGAACATGTAGATATCTCGGTAGAAGAGCTTACAAAGATATTGAAGGAGAGAAATATGAAGAGAGCATTAAGAAAAGTTCTCTCAATACTTCTTGAAAACAGCTCACTAATCTCAAAAGAAACATTTGAGAATCTAGGTAACTTCATTAATAATCTGAAGAAACAAACACTATATAGACACAATATCCATGGTTAAACCATAAAGATTCTATCTACTTAATGTATCTTAATGATAATCTAAATTATAGAGTTGAAAATTTGAAGCTGTCAGAGATTTGGCGATAGTCATAGAGCTCTGTTTATTGAATATGTTAGTTAATTTGCTAATCAACGACATAGCCTTTAGAAATCTTTCTAACTTTATACGATGGTACTACGTAGAAAACTAAGCACTCTCCAATACAGCTGCCTTAACTATTTTATCTTCTGAAACTTCTTTGCGTTCGAATTGAGCTACAATAGTACCTCTCTTCATTACAAGAACTCTATCACACATATTTGTTATCTCTGGAAGTTCTGATGATATTAACACTATTCCTTTTCCCTCTTTAGCCAATTCCACAATGAGTTTTCTAATCTCTACTTTAGTTCCTACATCTATACCATGTGTTGGCTCATCAAGTATCAATACTTTTGCATTTGATGCCAATAGTTTAGCTAATGCAACCTTTTGTCTATTACCACCGCTCAAGAACATTGCTCTTCTGAAGGGATCTCGCGGAGTTATCTTCAGTTTCTCGATATAGTTATGTGCTATCTCTAGTTCTTCAGATAACTTTATTGGCGATATTAACCCAATCTCTACACGTTTCATTTTATTTATTATTGGAAGAGTTATGTTATCTTTTGCCGACATTAGGTACACTAGAGAAAGCCTCCAGTCTTCGGGGAGATATGCTAAACCATACCTAAATGCATCAGAAGGCTTATTTATTTCTACTCTTCTACCATCTATATAAATCTCTCCTTCACTTCTGGGCCTATAGCCCAGTAACGTCAATATCATTTCACTTCTACCAGAACCAACAATTCCATAAATTCCTAAAATTTCTCCTTTTCGAACAGTAAAAGACACATTCTTTATGAAGCCATAGCTATCTGACAAGTTTTTAACCTCTAGAATTGAAGGACCTATACTTATCTCTTCTTTTGGGAAGAATTCCTTTATTTCTCTAGCTATCATAGCTCTTATAATCTCATTCAAATTGAATGAATCTCTAGTGAATTCTGCAACTATATGGCCATCTCTCATAACATATATTCGATCTGCTACTTTCATGACCTCCTCTATTTTATGACTAACGAATATCATAGATATGCCTACGTTCTTCAGTTTAACCATGATGTTCAGAAGTTTTTCAACTTCAACAGGTCCTAGAGCTGATGTAGGTTCATCAAAAGCTATGAGTTTTGCATTAAAGTGAAGAGCTCTAGCTATTAGAACCATTTGAGCTATAGCGGCACCTATATCTTTTCCCTTGATCTTAGGATCTATATCGATACCAAGTTCGTTAAGCAATCTTTTTGCGACATCAACTTCTGTAGAGCTTCTCTTTAATGAAAACATTCTTTTTTTCTCCATACCCAAGAATATGTTATCGTATATAGATAGATTTCGAGCCAAAACTATATCTTGTGGTACATACATAATTCCATGTTCCAAGGCTTCATGAGGCGAACGAAATTCAACTTCTCGACCAAGCCAAAAAATTGTGCCATCGTCTTTTCTGAGAACTCCGCTAATACATTTGAGTAATGTAGATTTTCCTGCACCATTTTCACCAACAAGACCAACTATTTCGCCTCTAAAAACCTCTATCGAGACACCCTTTACTGCTACAACACCTGGAAATCGCTTGTAGATGTTCTTGGCTACAAGTATTGGTGAAGAATATTTCGCATTCTCTAGCTGTTTTTCCATATCTTTACCCAGTTTCAACTCATTTCGATAAATATATAAAAACTTATATATAAATCCTATGTATAATGATGGTAGGGATTTTCATGAGCATAAAGTTTGATGAATTGATCAAAGGCCGCGTACCTATATTCAATATCGTTATAGCGATAGCCGTAATATCCATAATCACTGGTATAGTTAATCCCAGGTTTTGGAGTATAGAGAATTGGCAAGTTCTTCTAACATGGTTTCTAGGATTAAGTGTTTTAGCCATGGGAGAATCTATGGTACTTATTTCTGGCAGTATAGATCTTTCAGTAGGCTCTATTGCATCAGCAGCATCAATGATACTAGCACTATTTATAACAAGAGTCCCAGGAAGCACATTAACGGTAATAATTTTAGGTATAATAGTCACGATACTTATTTGTGCTCTTATAGGACTTTTTCATGGAGCTGTAGTAAGCTTCTTTTCACCACCATTGCCTCAAATAATGCCTGCATTCATTATAACCCTAGCTAGCTTAATATTCTGGGGAGGATTTGCTAGTGCAATTACTCTGGGATGGCCAATAGTTCTTCACGAATATAGAGAACTATCACTTATTGCACAACCGTTGATGTTAGCCCTTATTCTCATTATTGTTGGAAGCATAACTATATTCATTCAGAGATATACAATAGTTGGTAGATATCTTTATGCTATTGGTGGCAATATAGATGTTGCTAGATTGAGTGGTGTTCCAATCAACAAGGCACGTCTATTTGCGTATTCTTATAGCAGTATATGTGCTGCTATAGCTGGAGTAATATTTACAGCATTAATGATGACTGGTTACCCAGGTGTTGGAAAAGGTCAAGAATTGTATGCTATAGCTTCTAATGCCATTGGTGGTGTAAGTCTAGCAGGAGGTGAAGGAATAGCTCTAGGTTCTGTTATAGGTGCTTTCTTGGTAACACTAATAAGGAATGCCTTAGTTCTTACAGGAGTATCTCCATACTGGTATGACTCCATAACGGGCGTGATTCTAGCTATTGCTGTGGCAATAGACCTTTACAGAAGAAAAGGTAGATAAACCTAGGTTTACCGTTTGTAGATTATTTAAATATTCATGAAAATTTTTATCTACGAGAACAATATATATACTTGAGGTAGGGTGTGGATATGAAAGCTATGTCTAAAACTCTTGCTTACGTAATTATAACCGTCGTCATTATAGCTATAGTTGGTGGAATTATTGCTTGGATGTACATAAGACCTCAAGTTGCTAAGAAACCTGTATTCGTTGTTATAGGCAAATCAGTACATCCTTACTGGAGCGTTGTTGAGGCTGGTGTTAAGAAGGCTGGTGAAGAACTAGGGGTAGAGGCTATATTTTGGGTTCCTTCAAAAGAAGATGTACCAGCCCAATTAAGTACAATGGATTCTTACGTAGCTCAGAAAGTTGCCGGAATAGCTATAGCTCCTTCTGATCCTGGTGCAGCCACTCCCTACATAAATAAAGCTCTACAGCAAGGTATACCTGTTATTACCATAGATACTGATGCTCCTCAAAGTAATAGGCTTGTGTATCTAGGTACTGGTAACTGGAGAGCAGGATATCTTGCTGGTCTAGTTGCTTGGCAATTTGCTAAAGAAAAAGGATACATAAGACCTGGCGCAACTCTAAAAATAGCTATGCTTACGGGCTCTCTTACAGCTATGAACTCACTAGAACGAATGGATGGCTTTAAGAAAGCCATAGAGGAATGTTCACAAAAAGATCCCGATATAAGAGGCAACATAAACTTGATATGGCTAGGTCCATACAATGATCAAGAAGATCCCGTCCAAGCACTAAGTCTAGCGTTATCGGTTCTTCAAAGTCACCCCGATCTCCATATAGCTTTCGGTGTCTATGCATACGATGGTCCAGCATGGGCTAAAGCACTAAATCAGGCAGGTATATCCCCAGGAAAGGTTGTATTGATAGAGTTTGATGTTACATCAGATAATGTACCACCACTCATAGAAGGTTATGCTCTAGCTACAGTGGGTCAGAGACAATACTTCATGGGATATTATGGAGTTAAACTACTATACAATATGACTAAAATGGGTATAGATAATGCAATAAAGCAATTGATACCTAATTACCCATCAAACAGAATATACGATACAGGGGTCGATATAGTTTCAACAAGAAGTATAAAGTTTGTAGCACCCACAGGAGATGAAGTAGTAGTCATGTCTCTTGATGAGTACAAAACACTTGCCCAAAGCTTAGGCATAGATCCAGCACTACTTGGATTAAGTTAGCCGAGAAGTATAGCCAGGGAATTGAACATAAATTATCATTTTTTACCTGCATCAATATTCTGTACAATTTGCTTAACATTGATAATCTTTGATCAAATTCTTAATTTTGTTTAGCTTTTTATAAGGTATAGGCTAAAATACATGACATAGGGTTGTAACAATGAGTGTTACCGATATAATGAGATTTATAGGGAATACACCCATACTTGAGCTCACTAGAATTAGACCCTTTAACAACTGTAGGCTATTGGTTAAACTTGAATACTTTAACCCTACCGGTAGTCATAAAGATAGAATTGCTCTATATATGGTTAAGAGTGCTATAGAAAAGTACGGTCTCAAAGAAGGAGATATTGTGGTTGAAGCTTCTAGCGGTAATACAGCTATATCTGTAACCTTTATAGCTAAAAGATTTGGTCTAATCCCTATTATCGTAGTTCCTAAAGCTACAAGTGTAAATAAGGTACGTTTATTGAAGCTCATGGGTGCTGAAGTAGTTTTTGGTAATGAAGATCCATCATCTCCAAACTATTATCTTAAGCTTGCTGAAGATATAGCTAAAGAAAGAGGTGGTGTATTCCTAAATCAGTATGCAAATCCCGCGAACGTTAGGGCACACTATGAAACTACAGCTGTTGAGATATGGAATCAGTTGAACGGATCTATAGATTGTTTCGTTATGGGTGTTGGTACAGGAGGAACGATTACAGGTGTCGGTAGGTATCTTAAAGAGAGAAAGAGGGATGTAGTAATTGTTGCAGTTACTCCAAAAGGATCAAAACTTGCTGGAGGACCTGGTATAGATAGAATAGAGGGACTTCTACACAAAGATATAGCACCACTACTAGATAGAAGCATCATAGACAAGGTTATAGAAGTTCCTTATTCCGAAGCACTAGATATGTCATTGAGGTTAGTTAGAGATGAAGGAGTCTTAGGTGGAATATCCTCGGGAGCAAATATTGTTGGTGCATTAAAGATATCGAAAGAGCTAGAACCTAGATCAACTATAGTTACGCTTATTGTTGATTCAATCTTTAGATACATAGACTTATTGGAACAGAATATCATGATGTAAAGTACATCAATCATTTATTTGGCTGGAGAGAACGATCTGTGGATTGAAAAACAATCTATATATGTATTGTCTGATTCATTCGCTTTAGATATCTATAGGAGGTATATATAGTGTAGACTGATGGAAAGATATCGATAGCTGCCTCGATAGGTCCATAGAGCAAGAAGTCTGCTCCTACAACAATTGTTGCAAGATTAGATGCAAGCTCACATACCTTAACTCCTTCACTACCAAATCTCTCTTTAAATGATTTTCTCTGCGCCGATATAGCATTATGCGCACCACATCCAAAAGGTAGTCCATATCTTTTCTTAACCTCTATGCCTGTTTTCATAGCTATTGATAGAGTAGGTATATCTATGACAAAAGTGTCTACAAGAAGTTTGCTAATACCATAGATCTTGGTTTTCTCAAGCATTATTTCAAGGCTCTTCAGCCTTGCTTCAACATCTAGGACTTTATCTGTATAGAGCAGTAGCACAGCTTTATCAATACCATTTTCTTGAATAATTTTGTATTCTTCATCTTTTGATTTAGCCGTTAAAGAGTTATATATAGCTCTATCAGTTAGACCAACTTCTTTAACATGTTTTAGCGCAGCTGTAGCTACAGCTATATCGCTTAAAGCATCAACTAGTATTGGGGCTTGTGTTACAGTTGCAACAAAATCTATATACTTAACTATAGCTTCAGCAGTACTTCCAACTACATCGAACATATAAGGTATCTTGGTTTTATCTGATAACTCCTCTACCTTCTTTATAAGAGCTTCAGCTTCTGATTTATTGAATATCCCCTTTTTCTCGTCTTCAACAATTTTATGTCTATGGTAGAATATAGATCCTATTAGTATAGGTGGATTCTCTCCCGGCTGTCCTCCTATCTTTAAACCCTTTATTTCAAATATCTTTTGCTCAAATGAGTATCTAAACATTTCAACACCCCAATAAACTTCATGTCATGTGAACTAATATTAAAGCTTATTACAATATATCTATGTATTTATTTGTAGAGTGGTAAAGGTTGGACATAGGTATTATTGAGGGTTTCTTCTTTAAGCTCAGAGAAGGAGACATATTCTATGCAAAAGGAGTTACACATCCATTAGGTAGTGTTGTTTCTTTCCCTAAGTATGTTGTTGATGTTAATGGTGATAGAGTTGACAGAAATGGTATGAGATACAAAAAGATATCGAGTATAAATGAAGAATACAACTATGCTACATCTATATACACCAAATATATTAAGCATGATGAATTTTTCTGTAGAAGTATTGTCTTGGTACCTACTACAGATATAGCCAAGATATATAATCCTGTGAAGAAAGCTGAAGAACTCATAGAGTTATCTACATCAGATGCAACATTAACTGATGTAAAGGATATGGTGGTAGACATAATTGATTCTACAGGAGTTAAAGCCATTGGCGTTTCTGGCTCTGTTCTTGTAGAGCTACATAGAGCTGATTCTGATATAGACATTGTTATCTATGGTAGGAATAACGGATTTAGAGTCTATAGCTATCTTAAAGAAGTTGTAGATAGAGACCATAGATACCGTAGATACACTAAAGAAACTCTCAAACAACTTTACTTAAGAAGAGCTATAGAGACTCCTATAACTTTCGATCAGATGCTTTATCAAGAATCTAGGAGGCTACTTGAAGGGTTTTTCAAGAATAGAGAGTATTTCATAAGGTTAGTTAAATATCCGTGGGAAGAACCTCAATACGGCACCTATAGATGCAAAAAGTTAGGTAAAGCTCTCCTTAAACTCAGAATTGTAGACTCTAAGGACTCCATATATACACCATGTAGATATAGAGTAGAGATTGTTGAACATGATTATGGTGTGAAAGTAGATAATGTTACTGAGGTGTACAGCTTAAGAGGACGATTCAACGAGATTGCTACTGAAGATGATATTGTTGAGGCATATGGAACAATAGAACTTGTAGAGACTATCAATGGAAGAACCCATCATAGGCTTTATCTAGGTGATGAAAATGATTATATGGTGGTTATACAGAGATGATGTTGTTTTTAATGACATTTTCAAGTGATTCATTACTATCTTCATCTAGATTATCTAGGTGAAGCTTTAGACATGAAGCACAACTATTGCCATAGTGGCCCTTCATACTGAATAATGTTAGCACTTTACCGTCATGACTAAAACGATACCCATTAACAGGTTCATGTCCTCTCACGATGAGCTTTATGTTGAGTTTCCTTAATGTTTGTTTTGTTATCGGTATACCCCATAACTTACCCGCTCCTCTATAACTATCCACATACTCTATATCGTTTTCAATAGGGTCGCTCCACAGCATATCTTCTATAGCTTCAATATCGTTTTCAATAGAAAGTATCTCATGAGGATCCTCAAATTTCTGTACACGTTTAATTGGAGGACCACCATGAACAGCGAACAGTTTTCCATATATGTATAGAGCTAACGGCATATAGTTGAACAATTCTCTACTAAGTTCATAGAGCTCTAGCCCATCAGCTTTCCCAAACCTATGTACAAGATAATGTATGTAGTCATGGGGATATGGAACAAGATGAGGTACGGGTTCATGGTTTCCTCGTAAAGTTATGACTCTACTGGGGTACTCGTTCTTAAGTAGAGATATGAGTGCGAGCACCTCTAATTGGTTTTCACCTCTATCTATATAATCTCCAAGGAATACAGCATACCATCCATTCCTTAAGAGCTCTAGTAACCTTGTTTCTTTAATCAATAAATAGAGTGTGTGTAGATCTCCATGTATATCTCCAAAGAATACGGCTTTATCGATATTGTTCGAGACAATAACCATCTTCTTGTCCATCATATTATATTCAAACTCTAGTTGATCCTTAAACTTCTTCAATATATCTCTATACTCATTGTAGTTACTGCATGACTCGATAGCTTTATTAGCCAAGTCATCTAGATCCATGAGCCTTACCTCTTTGTACCATCTACGTGTTTAGGTATATAACCATTAACGATTTCCCTCTATCTTCAGGCCATACTATAAATCCTTCAGTCTTAATGAATATACCTTTACTATGTTACTCTATTGCACATCTGGTGAATATCCAGATAATTAGCTTATGTGTAGCGAAATCTCCGCCAAATGGCATTCATTCTCATATCTACTTACTAATAAATGAAATATCTATATTGGGATACATTGTTGGTAATCCTTGTAGCAGCCAATGACTAGATAACTATATAGTTTATATGTATAAACATGTATCAGCTAGTTATACTGATATAAACTTATTATATCTACCCTTAGCTAGAGTTACTAGTATAGCCAAATCAAAGAGGCTTGAATTCATGTCTAAGGAAAGTGGTATACCTATTAAATGGCCTCCTTATGTATGGTTCAACGGATCTATAGTTAAATGGGATGAAGCTAAAGTTCACGTGTTTTCACATGCTCTCCACTATGGTACTGGCGTTTTCGAGGGTATAAGGGGTTATTACGATAATGGGTTTATCAAGATATTCAGATTAGAGGATCATATAGTGAGATTGTATAGATCAGCAAAAATCATCTATATGGATATTCCGTATCCTATGAGGAGGCTTATAGATGCAACTATAGAGCTTGTGAAAGCAAATAAGTTTAGAAACGATATATACATAAGACCTATAGCCTTTAGAGGATTAGGGAGTTTTGGTTTAAGAGCTCAGAATCCCGTGGATGTAGCTATAATATCTGTAGAATTTGGTAAATATCTTAAACCTAATGGAATAAGGTGTATGGTATCGTCATGGAGAAAACCAGCGCCAGATTCAATACCTGTTGAAGCTAAAGCAACAGGTATTTATCTGCTTTACCATTTAACGGCTTTAGAAGCCCATATAAATGGTTATGATGAAGCTGTACTGCTTGATAGCGAAGGCTATGTAGCTGAAGGTTCTGGCGAAAACATATTTATAGTCAAGAACGGTGAATTAATAACACCTCCTGTTTATAACAGTATTCTAGAGGGAATAACCAGGGATACCGTTATTACTCTAGCAAAAGAAGTATTAGGTATAAAGGTTAAAGAGAGAAGAATTAGGCGTGCAGAGCTATACACTAGTGATGAAGTTTTCTTCACAGGTACAGCTGCAGAAATAACACCCATTATAGAGATAGATGGTAGAACTGTAGGGAATGGTAATGTGGGTGAAGTTACTAAAAAGTTGATGGACCTCTATAGAGAAGTGGCGTTAGGTAAGATCGAGAGATATATACATTGGGTCACATCAGTAGCCATAGACTAGGTAGCCAATCCTAGATTTAAATAAACGTGTATATATCGCTCTATTACTATCTTTATTTAATACATATAGTGTTTTCAAAAGCCTTATATATTGAGACTAGCTATGATTAATCCGGTTGAGATATTTGGATAAGAAGTTTAATCCCAAGGAACTGTTGGAGAGTTATAGCCTAGATATGGACCACCTAAGCATATCGACAATAGCAAGTCATTCAGCTCTTGACCTATTTGATGGCGCTAAAGATGAGGGATTCAGAACTGTAGCTATTTGTCAGAAAGGTAGAGAGACACCTTATCTTAGATTCAGAAGAATTGTGGATCACCCTATAATTCTCGATAGGTTCGCAGATATAGTTAATGAAAATGTTGTATCCACTCTCAGACTCTACAACTCTATATTCGTACCCAACAGAAGTTTCTCAGTGTATGTAGGTTATGAAAACATTGAAAAGCGGTTCAATATCCCTATATTTGGGAATAGGTACCTCCTTAGATATGAGGAAAGAGTAGGTGAAAAAACATACTACAGACTACTAGATGTAGCTGGTATAAGGAGACCCAAAACCTTTAACGAACCAAATGAGATAGATAGACCAGTCATGGTTAAGATGCCTCACGCCAAAAAGAGGGTTGAGAGAGGCTTTTTTGTAGCTGTTGATAAAGATGATTTTTGGAAGAAGTTCCAAAAACTCGTTGCTGATGGTATCATCAGCGAAAAAGATCTCGATAAAGCCTCTATAGAGGAACTTGTTATAGGAGCACACTTCAATGTTAACTACTTTAGAAGTATTGCTAGAAGAGATACAGAGTTGATAAGTATTGATAGAAGGCTTCAAACCAATGTTGATGGATTCCTCAAGTTACCGGCAGAAATTCAGCTTGAGCTGAAGGAGTACATAGATATAGAGATGATAGAGATAGGTCACGAGATGGCGACAATTAGAGAGAGTATGCTTGAGAAGCTCTTCATGATAGGCGATAGATTTGTTGAAGCTGTAGAAAGAGTAGAGCCTCCCGGAGTAATAGGGCCATTCACATTACAACTCTTTGTTACACCTGATATGGATGTAGTTGTTTTCGATGTAGCTCTAAGGATAGGTGGTGGTACGAATGTGCACATGGGTATAGGTAGTCAGTATAGTAAGCTCTATTTCGGTAAGCCGATAAGTATGGGTAGACGTATAGCTATGGAGATAAAGGACTGTATATATATGAACTGTATTGAAGAAATAATTACATGATAGAGGTGATTCTATGTCTCTAGACTTTATGTGTACCTTAGAGTGGAGATATGGATCAGAAGAGATGAGGGAATTATTTAGAGCAGAATCGATAGTAAAACACTATATACTTGTTGAAAAAGCTCTTATAGTTGGTCTATCTAAGGCTGGTTTAGTACCTAGAGAATGTGTAGAGGTTGTCGAAAAATGTTCTGAAAACATGAAAGCTTCTGAAATGTATTCACGGGAAAAAGATCTAGGCCATGATGTCGCATCTCTTGCGTATATATTGGGTGAAAGATGTGGTGAATGTGGTAGATATATACATCTTGGAGCTACATCATACGATATTGTGGATACTTCTTGGGCCTTGATATTAAGGGAGGCTCTAAACATTATTATGAATAGATTGAGGAAAACCATATACATGATTATAGATCTAGTTGAAAAACATAGGGATACACTCATGGTTGGACGAACACATGGACAGCATGCGATACCAATGACATTTGGATTCAAGATGGCGAACTATGTATATGAATTCACTAGAAGCTACGAGAGGTTGTGTGAATCTAGCAAAAGGGTTGTTAAGGGCAAGATTAGTGGAGCTGTTGGAACGATGGCTGCATGGAGTGGAAAGGGACTTGAGGTCGAGAAGTATACCCTAGAGTATCTACGTCTCGAGCCCCATATAATTTCTACACAGGTAGCTCCTAGAGATGGTTTTGCTGAAATTATATCGAATCTGGCTATACTAGCTAGTCAATTGGATAGATTTGCTCTTGAGGTAAGAGAACTTTCGAGACCAGAGATAGGTGAGGTATATGAAGCGGTCACGAGGGTGGGAAGTAGTACGATGCCACATAAAAGAAATCCTATTACGGCTGAAAGAATATCAGGATTAGCTAAGATAGCTAGAGCTCTTGTCTTAACTGCTCTAGAGAATATACCTCTTATGCATGAAAGAGATCTCACAAACAGTAGTAGTGAGAGAATACTAATACCACATATGTTTCTAGTTATAGACCAGATACTTCTCGATATGGAGAAGTTGCTCAACACTATATATGTTGATGAAAACGCTATGAGAAGAAACCTAGAGTTAAGTAGAGGAGCTATAATGGCTGAAGCCGTTATGATCAAACTTGTAGAAAAAGGTATGCCTAGACATATAGCACACAAAAAACTTCAGGAGATTACAAGAAGTATTTCTTCTAATGGATCTCTTCTAGATCAGCTGATCAACGATACAGAAATAGCTAAATACTTCTCACAAGAAGAGCTTAGAGAGATTCTTGATTATAGAAACTATCTGGGTAACTATAGAGAGCTTATTGAACGAACAATAAATTACGCTAAGTCCATTATAGAATCTGTATGTACATTGTGAAAAACGATGATAAATATAGATAGAGTTATCGCTGGATACGATCCAGAAAAGATATCTGTAGCTACTTTAGCAAGTCATTCATCTCTACAGATTCTTCATGGAGCCAAGCTAGAGAAGCTCTCGAGTGTTTTAATATGTACTAAAGATAGACTATGGTTCTACAACAACTTTAAGCATCTTATTGACCACGTTATTGTTGTTGAGAGTTGGAGAGATCTCTGTAATGATGAAGTTGTTCTTCAACTCAGAAGTAGGAATAGTGTTTTGATTCCTCATGGAAGTTATGTCGAGTATGTAGGTTTAGAGTGTGCAGAATATATACCTATTCCTATATTCGGCTCTAGATATCTGTTTTCAATTGAAGCTAATCAACATAAAAAAATGGCTTTACTTAAGAAAGCAGGTATACCTATTCCAGAAATATTTAATCTAGGGGATGAAATAACGAAACCAGTCATGGTTAAGCTTCCAGGTGCTAAAGGTGGTAGAGGATACTTTATAGCCATGTCTAAAGATAAAATAATTGAAAAAATTAATGAGTACATGAAGAAAGGAATTGTGAAGAATCTTGATGAGATTATAATCCAGGAATACATTGTTGGAGTAACAGCTTATTATCACTACTTCTATAGCCCTATACTAGATCGTGTTGAGATTCTAGGAGCTGATATAAGATACGAATCAGATATAGATGGTATCAAGAGGATACCTCCAAACATATCGATACATATAGATCTAGAGCCAACGTTTACTGTAGTAGGTAATATACCTCTTGTACTTAGAGAAAGCCTCTTACCAAAAGTGCTTGAATATGGTATAAAATTTGTTGAAGCCGCTAAAAGTTTCGTACCTTCGGGTATTATAGGGCCTTTCTGCCTCGAGAGCATTATAGATAGAGATATGAATATAAAGGTGTTCGAATTCTCAGGTAGAATAGTGGCTGGCACCAATCTCTACATAGATGGTAGCCCCTACTCGTATCTCTATTGGAATGAACCTATGAGTACAGGTAGAAGAATTTCAAGAGAGTTGAGAATGGCTATAGAGAGGAACGTTCTTCAAAAAGTTCTAACGTAATTGCTACTTACCGGCTATAGCTACATTTTTAGAGCATATAGCAGGTACCAGCATGTTTCCAACAAGCTCTATGTCTCTTGAAACTGCCACGAGGTCTCTATCGAGAAGGTTATGTATGTTTCCAGAGATTGTTACACCTTTAACTCCATGCAATGGTGTACCATTTTTGAAATATACTGCGTTCACTACTGTTGCACCTAGATTACCGTTTACAGAATTAGAGAGCCATTCACCTATTGTAGCATACACAACTATAGCTTCTTTGAGATCATTAACGATATTTTCTATTGATGAGGTACCTGGGAGGAGTATAATGTTTGTTGCATCTGGTATAGGTGGTGATGCTAGTCCATGTCTAACAGCATTTCCTGTAGATTCCTGGTTATCTATGTAGGCTGTATAGGTGTCATATAGATACGTTAGTAACACACCTTTATCAATAACAGTTTTTCTCTTCATTGTCACACCTTCATCGTCAAACGGTGCAGAACGTATCATATTTGGTGCAACACCATCATCTATAATAGTTATCTCTTCTGATAGAACTTGGCTAAACAACTTCTTGGCTAGTGGTGATCTATTCTTCTGAACCTGATCTGCTCTTAAGGCTGGTACTATAAGTGTCCTAAGAATTGAAGCTAGCACCTGAGGCATAAAGATAACGTTATAGCTACCCGTATCTATAGGTTTTGACCTAATGGTTGATACTGCTACTTCTACAGCATTCTTTATAAACTCATTCATATCGAATTCTCTTAATGTTGGAGCTATATAGTAGCTATGGTAAGAACTCTCGTAACCGTTTTCTACAGCCTTCACATCTATTGCGAAATAAAACGATGTTTTATCATAAGATAAAGGTTTCTCATAACTATTACCTATCCATTTACGTATGTACGATAATTCAACCTCAGCTAAAGTTGTATATGCTCTTGCATCTACCTCTTTAGGTAACTCTATAGCTCTCCTCAATAGCTCTATTGAGCTGGTTTCATCCATGTGTCTAACCCTTTCATCAACTATATCACATACTTGTGTATATCCATAGTCTCTCGTTAAAGAAACCCACTGAGGATCTTCAGGTACTATCTTTGCTATGGATATCGCTTTCTCGATTAAGTTATCTAGATCATTTTCAGTAGAGATAATAGCTCCTTGGACTGTAACCTTTTTGCCTATAGCTATCCTTACATCAGCTGTCAGAGTACTACCTCTCCGGATACCCTCAAAACCCTTCATTGTTGTTGAAAGAGCTGTAGAATACTCATCAACAACATATATCTCTACTTCAGATGCACCAAGTCCTTCTGCTCTTCTTATACCTTTCTCAATAATCCTCTCTACATCGATCATCTTGCTCCCACCACCAGCTTCTTAACCCTTATATGTGGACCTCCAAAACCTACGTGAACTGATTGACCATTTTTACCACATCCACCAAATACCGAGGTCTCTATCTTTAGATCTTTACTCACTATCTCGACATCCTTAAGCACATCCAGAATATTTCCACTAACTATGGCATTTCTAACAAGTTCCGATACCTCACCGTTCCTGATAGTATATGATGGTCCTACACCAAACGTAAATGTACCTACACTAGGATTAACCTGTCCTCCTCCAGCGCTTCTTCCTTTCAAATATATCCCGTATTTTATACCTTCGAAGAGCTCATCTATATCTGCATTACCAGGAAGCATGTACAAATTTGTTTGTCTAACTAGAGGGTAGTAGGATACATCTTGAGCTCTAGCATTGCCTGTAGTCGTATAGCCTAGCTTTTTAGCTGTTAAAATGCTATGGAGGTAATTGATAAGGATACCGTTCTTTACTATATATGTTTTTTCTTTAGCAAAACCCTCATCATCGTATGGAACAGGATATCCTCCTGGAACAACACCTTCATCTACTATAGATACATTCTCGTTTGCTACTACCTCGCCTACCCTATCCTTAAGTACAGACATATTGGCGTAGACCACATCTCCTTCAGAAGCGTGTCCAAATGCTTCATGCAGGAGAAGCCCTATGAGATCGTTATCTATAACAACGGTATATACACCAGGTTTTACTGCAGGAGCTTGCGCTGTTTTTACTGCAAGATTGTTTATCTCGGTAATGAAGTTATACCAATCGTATTTCTCTATATATTCATATCCGCCTATGAATGTTTTTTGGTCGGAGACTCTTTCAACTGTATCGACATGTTTAGCTACAACAGTATGAGAAATACCTACAGCTACTACCTCTACATCAACTTTAGCACCAAAACTAGATACAGTAATCCTTCTATCTCTTTCAAAACCATATCTCGTTATAGCAGAAACTATACCCTCTACACTCAGGGACTCCCTATTCAGTTTCTCTAAAAGAGATATCTTTTGTTCTATATCTGCATCCAACGGATTTATATTATATGGAACTCTATATACATCTTTCTTAGTAGTCATGCTCTTTAATTCACAAGTTTCTAGCGATTCTCTATACAAATTCCTAGCAAAAGATACTGCCTCATCTACAACTCTCAGAATACTTTCTCTATCAAATCTCGTTGTGTATCCATAGCCTATAGAACCTCCCATATATACAGCTATGCCTATACCGCTAACCCTAGAAAATGAACAAACCTTCAACTTTCCATTATCAAATACAACACCTTCAGTAACTTTCTCATGGATTCTAACAACAGCCTCTTGAACACCCCTACCAAGAACTTCATTAAGAATCTCTTCAGCTAATTCATACCCTATCTCATTCACCAGTTTAACCACCTACACTAACTAGATCTAGACCCTAAAGTTAATCAATTTTCGATATTTTCTCTATACTTCTTTAACCTATCCAGATATTCTTCAATAGAATCTATAAGCGCCTTCATTAGCCTACTCTTTACTTCATACATATATATCTTCTCCACAAGACTTATGGTAGTTCCTCTAGGAGTTATAACAGAATCTCTAACTGAGCTAAGGTCTCTATATTCACAAAGTTTCCCAACGCCTTGAAAAACCGATAATGTGGCTCTCTTAGCGATACCATAGGGTACACCAGCCTTTAGTGCAGCTAGTATGAATGCATCAATAAGTTCAACAACTATTGCAGGCGTAGATGCAGAGACTATTGTAAGTAGATCTAATAATTCCTCGTTAACCCATACAGTATCACCAACAATTTTAAACAGTTTCTCGACAGTATCGTTTATTCTATCGCTAGGAGCTAAAGCTATGAAACCTTTATTGACTTCCACAGCTATATTAGGCATAGCTCTATAGACATTCACGTGTTTCAGATGTTTCTCTAAAACCTTAAGGGGGACGAAGGCAGCTACAGATACAACGATCTTGTTTTTGTCAACTGTTTGAGGAAATGTTTTGATAACGTTTACAACATCTTGTGGTTTAACAGCAATGATAATTACGGTAGAACTCATATATACATCTACAGCACTACTACATATGTTTACACCTAAGGTTCTCACACCTTCTAGAGCTTCTCTAGACAAATCATACACATTTACACTACCTGGATCTATACCGCCACGGATTATCCCTTTTATGAGAGCTGTACCAAGTCTTCCTATACCGATAATCCCTATGTTCATGTACACCCCTAGAAAGGTTTAAAGAATTAAACAGATTTATCTTTTTGTATGGTATATACTCTGCAAGATGATGTAAGCTAGATATGCTGAGTTAATGATGTACGGTTTCTGGGCTGAACTAATCAATAATACCATGTATCGAAGTACATCGGTTCATCTAGATACACATTCTCTAGATAAGCTCTACATACGCTCTTGAAGTAGCACATTTCACATAAAGGTTTAACTTTAATGCATATTGATCTACCTAGATTCCATAGAATATCATCGAGATGGAATGGATCTACATTAGAGTATTCAGATAAGTATCTGTAGGCCTCTCTCACATTATACCTTATGACTATATCTTCCTCTCTCTCGATGGGTATCATGTTCTGTATCTTTTCGATGTATCTTTTCTCAAGATCTACTATACCTAATCTAATGGCTATCCGCGTTAAATGATTGTCTACAGCTACCCTCTTATTACACACATCGACTATATTGAGGATACCTCTATAACTGAGGAATTTAGCTAAAAGCATCCCCTTCTTCTCGACAGGATCCTGATATGCTTTGAATATCTTGAGGAGCTCTAGAAATCCATCACCATCTTCTTTTCTTAACCGATTTTCAGAAACAATAAGCAGATTTACAGGATCTCCATCAAATAACTTCAACATCTTTAGACCTAGATCCTGTAAAAGCAGGGATCTCACATCTGGGTCGGGGGGAGTAGCACTTCCTATAGTTAGCCATGACACTATATCTCGAGGCTCTATCTTGACCAGATTTCTGGGATCAAAAAATTCAAGTTTTTCGTTATACATCTTCATTCCTAGTCTATAGAGGAGATCTGCTCCATGAAGCTCTTCACCATATATAAAAGCTCTATATTGTTTACCAGGTCTACTAAGTCTATGATCCATAGCCACCATAACTATGAAATACATAAGCACTTTATCTAAAGACTCATTTTTGTTGGGATAGAATCTAGTGTCGTATAAATCCATAGGCTTTATATCTACAGATGTTAATGCTTTTGACACATTTCGAATTTTCTCTAAGTCTATAAGGGGCATCACAATCACATCTCAGTAACCATAACACATTCTGACTGCTCTATAAACCTGGCTATAAATGATAAACGAAATGTTACCTATATTGCATTCTAGTCAGAATCTCTATGTTACCATAGTTAAGTTTCAGTAATCCTACTGGTTGTACTGCGAAAATTGCGTGGAGTGAAGCTTTTGCAGTCTAAGACTTTCCTTCCTAGCAGTAGCAGAAAAGCTTATATATACACCACATTGTGGAGCTGAAGAACTGCTTGCTACTGCCTGTATACTATAATTGGTGGAAGTGTGGAGCTAATACTACAAGAATCTACATGTAGATCCACGAGAGATCTCAGTAATGGGATCAAGGAACGTACTAGAGATAGCGAAGCTATTGATGTTGTAGCTCTGTGTATTAATAGTTCTCTATATGAGATTAGAATAAGGTTTTTTGGCTTAATTTACATAGACGAGATATTGAATGTACATAGATCTATTGTTGAATTTGCTAAAAAGAATGGCTATAGGATACATAGTTCTAGAATAGAATCTCCATCGATGTTGGAACTCGTGTATAGCTTAAAGGGTGATTCACCATGAGCCTAGATAATGAGTTGCATTACACGATTCAGCAAACAATAGATATAGAAGATTTACTGAACACGAGAATAAACATGTTGAGGGAACTCGATGCTGTAATAGATTTTGCTCGTGGTGGATTACAGCTAAATATAATAATGGAACTAGGCAGAAATGATGATGGTTACACGGTCAAGGATATTGCGAGAATCCTTAATGAGAGACCTAAAGCAGTTCTAGACGCTATGAGGAAGCTTGTGGTTAAAGGTCTTGTGGTTAAAGATGACAAGAATGGATATGACTTGTATAGATTATCGGAGAAAGGTATGGAATTCTATGGAAGGCTTGCCAAAATGCTGGGATTTATTGAATACTATAAAGGAGAACGAGTAAGTAAGGCTCAGATAAAGGCTATGGTTCTAGACATAGCATCAGATTTAGTTAAGTACCACCACATAGCGGATGTTGTAATAACTATAGCTACAAGTAAGAACCAAGAAGCATCTATAAGGACTATTGCTGAAGGAATGAAACTTAGTGTTGATAGAGCAAAAACATATCTAGAAATGTATTCAGAAAGCAGAAGTCCCCTCCGTTTATTTAAGAAAGTAGAGAAGAAGAGATCGAAGGTTATAGAGACTTTCGTGGAGATCATGAATCCCTTGCTAAACAAAATCGGTATAAAGATTCTGAACAATAATCATACATATAGATTAACAAAAGAGGGATTAATGGTATTCTATAGACATCCATACTACGTCAAGTTCAAAAACAATCTCTTAACACAAATAGGTTCAACAATATTTGGAACACTACATCCGAGAGTTGTCATAAAGAGAGCAACATTAATGGTCATGATAGTCACCGCTTTAGCGCTACTTCTTTCACTTGCATTACCAAGTATTACACCCTTTGTTCTAGGAGCATGCATAATAATTTCAACAACAATACTGACGATAGCAAGCATTACCGTCTAGATAGAATCTCGATACAGAGTTGCCAAATATTGTTAATGGGGTAACATTATGGCTATATCAGCTAAATTAGAAAGCGACAACAGAAGTTATTCTACTCTACAACTTATCTTAGTGCTTATTGAAGGATTTACGCTAGCCCTGGTAGGGGGCATATTATCTTTTCTTAGTTTATCTCTTCCAGATCTCTACACATTTATTGTGTTTATCTTATTAGCGTTTTTTATGTTCTTTATAGGATTTCACATCATCTTTGTAACCCTCGTAGCAATTATACGAAGAGTGAGGTGAGATTCTGACTATCGAACTATTAGATCAAGAGAATGATGCTAAGGTGTCTAGAGACAATTCAGTTAATAGAAAATGGATCTGCGAATGTCCCATATGCAGGGTATTTGTTTATCCTATCCTCAAATTAAAGGAAATGAGCTCTAAAGAAGAGGTCAAGTCTGAAGAGATAGAAGAGCCTAGCTCACCGAAACCAGTATCATTAGAGATAGAGACAGAAAAAATCTCACCTTCTATACCTTCAATTAATTTAGAGAAACTGAGCGAAAGTATAATATCTCAACTATCTTCTACTATAGAAAGTAAGTTGGGAAATATTAACCAACGTATAGATATGATAGAAAACGAGGTAAAGAATGTACAAGAGAATTTCGCAAAAAGCCTAGATGATGTAAGAAATGCTTTAGTAGATGTAAGAGCAGCACTTGCTGAATTCATGAATCCATTCAATGTGTTAAAATCCTCCACCACTATTCAAAATAAGACCGATAGATCAGAGATTAAAAAAGAATTTCTATCACTTTTTGAGAAGCTACTCTATCGAGGAGGAAATAGTATAGCAACAGATGCTGGTGAACAAGCTAAGGGGTCAACAGCTGTATCTAAGGATATAGATATAACGAATATAGCTGAAGCTGTACCTAGTCTAGGTATAGAATTCAGTAAAGGTGTTAAGAGGCTGGGTCTCGGGGGAATCATAAAGCTTATGAAATGGATAGATGATATGATTGACAGAGTTCCTAGAGATGTTATTGAGGAGTTGTCGAAATTTATAGCCAATATAGGTATAATTACTGAAGAAGAGAAGAACGTACTCATAGCTATAATAGATTTTGTGTACAATGCTAGAAAGATCGGTGTAAAGGTCAATGAACAGATAGTGTACATATACACATTAGCCAAAATCTTTGGTATAAATGATAGTGAAGCAGATGCAGAGATCCTCAAGATGGCTATGAATAACGATAAAATGGGTGGTCCATTAACGTAGGTGGTTCTATGGTTTCTGAAACCATAAGCGTCTCTATAATAGTTGTAGCAGGTATAATAATAGCATCAGCTATAGCAACAACACTCTTGGTGCAGATGAACACCATAGATAGTGTTGTGAAACTTTCCCTAAGGAATACTAGAGAACGATTAGAGACATCGATAAAGATAGTTAGTGTTGCATTAAACGTAAGTAGAAACGATAGCGGTAGATACTTTATTCTATATATGAAGAATATAGGTAATAGAGATATATCTCTAAATAATGTCAACTTAATTGACATCTATATAGATGATGGATCTACACAGAGACTATATAGATACAATAGAACTTGTGATATTGGTTGTTGGAACTATACGGAGGTTATTGTAGATGGTATTTGGAGTAAAGGGGAAACACTCATCATTAAGCTCTACAATGGGACTCAGTACAAGGTGCCATTGAATGTAAAGGTAGTTCTACCTAACAGTATTGGTGATGAGTATGTTTACTCAGGCTAAAGATCTCACTAAAGGTGTTGTTGATGCAATTTCAGCTACCGTAGTAGGGTTTACAATACTAATTCTAACATTGTTTAGTGTGTACACAGTACTGATGACGGTATCCTCTCTACACCGAGATGTAGCTAGAGAACAGCATAAAATAGAGATAAGAATAACAAGTGCTAAAGCATATGCGAATGGCACAGTATACATAAACATAACGAACTATGGTCCTATAGCGCTAGAGGATGTGAGGAAGATAGAAATTATAGCTACAGTTACTGCGAATGATCTACATGCATCATACTTGGCGGTATACGGTAGTACTTTGTATACGGGTTACTGGAGCATATGCGGTAGATATGTTGGGAATATCCGATATGATGTAGTTAATAATTATGCTCTAAGACCTGGCGAATCTTTGTGCATCAAGGCAGTATATCCTCTTCTACCTTTAGATGCATATGTTTCTTTAGTTGTCTATACATCTAGAGGAGAGAAAGCAGAGTTCGTAGTTATCGTTGGTGATGAATATGGTTAGAGAAAACAAGGTTCTCGCAATTTCAACAAGTAACGAAGAACTGGACAACAGGCTTGGAGGAGGTATACCGATACCATCACTCATACTCATCGAAGGTGACCATGGCACTGGTAAAAGCGTTCTAGCTCAGCAAATAACATATGGAGCTCTGAGAAACAACATGAATGTCTACTACATCACAACAGAAAACACAGTTAAAGATTTTCTACTTCAAACAAAAAGACTAAGTATGGATATGACAAGCTTCTTCTTCAAAGGTAAGCTAAAGATATTTCCCGTCCATATAGAGGGTGCTAAATGGGCTAAGCGTGTAGCTAAATACCTCCTAGATATCGTTGGAGAATTTATGCTTAGAACTGTAGACTACTGGGACCTAATGGTTATAGACTCTTTTTCTGTTTTAGCAGTATATGCCTCTATAAACGATGTACTAGACTTCATATCCCGAGCCAAGAACATTACCTCGCGAGGAAAGGTTACGGTATTCGTGGTTCATCCAGAAGCATTAACAGATGACATAATGATTAGATTGAGAAGCGAATGTGATGGATACATAAGGTTGAAGCCCTACAGCGTAGGAGGAATGATCATCAAGGTTATGGAGGTTGTGAAACTTAGAGGTGCTTTAGGACCTGTGGACAGTATGATAGCATTTGATGTAGATCCTGCCTTTGGTATCAAGATCATACCGATATCTCTTGCAAAAGCATGACATGGTGATTAAGTCTTGTCTCTACAAACAGTAACAATTAGTGAGAAAGTTAAAGACGCTTTAAAGAAAGCACCTTATGTTGTACGATACATCAAAAATATTGAAAAGAGTATAGGTTTCCCCAATATTCTTGATGTCTCTGAACTTAGTTACGATTTAAAGAAGCTACGAAATGTGAATCTGATGTACCATATAGGTGAAGGGATCTTTATACATATCTATATGCCTCCTCAAGGAACTGTTAGCGGATACAGAAAATATGTTGTTATTGAGCCACCTTCTCCTCACCCAAGATTGCTGGAGTCAATCGAGATAAGGCTTGCCGATGTTATAACCGAGAAAGATAATGTTGAAGATATTGAAGAAAGGAAAAAACTCATATTATCAAAACTAGACAGCATTATAAGAATCGTTGATACACCAGTAAATTACGGTTCATTAAAAAGTGGTACAAAGACTATTCAAGTCTATAGAGCAGATTACGAATACCTTAGGTACCATATCGCGAAAGATAAAATAGGTCTAGGTGTTCTCGAACCATTCATAAAGGATATCTGGATAGAAGATATAACCTGTAGAGGTATGGGCTTCATATACCTTTTCCACAAAATCTTTGGTCCTCTCGAAACCAATATAGAGTTCAAAACTACTGAAGAACTTGATTCTTTCGTAATTAAACTTGCTGAAAGAATAGGGAAACCTGTATCTCATGCAAGACCAATAGTTGATGCAACTCTTCCAGATGGTTCAAGAATAAATATTGTCTATGGAGGGGATGTGAGTCTCCATGGGAGTAATTTCACGATTAGGAAATTCAGTAAAATACCCATAAGTGTAACTCAATTAATAGCATGGAACACACTAGATGTAAAGATTGCTGCTTATCTATGGATGCTCCTCAACAATAGTATGAGCGGCTTCATATGTGGTGAAACAGCTTCAGGAAAAACCACATTACTCAACGCTATATCAGCTTTCATTCCACCGACGTACAAAGTTGTATCTATAGAGGATACAGCAGAAGTACAGCTACCTCATCTCAATTGGGTAAGAGAATTAACTAGAGATACAGGTTCTAAAGAGTCTTCAGTAACAATGTTTGATCTACTTAGAGCTGCTTTAAGACAGAGACCCAACTACATAATTGTTGGCGAGATTAGAGGAGTAGAAGCAGCTATAGCTTTTCAAGCTATGCAGACGGGTCATCCAGTACTATCAACATTTCATGCAGCAAGTGTTGAAAGAGTTGTTCAAAGATTAACAGGTGAGCCGATCAAGATCCCCAAGAGCTTTATGGATAATCTGAACTTTGTTACAATACAGTCAGCTGTATGGAGAGGCGGGATAATGCTTAGGAGAGTTATTAGTGTTAACGAGATTATTGGTTACGATCCTGAGGTAGACTCGATAATCTATGTACCTGTATTCACGTGGGATCCTGTTAGAGATGTTTTTGTATTTAGAGGTGAGGGTGCAAGTTATCTTTTGGAGAACAAGATAGCGGTAATGCGCGGTATCTCTAGAATCAATATGAGGCAGATATACGAGGAACTAAATATGCGGGCGCGGTTCTTAGACTTAATGGTTAAGAAAAAGATATTAAATTATTTTGATGTATGGAACACCATTATAAAGACATATGAAATTGGATTGGAAACAGCTTTGAATCGTCTTGAAAGAGGTTCACTGACTTAATGTGATCAGCATGCCTTCACTAGCTAAGATTAGACCATTACTAATAACCATATCTCTTGTTGTTGTAGGGATATTCCTACCTTTTCCATATAACTTCAGTATGATAATTATATCACCTCTACCTGTTATCCTCTGGTACATCCTTATAGTATTGAGAAGAAAAGGTATAACAGCAGTAGTTGATGAAGATATGCTCTATCTTGTTACCCATATGTATGGTGTTTCTACAGGTAGACCCCCACATGAAAAGCTTTTCAATCTATACAATGTTTCTGGAACTACATATAAAACCTATACCCATATATTAGCTAGAATATCTAATCTAGCTAAACGGTGGGGTTACGGATTCGTTAATGCTGTTAAACATCAAGCCAAATACGTTACCAACGTGGTATTCAAAGACTTTTTGCTCAGGCTCTCTGAAGCTATAAATGTTGGTGAAGATCTAGAGCTGTTTCTCCAGATGGAGCAAGATACTCTAACGGCAACCTATGAAGCTGACTATACTAGGGTGCTAGAGGCTATAAAGATCCTTCTAGGTATATACACCGCCGCAATGTCCTCGTCTATATTCATTAACGTGAACCTCATACTGCTTTCTATGCTCTTTCTCGGTGATATACAAATAGTTGTGATATCATTTATAGCTTCTGTAATTATGTTGGGTCTGCTGGTATTATTGATAAGGAAGTCTTTGCCAAAACAAGATATCGTGCACGATATGCCTATAAATCTTAGGGAGAGAAAAATGTATAGGTATCTGCTAACGATATCTATAGCTCTTAGCATTGCATTAGGTACCTACATATACTATGTGTTTAGAAAGGAATGCTATGTATTGATAGCTACAGGCTTATGCCTACTTCTGCCGGGATTCATTGGCAGAAAAATAGAGAATAAGGTTAAGAATATCGAAAACTTTTTTGCGGTATTCATAAGGAGCTTGGGATTAGCCTATACGTCCTTAAGGAACTATGTAGCTTCTCTCAGAAGCATCCTTAGAACAGAATTTGGTGAACTTACAAAACCTATTCAGAGACTTTATGCAAGACTTAGAAATGGTGTGGATAGAAAAATAGCTATGTACTACTTTATTGGTGAAACAGGGAGTGAGGCTGTTAGAAAGGGTATGGACATATTCTACGATTCTGTTGAAGCAGGTGGAGATCCAGCTAAAGTAGGGCAGATGATAAGTATTTTGACTCAGAGACTCGTTAACTTGAGGAAACAGAGAGAACAGATCGCTAGAGCTTTTCAAGGAACGATCTACGTGCTTCACGTTCTTATGGTAGCTCTAACGGAATTCGTCTTCACACTAGTTATAATTCTCCATGAACTTATCTCGACTATGTCTGGAACACCTTATCAGATACTCCCCGTCACAATACTACCTCTAGATATGCTTATGTTCGTGAAAATAGGTCTTATATTCATTATAACACCGTTGAATGCTTTCGCTATGCAGTTCGCTAGAGGAGGTTTCGTGGGAGCAGCATGGCTCCACACATCGATTCTGCTGATACTTAGTGGAGCAACATTGCTTATATCCTCAACGTTCTCTCAATCGATTTTCGCTGTACTAAATATAGAGGATATAATGGTTGCCGTAGGTCCAGGCTAGAATACCCTACGGTTTTAATTCCTCATAAATATTTTCGAAAAACTGATTAATACTCTCTTCAGCTTTAGATACAAGCCTTGGAATAATTATGACAATAATAAGTATCGAAATAAATGATAAAAGTGCTCCTAATGCTACAACGTACTCGTTATCCGAGGTGAAGACCATCACTATACCTAGGATCAAAACAAAGATAAATACGATGATCATAACAATGGACGTAACTACATTATCAAGAATCATGGATATGATTCCAAGAACTTCTAACGGAGGTTGTGCAACAGCCATCAGTACTCCGGCAACAGCTAGGGTAATAGATATAGATAATGTTATCAGCACTAGGGCTCTTTTGGTTATAGTCATGATCTTATCTCTATATTAATATCCACTCTACGAGATAATTATGTATTGCTTACTCTTGCGACCTCCAGTCGCTTTACTCCGCTCAAATAATAATTTGTTGATAATATCTGATAGAGTAGTGTCTGTGATGAAGAAAATTGCATTACTAGCAACGATACTGATCTATATACTCATATTCAGCTGTATGTGTAATGTCGATATCTATGGACAGACTCTAGATGTTCCTTTGCTAGAATTTGATGGGTCTCTAGAAGCAATTATACCTCTAAGAGACGTATATTCAGCTTTATACTCAAACACTATAGCCACGTTATACATCTATAAAGGTGTGCCCAAGCTTCTTGACCTATACGATGGTGATTCATATCTAGAGGTACACTTTAAGGTAGCTATAGATGGAAGGTACCTCTGGATCCATACTAATAGTTCAGGTATAGTCTTCCATGGATATGGGGTCACATCTAGATACAAATTAAGTGGAGAAGACGATACCCAGGTCACACTTTACACAGTATCCCTATATAGATATAACTCGTTTTATTTAATGTTGTGCTTCTCTAATCCTAGACAACATCTAATAACACTAGACATCTATGCATCATCAAATCTATCTATTTCCGCCATAGCCTCAAGCTACAGCAAAGCTTTCAGTGTAGAGATCAATAACAAGTCACTGTATCTAGTTCTTCTAGATAAATCATCTGTTGATTACAGATACACAGAACAAAACATTAGTATGAATATCAGTATCAATAGATGTATGAATCTATTGATAGGTTTTGACAAAGCATTGATGTATATCGATAGACGTTCTGTATACAATCTAATAGAATTCTCTAAACAATATTTTGCAAATATGCTAAATGATTTACCTAGGATAGTCACTAAATACAAGTCTATACAGAAACTCTACACGTTTAGTATTTACATAAAAATCAATAGGTTTTCACGTATAGGCTACGCCGATTTTTCTACTAATGTAAATCCTCTTGATCTAATTTCGCTATCATATATATTCAAATTCTCTAACTTTCGATATGGATTGGTATACCTTCTTAATGGTTTTAGTCACGGTCTATACGATCTTGATGAACCAGTAATACAGTACTCATATCTGGATATCGTAATCAATCTCTATAAAGTCTATGGGCTAGCCATAGAAAGATATGTCAACGAACATTATCTAGAGAAAATATATAACGATACTATAACGCACATTGAAAATAAAGGATCTTCGCTAAATCCTGTCAGGATAGGCTTTGCATACCTCATATTAGAGAAGATGAAAGAATATTGTAGCTATACAGCATGCAGAAATTTCGAGAATATCGATAGCTACCTAGATAGTACTCGTAGATTACTTAAACCATCTTCTAGTATTGTAGAGAATGTGGATGAAAATGCGTTACTTGTTCTAGCTTTCGCATCATTATCCAATAGCTCGTGTATCTATATCGATCATTTTATAGGTAGTATCGAGAAACTGAATATTTCGGCATTACACTACAATGTATTGTCAGAACTATCCATTATTGTTTTAGCACGATGTAATAGAGTTGAGGAATCCATGATGCTTCTGAATAAATACTTCGAGTACTCTCTAAAGCAAAAATCCATATCGATAAACTCTGACTACCTTATGCTCTACGGATTTTATAGAGTAGACATAGAGTATACACACACAGAACAATACGTAGTACTAAATCCCTCAGTTCCACCACCATTAGCTAACACCTCAATCCATCTCTATATAAATAGGAAGAAAATCACTATCCACTACCTGGGATGGGGATCTACCATACTATCACTATATATTGATGTCGATAGATATCAAGACAATAAAGTACCTCTAGATAAGGTATCTACATACAGTAGAATTGTTGTAGAGCTAGATAAAAAATCTTCAGCATCATTACTTACACTTACGGTTACAGAAAAGGGGGCACCAGTGAAATTTAAACCCATAACTATTTATGCATCATTCTATAACTTTTCAACAGTACTACATACAGATGATAAAGGTGTTGTAACAGTTTCAGTACCATGTCTATCTCCTTTAACAATATATGTTGATGGTAGAAGCTACACCATCTTAATTATTAGATGTCTCTCTAGCGAGAATATCACTATAGATATCGATATGGAAGGATTAAGTCCTTTGGAGGACTCTAATAACGATACAACAACTAAACATACTCTTACTAGTATCTCTTCAATAACCTCGCATACTCATCTCTATACCTCTAACAATTACATGGAATATACGAAATCTAGTCAATCACAAGAATTGATAAATAGCGCATCGACTTTGAACACCTTGATTATTACTTTAATAATTCTAATACCTAGTAGCATAGGTATCTTATTGATAGTACATCTCAAGAGGTTGAGAAAATGAACAAGAAACTATTTCCATACATTGTTAGCTTATTCTTATTCATATCAATGATATCTAATCTCGCTTGTATAGCTATGCAAAGTGATAGAGATCAAAAAAGATCTGCGTCATTTATAATTACTGTAGATGAATGGGTCTTGGAATTTCATGTCTCTTTTCCGTGGGTATGGATAGCGGGTAGTGTTGTGGATATAGATACTGTTTTCAGAGTTCGTGAAGTGGGGAAAGGTGGTCTAACCATATACAGTTTGAGAGTTTCTACAGGAGAAATCGATGTATCTAAGTATGTTGGTATGTTTAGTCGAGTAGGAGAGGAGAAGAGTATCACACTAAGTCTACCTACGATAGATCCTCGGTACCTTTTCGATAATAAGAGTTCGACGCTAATTGATCTATATATCTATATTGGTGGATATGTAGAGAGTTATAAAGGTAGAGAGTTCTTTACAAGGAACTTTACAGTAAGAGCTATTCCTGTTAATATTTTGCCATCTGTTGTAAGATTAAGCCTATCTGTAGATAAGTATGATGCTATCTACATTATTGATGTCCAGGCATCAAATAACTATCCGAATCCTTTACACAATGTGTACCTCATGATGTATGTGAATAGCTCTCTCTATACATCGGTGTTCTACAGAATTATGTCGCCATTCAATATAACATCAACACGATTTCCTCTACCTACAGATAAGCAAGGTGTATACATAATTACGGCAGTTATAAACTATACAACATCTGAAGGGTTTGTAGGGTACTCGATAGCATCGACAAAGATATACGTAAAAGGTGTACCAAGAATAATTCTACAAATCAATACTTCTGTTACCTATGTTTTTAAACCAGTAAGGTTATATGGTTCAGCCAATCCAGTTCAAGGACTTAAACTAATCCTAGAGACCAGTATCGATGGAATTGACTGGAACAGAGTTGAAGAAATTTCAACAGATAATGAAGGAAGATTCAGCTATGTATGGATACCAAATACATCTGGTATCCATCTGTTTAGAGTAAGAAATATAGAAAGCGAATTATTGAGAGAAAGTTTAAGCAATATTGTTGCTGTATCTGTAGAGAAAGTGAAGCCATCTATATCATTTGAGTTAGACAAAGAAGCTGTTGAGGTAGGTAGACAGGTAAAGATAAGAGTAGCAATAGAACCTAAGATGAAAACACCCGTAACAATTCTATACATATCTCCAAAAGAATATAGCTGGAGAACCTACACTAACGTTACAACAGATAGTAGTGGTTTTGCTGAAACAATATTCATACCCACAACACCAGGCGAGTATAAACTTAAGGCTATAGTAAAAGAAACAAGCGAACTATATTCAGCAGAAAGCTCTATAAAAACACTCAGAGTAGAAGAAACAACTCAGCTGCAGCAAACGACAATACCACAAAAACCTAGAGAAGAACATGCTCCACAGTTTTTCGTACAAGAGTATAGGAACTATGTAGTTATTGCATTAATAATTGTTGCAGCAGTATTCTCATCACTACTCTACTTCAAACGAAGATAGTATGTAGTATCTAGACAATTAAGAATCTGCGTATTTCATAGATTAAATATGGATCTCAGGGTACACACAATATTGGTAAATGTAATGAATATATCAGGCATTTAAGTTTCTCTTAGTAACCTTCCTAATGAGTTATGGGTCATTAGATTCTACAGATGCCGTAAAAATTTTACAATATATCGTGTCAAGTTCTTCAGTAAATACGCCCAATGATGTAATTCATGATATGTAATATAGATATATCGATTATAGTGTGAGGAGATAGATTATAGCTATTATAGCTGTTACTGCAAGTGTTATAAAGATGTTATCGTCTACGGGATTTATTTCTATTCTTTCTACAATTGATGCTATACCCATAGCTAGAGAACCTATCAATCCTGAGAATACATAGCCTATAGGCATCATAACGATAGCCATGGCTATGTTCCCCACCCAGTGTTTCGTTCTATATCCAAAGACTATGTTTCTGACCAAACCTGTAACAGCATCACCAAAAGATATAGCTAGAGCAGGTAGAATGGCTATCCACGGATCTCCAGTTAAGATCCATAAAACGAATATCGATGTTCCCCAAGCTACACAGAAATTAACTTCATATATATTGTCTTCAGTTTGAAACCAGCTCGTTATCCTTCTGGATCTATGTGGTAGATATATAGCAATAGCCAATAGATATGCAAAAAACATCGGGACAAAAGGCTCGATGAATAATAGCGGTACAAGGAGTGCAACAATACCTCCACTCATCATGTGTATGATCTTTCTATTGAAGTATACAGCAACATTATGTTTTAAGCCTTTAGAGATCATAAAGTTGTAGAGATGCTTTGTAACGAAACGCACTAAAAATACTATATATATGAACAAAGGAATAGCTTTTAAAATATCGTATATCAGTTCCTCAGCTGTTACAGTAGGTAGCACCAGTATTCCCCATTCTAATGCTTCTGAAACTGCTATAGAGATATTTAAGATTTAACAACATTATTGTATACATCTATACTTATTACGTACTAGTGCATAACCGGATTAATTTAATAAGTTAATCTAATTCAATAAGCTATACCACAACAGAGATTTGTTACAACTTGATTAAATGTTTGTCTAAACGTTAACATAACGACGTATCGATAAACGGAAAATTCGACAGTATGTTAACATACCAAGAATGGCTAACAGATAGGTATTTATATCCTATGAATGATATTAGAGATATATAGTAATGATGTTGAGGCACTCATCATGTCTAAAGAGGTGATATACACAGACAAAGCACCAAAACCTGTAGGACCTTATTCGCAGGCAGTAAAGATAGGACCATGGCTATTTATCTCAGGTCAGATACCCATAGATCCCTCCACGGGTCATGTTATCGAAGGAGATATAAAGAGTCAAACACGAAGAGTTCTAGAGAATATAAAGTCGATACTTGAGGCATGCAATTATTCACTTAAGGATGTAGTCAAGGTCACAGTATATCTGACCGATTTGAGCGATCTTCAGGACTTCAATACCATTTATAGTCTCTACTTCGATAAGGAGCCACCGGCTAGAACAACAGTACAGGTGTCGGCATTACCTCGGAGCGTAAAGGTAGAAATCGATGTTATAGCATATAGAGAATAGTCAATAGTTCCTTTAGTACCACGAAACTGCAGTCTATAATAATCTAGTGATGCTCCAGATCCCTGAAAATTTCACACGTCTTGTGCCTATTCTAAGATCTATTTCACATTAAATTTAATCTAATTAACTGCTGAAAGGTATAAATAGAGGTCGACTCTTCACTGCGAACTAAATTATATTGCTTACTTATGATTGTTAGTCGCTTAAGCTTCAAAAGATAATACTGCTGTAATACATGCTACTGGTGATATTAGGAAAGGCTGATTACATTGAGAGTAATAGATGAGGAGAAACTCAATAGAACTGTACCCGGCTATAAAGCCTTTCTTAATCTCATCATTAGAAACAAGAAGGGTAGCGAGAATATGTGTGATGTTATAAAATTTGTCTCTGATACCTATAGAAACCAAGATATCGTAAAGAAACTTTTTTCAGAAAATTCAGTCAAATGTTACTAAGCTTGCTCGAAAATAGAAATCACCATCATATGGACTATGTGTTGGTCTCAGTAGTTATATGGTATTATCATCTTAGTACAACCTTGGAGATGACCTTGAATCAGAAGACCCCTCCCCAGATGATTATCTTAGCTATAATAGCCAAAAGCAAGAATGGTCTGACAATTAAGGATATCGCATCCTATTTATCGTATCTACATAAACACGGTATCGATACGGGATACCAAGTAAATGGAAAAAATGGATATGGAGTAGGTGTTTCGAAAGAAATACTACTTGATGTGAATATGTTAAAGCTCATGAACCTGGTTAAGGAAGAGAATGGAAAACTTATTGCTTCTGATAAAGCTTATATGGTGCTAAAGAAGTATGCCGAATGTGATTCGATAATCGGATCTATTCTTAACAAGCTCTAGTTAAAGTATACCTCAAAATCCTCCATACTAGTTGCCACAATATCACACTCATTAATCTTAACATCATTTACTATGGCCATGGTATCATGATATTTCAACCTATCTACTAACTTATTTATAGCATCTTCACTACCTATAGCTATAACCTCTACAAAATCATCGCTAAGATAACGAGCGTATCCTTTTACATCAAGTTTTTTGGCCTGTATATAGATATAAGCTAGATACCCTACTCCTTTAACAACACCTTTAATATATATCTTTAAACACGCCATCATGCCTCGCCATGGTGTTCTCTTTTTCTTTTTACTGCTTGATAAGGCTATTTACTCAAAATAACCTTTACGTCAAATAATATATGTAGAATAAGGGATATTGTATGAATAATAGAGATATAGCAAATGATTTATTTAAAGGTAATGTGGTCACGGTACTAAATAAATGGATTGTATCTATTATTTCTAAAACTCTGAATTCTCTCTATATAGTTTCTATACCTAGAGACTATTCATGTAGAAATGGGTATGAATTTGAACATTTTGCTACAGGTTTCGCAATAAACAGAGATATTGTTGTTTCTGTAGCGCATATAGAGCCAAAGGACCATGTATGCGTTATTGATAGCAATGGGGAATCTTCTGAAGGTAGAGTAAAGGGTATCGACAATAGATGGGATTTGTTATTCATAGAAAGTAATAGAGTCTTGGATCCGCTTTCTCTAGAGCTAGAAGTACCACCTATAGGGAGTATTGTTTTAGCATGTGGCATGCCTCTCGGTCTTCTAAGACCATTTTTCTCCTTAGGAATAATAAGTGGACACAAGATAAATGCAGCTATAGGTAATGAGTATATCGAAGGTCTATTAACAGCCAGTGCACCAGTGATACCGGGAATGAGTGGAGGTCCCCTGATAGATATCTATGGAAAAGCAGTAGGCATAATAACGGGTAGTGCTTTCAACACCCATGAATTCACACTAATAGTCCCCTCTAAAAGAATCTATTACAGCTACAATATACTCAAAAAATACGGATACATAGACCACATTAAGTTGGGTATAAGGGTTATCGAGTACAGGTTCGGATCTAAAGAAGGAATTGAAGGAGTTGTAGTGTCTAGCATACTCAATAATAAGCTTTCATCTATCTGTGGAATAAGCGTAGGAGATATCATAGTAGCTATAGACAATTTCAAGATAAAAACAATTGAGGATCTATGGAATGCTCTAGATGAAGTTTTCCTTCTGTCGAAAGATAGAATAGTTATCGAATTCTATAGCTATAAAGAGAAGACGTATAGAGTCTGCGAATACAACATGTAATCAATAACTGTCTCTATCCAAAGTTTAGCTACACATAACAATAAATAATATACTGCTACTCTTTAACTAATTTGACTTAGAATCCATCCACAAAATAACGTGTATTGGAAGATCTAGAAAAGGTATATAAAGGAAAACTACTTATTAGATTCTGTAACCTCTCTTATAAGCGGTCTGCCACCTCTTTCTCTAGCTATTTCGCTAGCAGACTTGGTTTCAGTTACATTGAATATTACCTCTAATTCTGTCGGTATAGACACAATTTTTTCTTCGTATACATACTCACCTTCCTTAACGTATTTATAGGTGTAGATAGAGTACTTACCTTCTGGAACCTCTACTACGCAAACACCATTGCTATCTGTTTTACTTGATGCTACAACCCTTCCTTCAGCTTCTACTACAACATTTGTGTCTTTAAGTGGTGATGAATTGAATAGTACTTTGATTCTTAGGTTATGGTATCTCAACTCCTTCACACAAATATGCATACCTCTAGAACTAAAGAAACTGTTTGTTTTTTCCGAAAGTTCTCTAACAAGCTTTTTTACATCTTCAGGTACATCTTTATCTAGAACTATCAATCTGTAGACCTTAGAGAAGGTGTCGCACAGATCTTCATAATACTCATTACTGAATCTAGATGTTAACACAATGAGCTTGTCTCTAACAACATCTAGCTGCCTAAACATGTGTGGAGGCATTTTAACCATGTAAACATTAAAGACCTTGGTCAAGAACTCGTGTACTTCGTCTCGTACATCCTTCTTTATTTCAGTCTCTATAGGTTTAGCATATGTTTTCCAGTCTTCTGTAGCCATACTTCCACCCTATTTAGGTTACGAATCAAAGTTTATAGCTAGACAGAAGCTTATATGTGTATCTAGCTAAAGTACTCAGAAGATGATCAAAATGGTTGTAAACATGAATCGTGTTAAGATCGTTAATGTGTATGAGGTTCCTAAACAAAGAGTTGAGAATGGTGTGAATACATGGATAAAGGTATTGTTTTCTGTAGACGAAATGCCAACGTTTTCGATGAGGATTTTCGAAATGGATGAAGGTGGATACATCGAGGCCCATAGTCATCCATGGGAACACGAGATTCTAGTACTCGAAGGTGAGCTAAAGGTTTCTGTAGAAGATGAAGAACATTATCTAAAACCCTTTACAGCTATATACATACCGCCCAATAAAGTTCATAGCTATAGAAACATCTATAAAGGAAGAACAGTATTCTTATGCACAATACCTATTAAACCAACTACATAAACAATAGATAGATCATAAAGTGTTTTGAGTAATTTCTATAAGCTTTGATTGTTTTTGTTAATTATTTAAATTTTCTAAACAACTATGGTGGCTAAAACATCTTGAAAACTTTTATAGAGAAACAGTCTACGTTACTTTAATTGCCTTGAATCCTTTGATACTTTCTATCCAATGAATTTCACTAAATTCGGCTCTACTTAACCTATTCTTTATACCCTTAATTATATCGATGTTACTATGTTTAGCTGGATTTCCCGTGTAGTGTACAAATACTCCATTCTTTTTAAGAATTCTATACACCTTCTTATAGAATTCATAGCTATAAAGTTCTCCAGCTATTTCAAATCTTGGAGGATCATGTACAACAACATCGAAGTCTTCTTCACCTAATTCATCTAGCACATTGAAAGCATCTCCTAAAACTATAGAGATCTTAGGGTCTTCCAGTTTTCTAGACCAGGGATTAAGTGATGCTAGATATAGAACATTGCTATCAAGTTCTACTGTAACTACAGATTTAGCACCAAACATGACCTCAGCTATGGCTGTATAGCCAAGACCTGTACATATATCTAGAACTCTAGCATTCTTTATCCTTCTAGAAATACTCCTAATTTTTGTAAAACTATCGGTCCACGGATCTATACTCTGTATTCTATGCATATGTATACCGTTGATCTCTATAGTTGGAGCTTTATTTCGTGCCACAGGCCTCAGCTTATAGTACTTACCATCGCTATACATGTCAAGTCTATGGAGACGACCATCAATTAACTTGTATAGAAAACCTTCACGTACAGCATTAAGTTCATTAATGTCTATAGTATCGCCACTAATCACTACCACACCGTTTCTATACTCTATATCAGTTTCTCTAAGACCAAGATCAACAGTTACTTTAAATCTTGTCTCACCCTTCTTGATCCTTGAGATAATTTCTTCAACATCCCAAACAGATATGGTTACTCCATTGATATATCTATATACGTAGTACTCCATAAAGTCTTCACTAACTTTAAAGAGCTATGCTTATGATAATAACCTTCTCAATGCTTTTAAACATTTTTATTATATCAGTCTAGCCTATAATGATCTTAACTAATTCATCAACAATATTCTTCTTCCAAATACTGTCAGCTTTATAGCTTTTAGCTAAATTCATCAGTATACCTACTTTATCAGGCTCAATACCTATGATTTCTCTAATCTTAGCACCATTGATAGTGCCATTGATTATGAATCCAAGTACCTTCGTCACATTTGAAGGTTGTAGAGATATTTTAGCGGATTCAAGATCAATGAAGAAAGGTTTTGAGGGATTTTCACAAAGATACACAACTTGGTTAAAAGGTCTAGATATTTCGACAAGATCTATCCCTATCTTATCCATATGGTATGATGCTTTCAGCAAACTCTCTATAACTTTTAACAATATCTCTCGATTATTCTTTATATTCATAAAAAACTCTGCTAATGTCGGTCCATCAATATACTCTCTCACCAATACATCTTCTGTAGCCATATAGACTTTAGGTACGAATCCTGTTGCTGAAGCTTTACTGAGCATCTCAGCTTCCCACACTAGAGAAAATCTCTTAGAGTCTGTTCTCCTAATCTTTAGAGCTACAACACCATACAGAGAATGATGAGCTAGAGCAACAATAGATGAATGACCTTTACCAACAACATATACACCTCTAGATATAGCTATTTTACCAAAACTATATACAGCATCTATACCAGATCTCTCTATATCTTCAATCCTTCTGTTAAAACAAGTGGAATCACATCTCGGATAACATAGTATTCTACATAAGGTATTGTGATCATGTATTGATTGAAGATTATATTCCCTACAAAGCATACCTCTTAACCTATACTGTCTATGAAGCTAATATAGATTAAATATTAATCAATTAATGTAATCAAGAACAACAGTCACTAGACCTATGACCATATATAACATCTAGATATAGGTATAGAGCTACTGATCAAGAAATTCATGGTATATCCTTTTCATTTATAGCACATTCCTATACATCATGGTTTAACAATGTTACGGCAAGAACTAGAGAATATAGCTATATCTTCGCTATATTGTGTTATAAGTTCTTTAGCATTCACTCTATACATGGTTATAGACCGTTTCCTCTTCAACCTCCTCCACACTATGAAAGACAAGGCCTTTAAGTTGTAACAGAACTTGTGATGTATCATTGGTTACAGATTCTTCTACTATTCACGGCTATGGGTAAAAGAGATATTCTTTATAGGTATAAAAACTAGCAAACTAACCAATAAAACAATCAGCAGCAAAATACTCAGCATCAAACAGCCTCCAGTTCCTGATGAGGTTCGATAGATTTCCAAAACCGTTCTTCATTCCAAGGTTTCTGTAAGTTTATAGTTTTCACAAACTCTATAGAAGAAACTTATAGACAGGAAACAGCTCCCTAACCTACCATAAAAACTTATAACCAACGAAATAAAATAAAGATGGGAGACAACCAGGGAAAGTACCGAATGTCACTGCTTTTAGGTGATGAATGTGGATGAGAACGATATAAAGAGACTTGTGTCCGATTGTGAAAGACACTTGGCTGTTGATGATTTGAATTCCTTCTACACATGTATAGACAGCAAGGGTTTAGTCGACTGGGTAAAAAGGGATGTGGTTCTAATCGCAAAGAGCAATGAGTTCATTAGACTACTTGCCTACAAGGTTGTCGGAAGAGATGTCTATTCGCTTATCGCTTTCTATAGTGTAGCCAATAATAGTCTAAAGTACATGGGTATGGATGTAGATGTATCCGATATCGATGATGTTAAGAGGATTCTCGGAGATCTATAAGCAAGGAACAGGTCGTATAGACACCGATAATAAAGCTCAACCCGATAAATGTTAAGAGACGTGAAACAATCAGAAAAGGCTCTAGAGGAATTGGAAAAACTGAAGTACCTAAAATAACTGAAATGATCTATCTAATGGATAAGGGTAATTACCAACCGCTAGAGGCTTCAGACCCCTTAACGTATAGATGTATAGATAAGGTCTTCTCTATCCTTCACACCATATAGTCTGTAACAAACTTTTAGCATCGTGACTCTAAAGGTTTTTGAGGAAGATCTTGGCATAGGTAAATTGATGTCTAGGGCTTTAAATGTTGATTATATTGTTGTTTGGAAAGTAGACGCATTGTTGTTAATGTTGTATACCTCTTTACTATAATACTCTAAATCAGTATATTTATTATTTAGTATTTATTAATAATACGGTGTAATGATTATGGATTAAGGTGGGTTTTGAAAAACATTAAACTTGCTACTAAGTGGATTGAAAAAGCTGATGTATTTCTAAATAATGCTGAAAACATCCCACTGAAAGACACTTCTAGTTAACTTGTTTTGAGGCACATCAAGTAGCTGAACTCTATATCTAAAATCCCTAATAGTTTTTCCACAGGGTTCATCTTTATACACGATTTGGTTGAGTTAATTGATACACTAAAAGATATAGAAGTAGGTGGTGATCTGATTACATTCTGTGAGGTCTTAACACCTCACTACACTCTATCACACTATCTAAGTAGAGAACTATAACATACACAAAAACTAGGGCAGAAAGATGTCTGTCTCTAGCAAGGAGAGTCATTGAATGGATAAACTATGTTAGTAAAAAGGTATTCCTATTAGGTAAACTTTATATAGGTTTACTGCAGTATCTACCTAGGGTGTGTTTATGAATTACGTTACAGTATCTGCTAAAATCCCCAAGAAATTGAAAGAGCTTCTAAGTAGATATGGTATAAAGCCTGGTCCTATTATTAGGAGAGCTCTTGAAGAAGAAGTTAAAAAACGAATGCTTGAAGAACTTGAGGAAGTATCTAGAGAGCTCTCTAAGGAGCTATCTCATGTATCAGATGAAGAAATTATTGAGCTGATAAGAGAGGATAGGGAAGGTAGATAGTATTGTATCTCTATGATGCAAATGCAATACTTAATCTCGTAAAGAGAGGTGAATTAAGGGTTCTCCTAGGTGGACATACCTTAGATCTTGCTATCTACGAGACTGCCAATGCTATTTGGAAAGAATACCATCTTCTTAAGAAGATAAGGATTGAGATAGTCTATAAATTAATTGAGCTACTCTCTAAGATCTTCAACATACTAGATCTACACACAATAAGAGGTTTCGAGAAAGATGTTATGGATATAGCTGTAAGAGAAGGGATAACAATCTATGATGCATCCTACATATATATCGCAATGAAAAACAATCTAACATTAGTAACCGACGACAGAAAACTCATGAATATCGCTAAAAAATACGTTAATATAGCAACAACTAGTGATATCACTACATAGATTACAAGCCTATGTTCTAAAGTCCGTAAGTCTATGATAAAATACATCTACAATTATTCAAATATACATAGGTGTAGTAAATGGTAGAGAAAACATAATGATACTATAGAAAGGCTTGGAAGAGCCTCGAAAATAAAATACTAATACATCCTAAACATTGGGGAAACAGATGTTTACAAATTAAAGGTTTATTGAGAATTCAGCAAGGTACGCGAGAATTAAACTATTGGGAATACTTCTATGGATTCCGAGAATCGATTACCTAAAGATGTATAGATGGCCAAGGGTTTGGATAGTTCGGATTCGATGAGCTAGTGAGCTGTTGACGAAGGGTAAAGCTCTATGAACCTCTCTTTGCCGATGATTCTAGGAAACACGGCAACTCAATCTACATTAACCAATATGAATAGATATGGATCCCGAAACATCCTATACATAGTTCTATAATATTGTTTGTGTAAAAGCTCGTCCTTTAACAGTATCTTTTAGTAGGTTGTTAACATAAGGCTTATGGTATTGTAGAGACGATTTTAAGTTACCTTTATTAGAAACTGTATTTTATTGTTTAGAGCTTCTTTTTGTTTTATTGAATATCTTGGCTTGGACTGAAACAATGATTTAGTGTCTGTCTAGAGAGGATATTAGTTACCTAGGTAACTAGTTACCTAGGTAACTGCTTATGTTATTTGATCTTAGACCTAAAGAGAGAAGAGATGAGCTTTTTGATCGTGAGGAAGAGTTAGAGATATTGCATAGGCTTGTAGGTAGTGAATGGATTGTTATCTTAGGTAGGAGGATGATGGGGAAAACGTCTTTGCTTAAGACATTCCTTCACGAAGTTGATGGTATCTACATCAATCTTTCTGGTGTTAGAAGTGTTAAAGGGTTGGTTGAAGAGCTTATGAAGTATGCTAGAAAACTTGGTGTAGAGGTTAGTGTAGGTCCTTTAACTATTTCTTGGTCTAGGTTAGCTGAAGATGTTTTCTCGAAGTTTGATGGAAAGGTGATAGGATTTGATGAAGCTCAAGATCTACCTGTGAACTATACTCTTAAACTTCTCAAGAAGGTGTGGGATACATATGATATAAGGATTATCTTTACAGGCTCTATGGTAGGGCTTATAACTGGGTTACTAGAACCAACACCTCACAGCCCTTTATATGGAAGACAGCCTGCTAAAATAACGCTAAAGCCTTTTACACATGAGCAAAGCCTAGAATTTCTTTCTAAAGGATTCAGAGAATGTAAACTAGATGCACCATTAAATGAGCTAGAAGAAGCTATAGATCTACTTGGAGGATATCCAGGATGGCTAGCTTACTACGGAAATATGAGGTGTGTACGTAGATTAACACATAAAGAAGCATTAGAACAAGTATATCAAGAAGGAAAACAAATACTTCTAGAAGAACTCAAAAAATTTCTAGAGTCGCGTAAAATACCTGAGAAATACATAAAATTATTGAAGCTTTTGCCAGCTAGATGGAGTGAACTCAAGAACGCTATGAATATAAATAGCAAAGTGCTCAGCGACATGATCCAAAATCTGGAGAAAGCTATAATAATAGAGAAGAAAGGAGATACATATACTATCCCAGACCCAATAATGAGAAACCTAATATTCGAGCTATAGGTGTACCTCAAGATCTAAGTCAAAACATTAAGAACATCACATATCTATGCAATCACGCAAAACTTCTCTCCATCACAAAGAAACAGTACCTTCAAACATAATGAACTCCATAAAGCGATTGAGGTATGGTTTCGTGAGAAGACATAGTTGTTGGGGTTAGTGATTAGCTTAAACAGAATGTTATGAATATATCAGAATCGAATTCAAGTACTTCAGATCTATCTATAGATTGTTATAGTATTACGTGTATTAAACCTACAGTAAGTATTGTTGTAGGAGGATAGGGATCTGTGGAACGAAAACTACTGGGTTATAGTATCGATGGTTAAACCTAACAAAGGTAGAGTTTATTCATAGTTTAGCTAGTCGGTAAACTCTAGATAAACTCTAGAACCTATTCTTTGTGTAGAGCTTTGAGAGTGGATGAGCTACACGAGATTCATCATGTTACCTTTATTCAGATGTCTATGACCCTTCACAAGATGTGAGCAATTCTTATAATTTCTTAACTATGGTATCGATGGTTTGGAGGTGTTCTTAAATAATGAATGTGTTTACCATCATATTAAGAAGTATCGCTAAGAGAAAGTCGAGAACGGTGCTAACTATTCTTGGTGTAGCTGTTGGTGTAGGATTAATGTTTTCACTTCTATCTATATCAGCATCTGGTACGCAAAGATCTTTAGAGCTTATTAGAAGAATATCAGGGGCAGATATAGTTGTTTACAATGGTACTAGAGGTTTCTCAACAAGTATAATGTCTAGAGCTCGACAGGGTGTATCTTTCCAACCCTTTGTTTATCAATACATTGATATAGAGACTTTAAAACATATATCCGCTATTCCGGGTATTCTCACTTTATCACCAGTTCTGCTATATAGAGCTAGTGTATCGTCATCTGGGAACATGATTGAGGTAGATGTCTATGGTATTGATCCTTCGAGTTATATGTCAGTATCATTACTCGAAATCGAGGAGGGGAGGTTCTTAAGTAGACTAAATGTATATGAGGTTGTGGTGGGTAGAGCTATAGCTGATGAGTTAGAAATTTCTGTAGGGGATAATATTGTTCTCGAGTTCGGTAATAAGAGTGCTACTCTCACTGTTGTGGGTATATATAGGGGTCTCAATAGATTTGCTGAAAACTTTATCTATATTCCTATAGATATTGCGCAAAACATAAGCGGACTTAACAACAAGATTTCTCAGATACTTATAAAATGTGTAGATCCTTCACAGGCTCAAGAAGTAGCGCAACAAATAACAAACTTAGTACCAGGTGTATCAGTATTTGTACCTATCGCCACAATCCAAAATGTATCTCAGGCAATCAATACTGTCACATACTTCTTTACAATAATAGGTCTTGTGGCTATTACTGCAGGAGTTTTTGGTGTTATGAATACCATGACCATGGCTGTAGCTGAGAGAACAAGAGAGATAGGAATACTAAAAGCTATTGGTGCAAGCAATAGTTTTATCTTGAAGTTGTTTCTATTAGAATCAACGATTCTTGGTTTTATCGGGGGTGGCGTAGGTATATTCATAGGTTTAGTGCTATCCTATATTATAGCGCCTATACTAGCTCAAGCAGGTATACAAAGATTTTTCAGCACACCTGGAAGAGGATTAAGTCAACCATATTTACAACAAACCCAGTTTAGTCTATCGATAACTCCTTTAACGATAGCATTATCTCTATTCTTGGGTATAGCTGTAGGCATTATAGCAGGTATTTATCCTGCTTATAGAGCTTATAGACTAAAACCTGTTGAGGCTTTAAAGCATGTCTAAGGGTGTTGTTGTTCAGCTAAGAAATGTTGTTAAGACCTATAGATACGGTAAACAGTACGTTCAAGCACTTAGAGGAATTGATCTAGACGTTCAACGAAGCGAAATAGTATGTATAGTTGGGCCTTCGGGTTCTGGAAAAACAACGTTACTCAATATCATTGGAGGGTTGGATAGAGTTGATATAGGTAAAGTAATTGTAGATGGAATTGATTTATGTAGCCTTAATGAAAGAGAGTTAGTAGAGTTTAGGCTCAGGAAGATAGGCTACGTATTTCAATTCTACAACTTAATACCTACATTATCGGTACTCGAAAACGTAGAGCTACCTATGTATCTTCTAGGTGTTAAAGAGAAAGAAAGGAAAGAGAGAGCAATAGAGTTGCTCCAGCTTGTAGGTATTCAACATTTAGCGAATAGAACACCAGATACACTTAGTGGAGGTGAACAACAACGTGTTGCAATTGCTCGTGCTCTAGCAGTCAATCCTGCAATAATTCTTATGGATGAACCCACAGGAGCACTAGATACAGATAACACGAAGAAACTTATAGATTTAATTAAAAAGCTCAACAATAAGCTTGGTCAGACATTTATTGTAGCTACACACGACATCTTAGTGGCTAAAGAATGCACAAACATATGCACACTAAGAGATGGGAAAATAACTAATGTCTACAAACCTTCAGAAATAGGTAGACTATTTCAGTACCTAGTCTAGACAAACACTAAACAATTGCTTTAGTTCAAGCCAAGATATTCAATAAAATGAAAAGAAACTCCAACCCTCTCCAGAACTCTCTCCTCAAGACTAGAGTTTGATGGCTGATAGATCACTATGGTATACTGGGTGGTTTATGTGGATACTGTTTTTAGTATTAAAATTAGGAAAGAGGTTAAGGAGAAGATGAAGAAGTATAGGGATGGGGTCAACTTGGCTGAAGAGAGTTGCAGATATATTGAAGAGATTTTGAGGAAGTTAGAGGCTCAAGAGAATTTTGAGAAGATTTTGAAAGAGCTTGAAAAACTGGGTGGAGTATCTAGAAATGGTTTGCTGTTAGCTCTGTGAGAGAATCGTGATAGTAGTTAATGTTTTTGCTTTAATAGCTTGTCAGAATCTTCTATCTATAAGAATTGTTAGAGATTTGCAACATTCTTTACTCATTCAATGATTCTCATCGTTAGAGATGGACATCTTTCTGCTCTATCATATGTTTAGAGTATGTAACATTTATTTCCAGTATTTTGGTGGCTCACTTTTTCTAAGTTTGGTGGTAGGTTCCCACCTAAATCTCCATAAACCTTTGCCAACATCTTCTAACACAAGTTGGAATTCACTAATAGTTTTATCGCTTAAAAGAACCTCATCAGCTAGAGGCGATATAACTATATCGATATCTACTTCAGATGATATAGTGTCTTCTGCAACTACTACAGATTTACAGATCCTAGGCGCAATCCAGACTCTTAAGGGTCCTCCAGCAGTTTCAAAAACTGTTTCTTCAAAGCTTTGTGTAGGAGGCCAAAGCCCTAGAGTCTGGGCAACAGGTATAGGAATTAAAATTTGTGGTGTTTCTGATTCGTAACCACTATTAGCTAAAGCACTTACATCAATACTTTTACTACCACAGATAATCCTAACCTTAACCCTTACAACCAAAACTATGCACCTTTACAAGCCTTAATTCTCCCAACTCTAGTCTTATGATCTCTAATAAGACCAACGAAAATCTTCTTCATAGAGTAAGCACCTCAGATTACTTATTAACTCAAAAAGATTATCTATTTATCTACTGAAGCAACCTATATCTACCGATTTTCTTGACAATATTGATTAGATTATAGTTAACTGCAGTAGATGGATTATGTGTCCAACTTAATGAATGATATCATCTTTCAGCAATCTCTGTATCGTTATATAGCTAAACCCAACTTATTATATAGACTTTCTTTTCAGTATTCATCAACAAGGTAAGAGAATATTGTGACAAGAATCTTTATCTAGATTTGAAACATATATACCTTACCTACTGCATCATTACTAAAGCTATTGCATCTAGTGCTTTAATCTACATCTAATTCGTTCTGAACTGAAGTAGCGATCTAGGTTAATAATTTTATGTCTCTAGATAGCCAAATGATCTTAATTGATTGGCGGGCCCGAGGGGATTTGAACCCCTGACCACCGGCTCCGCAGGCCGGCGCTCTATTCCTGGCTGAGCTACGGGCCCAGAGAGAGTGGTACTATGTGGAGTACTATTTGTGGGTTTTTGGGTTTATTTGTCTAGATATGTATTGTTTTTAGATATATTCTTCTAGATTTTATGCGTTAAGTTTTTTATCTCTTCTTTTTGGCTTTTTGGTTTCATAGAAGGTGATGAATAGATGAGTAGTATACTAAGTTTATCACTATACTTAGGTATTGTTGCTGGTTTGGTATCGTTGTTTTATGTTCTTGCACTAGTGTTTGATATAAAGAGGAGGTTGCCTTCAAGAGATAGTGAAGAAGAGAGACGGGCTATAGAGATACATGGGTATATCATGAGTGCTGCTAAAGCATATATAGGTGCTCAGTATAGAGTCATTATGGCTGTTGTTGGAGCAATAACAATTTTGATTGTTGCTGGAGGTTTTGTTGTCAACAATATGTCTGTTGTTCTTACTGGTGCTATGTATCTTGTTGGTGGTATAAGCTCCATGGCTGTAAGTGTGATTGGTATGCTTATGGCTGTTGAATCCAATATAAGGGTCTTGAACACACTATCTAGAAAAAGTTTGAGAGAAGCTCTATCTCTAGCATTTAGAGGAGGCTCTGTTACAGGTTTTATGGTTGGTGGCATAGGGTTACTACTCATATCAATACTCTTCATATGCCTAAAGACATATGTAGGTGAAGTAGAAGCAGCTAAAATACTTCTAGGCTATGCCTTTGGAGCAAGTACTGTAGCTCTTTTTGCAAGAGTTGGTGGAGGTATATATACAAAAGCTGCAGATGTAGGTGCAGACCTTGTTGGCAAGGTCGAGAGGGGTATTCCGGAAGACGATCCAAGAAATCCAGGCGTTATAGCTGATAATGTTGGTGATAATGTTGGTGATTGTGCTGGTATGGGTGCAGATCTCTTTGAATCATATGTAGAAGCAATAATAGCGCCAATGGTTATAGGCGGTGTACTCAGTAGTATAGTGGGGAATACAGATCTAATGGCATATCCCTTACTTTTCTCATCTATAGCTCTAGTAACATCGCTTATATCGTCTCAATTCATCTCTATATCGCCTATCAAAGAGCCTAGCAAAACATTAACACTAGCATCTATTCTAGCTATACTCTTTGCTATACTTATCAACGGTATAGCGACATTTGCAGTAAATCCTTCATTAGCAACACTATGGGGTGTAGGTGTACTAGGGCTTATAGTTGGAGCTATAGTGGGCTTTACATCAGACTACTTCACATCACCTCTATACAGACCTGTTAAAATAGTGGCTGAACATTCGCAATTCGGTCCTGCTTTAACAATTCTTAGTGGTATGTCTATGGGATTCTATAGCGTGTTTATACCTAGTATAGCAATAGCTTTAGCAGTAATAGCCTCTTACACATTAGGAGCATCTATAACAAGAGAACCATTACTCTCCGGTATGTATGCCGCAGCACTAGCTGGTACAGGTATGCTTGCTGTAGCACCGATCATTGTTGCAGCAGATGCATATGGACCTGTGGTAGATAATGCTGCAGGTTTAGCTGAACAAGCAGGTTATGAAGAATTTGTAAGAGATCTAGCTGATAAACTCGATTCAGCTGGAAACACCATGAAGTCTATATCTAAAGGCTATGCAATTGGATCAGCAGCTCTAACAGCTCTAGGACTGATATTCAGCTATGTGAGCGTCATAGCTGATATAAAGAAAGAGAGTATAGAGATGGTCTTGAGCAAGATATTCAACATAGGCAACATAGATTATGGAGTATTCTTCTTAGGAGGCATAATCATAGGTGTTGTAATGGTTGCATTCTTTGTAGCCATGGTCATTCAAGCTACAACAGCAGCTGCAGGAAAACTAGTCGATGAGATTAGGAGACAGTTTAGAGAGAGACCAGGTATACTTGAATGGAAAGAGAGACCAGATTACGAGAAAGCGGTAAGGATAGTTACATTCTATGCCATAAGAAGGCTTATAGCTCCAGGAATACTAGCATTAGCAACACCTATACTCATAGGCATGGTGCTTGGCTATGGAACAGGAGACCCGTGGAGAGGAGCAGCAGCAGTCGGAGGCTTACTCATAGGTGCTGTAGCTTCAGGGCTACTGCTAGGACTATTCCAAGGAAATGTAGGTAACACCTGGGATAATGCTAAAAAGTACATAGAGATGGGCAACCTAGGAGGAAAGGGTTCTGATACTCACAAAGCTGCAGTTGTTGGAGATACTGTGGGAGATCCATTAAAAGATGCATCAGGACCAGCTATAAACATAATGATAAAGGTAATGGCTGTAGCAGCCTCAGTCCTAATACCCTATCTACTCTTCCTATAGAATCTCTCCATCAATTATTTTTTATCATCTTTTTAACCATAATTCTCTAGATGTAGATAATAAGATTCAGACATTTATTACCATTATTTAAACCATCAAATCAAGTAATTGTTTGGTGGACCGGCCGGGATTTGAACCCGGGACCCCTCGGGTGCGAACCGAGTGCTCTTCCAGCTGAGCTACCGGCCCAACTAGATGCTCAGTCAACACTACATGTAGTAACTTAGGTGGGTTTTTAAGTGTTCTCAACTTTTTAATTGATTTTACGTATTATATCTGTAGCTTAGACTATATATATCTAGGGTACTGAAAGTTGGTAGCAGTTAATAAAGGTCTTGATGTGCTTGATAATATATTTACCCAAACACTGAAGTCAAAGATATTTACCAATAGAGATGTTCTTAGACCTGATTACATACCTAATGAACTTCCACATAGAGAAGAGCAGATGGCTAAACTAGGTTCTATACTTGCCCCTGCTTTGAGAGGATCTAAACCTAACAATATATTCATTTATGGATTAACTGGTACAGGTAAAACTGCTGTCACAAAATATGTTCTAAAGAGACTCCATGGAAAGGCACTAGATGTTGGTGTAGATATCCTTCCATGCTATATCAATACTAGACAAGAAGATACAACGTATAGGGTTATACTTAGGTTAAGCGAATGTGTAGGTCTTAAGCTACCCTTCACAGGTATATCTACAGCTGAAGCCTATAGGAGATTCATAAAGGTTATAGATGCCAGGAACACTATAATGATAGCTGTTCTAGATGAAATAGACTTTCTAATCAAGAAGCATGGAGATGAGCTTCTTTATAGACTCACTAGAAGTAGTGATGATCTTAAACAGTCAAAGATATCGTTAATAGGTATAACGAATGATCTCAAACTAGTTGAGGATCTAGATCCACGTGTAAGAAGTAGTCTAGGTGAGATAGAGATGGTTTTTCCACCCTATAATGCTGTACAGCTAGAAGATATTCTTAGACAAAGAGCACGAATCGCGTTTAATCCAGAAGCTATAAGTGATGACGTTATAAGCCTTTGTGCAGCTTTAGCAGCTAGAGAACATGGAGATGCTAGAAGAGCTCTTGATCTACTTAGGGTTGCTGGCGAGATAGCTGAAAGAGAGAACAGCTCTAAAGTAGCGATAGACCATGTCTATAAAGCCTTGAGGGAGATTGAGAGAGACAGGGCACATGAGCTAATATCCTCTATGCCTCTCCACAGTAAACTAGTACTCTTCTCTATATATAGTTTAACTAAAGATGGTGGAAAAGTGACTACAGGTGATGTTTATGCACACTATAAGTCTCTATGTATGCGTCTCGGTATAGAGAGTGTTACTCAGAGAAGAGTTAGCGATATAATTAGTGAACTAGATATGGTGGGATTAATTACAGCTCACGTTATTAGTAGAGGTCGCTACGGGAAAACAAGAGTTTTATCCCTAGCTATACCTCCTGAAGTTATTGTAGAGGCACTTAAAGAGGATCCATATATTGTCCACATGTTATCTAGGGATAGATGATGGTTATTTTGATGTAGCTTACAAAAGGATTAAGCTTAAGCATAAAACAGTTCTTGTAGGAGCTGTAGTGTGTTTTGATAGATTCAAGGACCTGTATATAGAGCTTGTTACAGTTGATGGTCTTGATGCTCTTGGATCGGCTTTCACCATCCTCGAAAAATCCTTATCTTTATATAATATCGATGCTGTATTTCTAGATGGTGTTACATACGCAGGTTTCAATATAGTTGATCCCAGAAAACTCTATGCCTTAGGAGATACACCTATTATTACTGTGTTTAGACATAGGCTAGATCTATCCAAGATATATCTAGCTCTCGAGAAACACTTCAGAGACTATAGATACAGATACGAAGTCATTGAAAACATCTATAGTAAAAGTATTGAGTTAGAGCTTAAGCATATACCTACAACTATAAGGATACATGTTCTAGGTATGGATATAGTTAGAGCTAAAAGAGTTGTGATAGAACAATGTAAAGTATTTGCTGATCCCTATCCCCTAAGAATTGCCGATAGAGTTGCCTCACTTGCTGGAAGACTAATCAATAGATCTCTAGACCTCTTCTAAGCGCTCTCCAGATACTTTTTCTGTTCATCGGTTAGCTCATCTATATCTATATTCATAGATTTAAGCTTTAATCTAGCTACAAGAGAATCTATTTCGTAAGGAACATTAAGGACCTTTTTATCAAGCTTATTTCTATTCTCGACAATATATTTGACTGAGAGAGCCTGATTTGCAAAACTCATATCCATAACCTCGCTAGGATGACCTTCAGCACATACCAGATTAACCAATCGACCTTTACCAAGTAGATACAGCTTCTTGCCATTAGGTAGCATATACTCTGTTACACATTCCCTAATTTCTCTCCTTTCTACAGCTAACTTCTCTAGACTCTTGACATCTACTTCAACATCGAAATGACCTGCATTAGCTAAAATCACTCCATCCTTCATATCCATGAAGTGTTCCTCAGTAATCACCTTAATATTGCCTGTCGCAGTAATAAATACATCACCTATTCTAGCGGCTTCACTCATCCTCATAACCTCGAATCCATCCATAACAGCTTCTAGAGCTTTTATTGGATCTACTTCTGTAACGATAACTCTTGCACCCATTCCTCGTAGCCTCAAAGCTATACCTCTACCTACCCAACCATAGCCTGCAACTACAATGATCTTTCCTGAGAGAAGCATATTTGTAGCTCTCAATAATCCATCTATTGTGCTTTGTCCAGTACCATACCTATTGTCGAAGAGATACTTTGTATATGCATTATTTACAGCTATAACAGGATAGAGTAAAGCATTTTGTTTTTCCATAGCCTTTAGCCTAGTTACACCAGTTGTTGTTTCTTCTGTTCCGCCCAGTACTTTTCTAGCCGTATCTGGTCTAGATCTATGTATATAGACATGTAGATCAGCTCCATCATCTATAACTATATCTGGCTCTATCTTCGAGATTGTATCTATAGCCCAGAAATACTCATCTTCTGTTTCACCTCTCCAAGCAAATACATGGATACCTTCTTCAACAAGTGCAGCTGCAACATCATCTTGTGTAGATAGAGGATTACTAGCAGCAAGCCATACTTCAGCACCTCCACTTTTTAGTGTTTCTACAAGAATAGCTGTCTCTTTAGTTACATGAAGTACTGCAGATATCTTAATGCCTTTAAGTGGTTTCTCTTCCTCAAACATCTTCTTGATCAGATTCATTACAGGCATATGCTGTTTTGCCCATTCGATCTGGAGTTTCCCTTTTGGCGCAAGATTTAGATCCTTAACTCTATACTCCATAAAGTATCACAAAAGTGTTAGATATCTTACAGCTTAAAACTTGTTAACAGTACCTGGTTAGAAGCTTGTATCAGAAGGTGTAGAATCCTTGAAAAAAGTAGTGGTTTTTGTAACAGGACTTCCAGGTTCTGGTAAAAGTGTTTTTACTGATGTAGCTATATCTAGAGGAATTCCTGTGGTAGTGCTTGGAGATATTGTTAGAGAAGAAGTTTCTAGAAGAGGTCTTGAACCATCGCTTGAGAATCTGATTAAGATAGCACAAGAACTAAGAGAGAGACTTGGTCCAGAAGCCATAGCTATGCTATCTGTAGAAAAACTCTTGAAGATACTTGATATGAGTTGTCTAGTTGTTATAGATGGTGTTAGAAGCTTAAAAGAGGTAGAATACATAAAGATGAAGACAGATGCTGAAACTATTATTGTAGCTATACATGCTTCACCCAAAACTAGGTTCAATAGACTTAAGATGAGGTCTAGATCTGATGATCCTAGAGAATGGAGTGAATTTATCAAGAGAGATATGAGGGAGCTTTCGTGGGGTTTAGGTAACGTGATAGCGTTAGCTGATGTGGTTATAGTTAATGAAGGATCTATAGATGAATTCAGGGTTATGGTTAAAGAATTTCTGGATAAGGTGATTAGAGAGTGGTGTACATAAGGATCGAAACAGAGATAAGACCTACAGAAGATGTACACAAGGTTATGAAAGCTGTAGCAAATCTAGTGTATGTAGATAAACCCAAAATCGAGGAACTCGGTAGAGGATACAAGATACTTATAATCGAATCAACAGATCTTTCCATACTACAGCCTCTACACGATATGCTGAGAAGACAGAGGATACTGGATACAGCTCGAAGCTATATGTATAGACATAAACGTGGCGAGGTAGTAACCATTATGGTGAATAAACAGGTAGCTTATCAAGGACGCATCAGTCTTGTCGAAAAATCGAGCGAGAGTCCTCTTGGAGCTATAACGATCACCATATCGAGTACACAGATAGATAAAGTAATAGATTGGTTGGCACCTAAAACAGCTCACGGAAGACCTCTTTGGGAAATAGAGATGCCAAGAGATGTCTAGTGTTGATCAAGATCAAGAATATCTAGAGGAATCTTGGCAAGATCTTCAGCAATGTGTATCTCTCCAGAGAATACCCTACGAGCTCGTGAAATAAAATCGCTGAAATCAGCTTTATCGTATCTAGCACTAAAATGGGTTAACACAAGGACATATGCATTAACTTCTGTAGCTAGTAATGATGCTTCGTATACTGTTGCATGACCACTTTCATATGCTCTAGAGGAATCTTTTGAATAGTCTAGAAATGTAGCTTCATGTATAATTATCACTGGTTTCAGCTTCCTCAATTCATCTAAACATAGATCTCTACATACACCATCGCCAGAGTAGAAAATACCTATGTTTCTCTTCTTAAGATTGACCTCTATATAGAATCCATAAGCGTTTTCTAGTTCTCCATGTCTAACAGGTAGTGGTAGAATATTAACATCACCACTTGGCGTAGATACATATTCCTTCTTCTGGAAGAGTTGTTTCGAATCAATGCAAGATATGCTTAGGGTATCTCCATACCTAATACCGAATAGATCTAATGAACTGTTTAGATATTTACATAAATCTTGTGGAGATACTATTGTTAAAACAAATTTCTCGTAAAATTTTTGCGACTCTAGTTTCATCTTTAGACTCTCTATGAATGGTAGAAGACCGTGTACATGATCTCCATGTGAATGGGATATCGCAATAAGCTTGACGTGTCTATGATCTATACCAGCTTCATTTATCCTTATCTGCATACCTTCACCTGAATCAACTACTATACAGTCTTTAGATCCACATATAGCTACACCTTGCGTAAATCTATTCTTTTGAGGAATAGAAGCTGATGTTCCTAGAAATATGATGCAGTTCTTAGTCAAATCTTCTTCACCACATATATAGCTCTAGTTAGTGATCCGTGAACCATATCTAGATGTTTCTCAATTATCTTGAATCCAGATTCAGATAGAGCGTTCTCTATCGATCTACCTATATGTATAGGTGTAGCGAAAACCATATACCTTCCGTTTCTAAGTACATTTGATGCCTCATCTATAAATGATATCAGTAAATCTGTAAGTGATTTTGCTCCTCGTGGAGCACTCTGGATATTGTATGGAGGATCTGTAGCAATTCCATCAACTCTAAGATTGGCTATAGCCTCGAGAGCAGCATCCATTTGAATCACATCAACTGATTCACAACATCCGTACCTAGCTATATTTACTTGTGCTCCTCTAACCATATGTTCATCTATATCACTACATATAGCCTCTAGACCCATTAAACAAGCTTCTATAGCAAAACCACCTACACCACAGAAAGGATCTAGAACAGTTTCTCTACGCAGTATGCTGACTCTAGATAAATTCACAAATGTCTTCGCAAGTAAGGGCTTCATTGTTCCTGGTCTATAGCATGGGCGATGCTGCGGCTCTCTATCTATATACATCTTCTGTCTCCTTCTATATATCAGCCAGTAGATGAAAGCTACATTAGCTACTAGCGATAGTTTTAATACTCTAAAACCTTCATCGATTTTTCTACGTGTACATATATTCTTAGGAGGTACAATCTTTATCAATTCTTCAGCAATATTTTTACCAAATCCTCTAACAGAATCTATAGCTATACATATCTCATCTCTATCTATGGAGTCCTTCATTAACTTAATCAATAGATCCTTATCATCGTACTCCACAATATCTACGAGTTTGCCTAGCTCTATAATTAGAGCAGCTCTCTTGAGAAGAACATCGATACCTATAGTGCTAGATCTAAAGAGTACGAATTCATCTAGTTTGAACTCTACTTTGTGTTCTATACCTTCGGCAATCATTATCGAGTTAAACTCTGAGTAAGCAAGAGAAAAGTTTTCATGTGAAAGTCTAGCGATATACACTCTAGCCACTTTTTAATGCTCTACATATTATGGGTGTAATATCTATTACCTTAATCCAGCTTGGTAGATCGATGGATAACTCAATTGTGTTAGCTATAACCAAGCTCTTTAAACCAGCTTTAGAAAGTATATCTATTGTTTCTCTTGATATAAACGCATGTGATACAACAGCATAGACATTACTAGCGCCAGCTCTATATAGAGCTTCGGTAGCTTTCGCTAAAGTCTTACCTGTACTGATAATATCATCAACTATTGCTATATCTCTACCAGCAACATCTAGAGTTTTGGTGTCTATGGTTATCTCACCTGTTATTCTATCTCTATACTTATCTAAATAATCATATTCAACACCTAGTTGTTTAGCTACATCTAGAGCTCTGTGAAAAGCACCTTTATCTGGTGCTAAAACCATGTCTATCTCCATATTGGATCTAGAGATCATGTAGCTATGCGGAAGTAAATCGATATGTGTATACCCCATATCATTGAAAGGTCTAGACGAATGTACATCAACAGTAACTATTCTTGTAACTCCAAAAATTTTCAATGCATTATAGAGAGCCTTAGTGCTTATAGGTTCTCCAAAAAGGAATCTCTTATCCTGTCTAGTATACGCTGCATAAGGTAGTACAACAGTATCAACACGTACATTTAGACCTTGAAGAGCTTCTAACGCAAGATATAGCTCTACTATCTTCCTATCTTGTTCAGGATAAAGAGATTGAGTAACTACAACACTATTGCTAGCACCCCTAAGTTCAATCCTTAAATACTGTTCACCATCAGGAAAAAGCTTTCTCTGAGGTACATAGACAGCGTATCCACACTCACTTTCAAGACTCTTAATCATAGACTTAGGTACGCCACTTAGACACACAATCAATATGTTCTCACCTTGAACTCAACTAGTTTTATTCTTCAAACTCTAAAAACCTTTATATCTACCAATATATGTGCAGTAGAATAGATGATTATTGTTTAGAAAGGGACTTCACTAGATGGCTAAAGAAACTGTGCCTATATCTGTTGTCCAGTTAATGAATATCGAAAACATACCTCTTTCGCTGTGTTGTGTATCTGGATTAGCTCTAGTAGTAAACTTTATTCAATGTCCTGTAGACTGTAGCAAATGTTTATGGGAATCCAATATCACTATCCGTAGCGCTAAAACTATAGAGATCGATTATGACTCAATTAACCAGATAGTTAGAAGATACTATCCAGACATAGTCTTTCTTCATGGAGGAGAGCCCTGGAGATATAGATACACCTCAGAGTTTCTATCATCATTAAACAAACTAGATATACTAAAGGGTATTAAGATGAACAGCATCTTCATATATCATCAGCATATACAGGACATACTTAAAGTGATAGAACTATCTGATGTAGTCTTAATTGAGGTAATTAGCAACAATATTGATGCTGAAAACATCGTAGGTTTAGTAGAGAAGATCTATAGAGATAAACATGTAGAGTTTGTCGTAATTTATGATCTGTGCCAATACAAATATTTAGAAGCTGTAATAAACGTACTGAAAGAACATGGGATATCTGTGCCTATCAATATATCGTTGATCGATATCGATAAGGCTAGAGAGGTGTATAGATCTATAGAGTTGTTGAGGAAAAAGTACCCTCTTGTACAAACAATTAATGCTACAGTTTCAGAATATTCATCGGTCTTGTGCACAAAATGCCGCTTACCTATAGTCGTTAGAGAAGGAGCTAAGGTAATAGAGATAGAGCTTGATAACGAGTGTAGATGTAAATACTGTGGATATAGGGTTATAAATGTTTCAAAAAATATTTGTAGAGCAAGAAAAATGTATAGGTTACCAATAAGGATTCCACTGATGTAGCACGAGGTATACAGTATAATGTACTTTGTATATGTGATGGGGCCTGCAGGCTCTGGAAAAAGTTATCTAACTCAAGCTCTTTATAACTGGCTACAGGATCATGGACTAGACACTGTAACGGTAAATCTAGATCCAGCAGTATCCTGGCTACCATATGAGCCTGATGTGGATATTCGTGACTATATAACTGTTGAAGAAGTTATGAAAAGATACAATCTAGGACCTAATGGAGGTCTTGTGGCTACAATAGATCTATCGATAGAGTTTATAGATAGGATTGTTGACGAGATTGAGGGTCTAAAGCCTAACTACGTTATTATTGATACTCCAGGCCAGATGGAGGTTTTTGCATTCAGATCCTCTGGCCCAACCATAATATCTGCACTTACTGAAGGTAATAAAGCTGTTGTTCTATTTCTTATAGAATCGCTACAAGCAGTAAAACCATCGATATTTCTATCAATTCTTATACTATCTCTAGCAGCATTATTCTCTCACAAATTACCTCAACTCTTGGTTGTAACAAAATCAGATCTAGTTTCTGAGGAACTTCTCAAAAAAGTTAAGCAATGGATTGAGGAGCCGGCATTGATTGGTAGGAATATTATGAAGAATGACTCTGTTTACCTTCAACTATATGGTGATGCTATAGACATAATCGAGAATGTTGTGAATAGATTCATACAAGACATTGTGTATACCTCTGCTGTTACTGGCGAAGGTATGGATGAACTTTATGGAGCCATACAAAGAGTTGTTGCAGGTGGTGAAGATTTTTATACTGAGGAGTATAGTCAAGTTCTTTAGATAGGTGCATACCTTTTGAGTACTGATTTAGATACTGTAGAAAAAGAGTTGCAGATAAAGGTGGCTTCTGTTCGTGAAGAGCTCCAGAAACTCTTGATCGATAGAGATTCTATAAGAAGAGAATTGGATAAAATCAGAGAAGAACTAAATAACAGGAGAGATAGATTAAAGAAACTCAAGGAAGAGTTATTGAATGTCAGAGCTGAGCTAAACCATATGTACAACGAGCTCAATAATACAAAGAACTACTTAAAAGAGCTTAGAGAGAGATTTAGAGTAAATATTGCTCAGCTAAAGTCACTTTCAACAGAGATCAAGAAATTTACCTCTACCACTTACGGCATGAGTATCGATGAGATAAGAGAGGAGATAGAGAAACTTGAATGGATTCTTGTAACAACACCGAACCTAGATCTTGAAGAAGAAAAGAAGATAGTAGATAAGATATCCCAACTTGAAAAGAGGTTGAGAGATGCATTAATGTACCAGAGAAATATGTCAAACGTGTATTCACGATATGAAGAACTTAGCGATATTCTAGACAATATAAGGAAAGAGCTTAAAACTAAATCAGAAGAAGCAAACATAATCAGAGAAAGAATAGCTCAGCTCAAAGAATTAAGGAACAAGCTCAAACAAGACATAACAACTCTTGTAAATGATATAGTTGAATTAAAGAAAAAGAGAGAAGAACTGCGAAACAAAATAATGGATATAAAAAAGGCTATAAACATTAAATCTGAAGAATATAGGAACTTGATTAAGGAACTAAACAGATTGAAAGAACTTAGAGAACAAAGCAAAAAAGACATTGTAATGAGCCGTAAGAGAGAGGAAATAAAGAACAAAATTGAGCGTGGAGAAAGAATTACGCTATATGAGCTCTATATAGCTTTTAGTGAAGGAGAAGAAAAGAAGACTAAAAGTAGATAACTAGTGAAAAACCGTTAAGGAACTCGCAAGACACTTTATTCTCAATTAAGCTATACGTATACTGTTATAACGATTTTATCCATTATATCTCTATACCTATTCCTTATAGTCACTTCTGTTACATTAGCAGCTTTAGCTACCTCTTTCTGTGTTTTCTTTTCATCTAAGACTATGGATGATATATATACTGTTGCTGCAGCTATTCCCGCTGGATCCTTTCCCTCAGTAAGTCCATAGTTCTTTAGCATTTCTATAATTTTAGAGGATAGTATGTGCACTTTTTGGCTGAGCTTTAGGTTCGAAATTACAGATGGTACAAATATTCTAGGATCAGAATACGATTTGAAGCCGTTCACTTCTGTTTTCATGTAGACTTCTGATAGAAGTTTCCAGTACTTATCTTCATCAATATCAAATTCTTGTAGAAGCTGTTTAGCTCTTAGAGGTAACCGATGCTTTCTTGATGCTATTACTAAAGATATAACTGCTAGAGTCTTTATATCATCTCTTTTTGGTTGAATTGAGTAGAATATCTTCTTGAGTATAATTGCTGCAGTTTCTTTAACTTGCTCAGGTATTTCTAGAAGTGCACATATATGGTTTAAATTTGTCAGTGCTTCAACTATTTTTCTTTCATTTCTATTAACGCGGATCTTTTTGTTAAGATATCTAAGTCTTAACATTTGTGCAGTCTTTCTATAGTTATATATGGTGTTGCTTATTTCTTTGGTATCGATATCTGTTGTTAAACCTACATCATGAACTGCTTGAGATATAAGGCCTGTATGGGCTCTTCTTCTCCATTCATCATGTGTAAAAGCACGCCATTCAGGTGATTGATCTATGCTATCTTCATCTATAATTTCTCCAGTATCTTCACATATTAATGCGCCTCTCTCATAATCTCTAATGACGTTATCGCATAACTGGATCATTTCCTCTTACCCTTAGTTGTGTGATGTTTCTGTTGTCTAGATCTATAGAATAGAATTGTGGAGGTTTTGATGGATGAGAGTATCGCGTAACTTCGTGGTTTAATCACAGCATAGGCTCTATTTACAGGCCCTATTATGTCCATGATCTTACCTACATGATTACCACTTGCATCTGTGACGATACTTCCTATATCTGGAATATCTCTACCGGCTTCAAGTTTAACCAAGATCAATTTGGATTTAGTTATTATTTCAACTGGACCTAATGAATCAAAGGTTCTCAAAGTAACACCTTATAAGACATTTAGAGTTGTTGCAGATTTAAGGTGTAAATACAGATCATATACTGTATCACTCATGAAAATTTTGGAATTATTGGATATTATTCTGAGAATTACTTAGTCTTGAATGGCTCTATTGTGTTCATGTAAATATTACCTGCAGAGATATAACAAGATATTACCTATAATATTACTTGTAGTTAGTTCTAAGCAGCTTAAGTTCTCTTGCTATATTTTTCACAATGTAATTCTTCTTGATATTTGTCTTAACGAGCACAAACCCTGTACTTCTGAACCATACTCGAGGATACTTTTTCTCGATATAACTACACTCTAACCCTAGCTTCTTGCATACTTCTAGAACTTCATCGGGTTTAGGATTATCTACACACATATTTGAAGGAACTCTACGTCCATACTTTCTCTTGAGCGAACAATCAAGATATGGGAGCCATATGATATGGTTCTTAACTATATCCATAAATAGATCATCTACAGAAACCCAGATATATTTTTACTTCAAAAGTATTGCGTTTATTACACCATCTTGACCAGGTCTTGATATAACTTGTGCTTTACCAAGTTCTGTTTGGATTATAGCGCCTTTAACTATTATACCTCTTCTAGCGAAATCTCTATTGGATGGTGTCTCGATAACGCTAAGAATTCTGGTCCTCTTGTAGGTTTTTGATGTGGGGTCGAACACATTAGCGTAAGCTACGTACTTCAACCTTACCTTTGTATTCCCACCTCTACATCTATCTGCAATCCTTATATCTCTAGATGAGAGAAGGGTTTCTGTCGGATAACCACCAAGTTCATACTTACGTATATCTCTATGGGGTCTTCGTTCACCTCCACTTACTTTTTTAAAATCTTTACCTTGATATACACCCATGTACATCCACCTAGATGAATCTGAAGACGTATTTGGGAATACAATGCTCTAGTAGCAAGAATAGGTTTATAAATGTAGATAGTAGTTGAAAATAGTAGATATTTTATTCGTCGATATGATGAACAATGGGTCTGAATATCTGTGATGAAGCTTATGAGTGCTGAAGCTCTACATCCTCTACAGCTTGCTTAACAATTATGTGATCTTAACAATTATGTGATTGGTTCAGTATATCTTCGGTTCACACCCCCACTGTATGTATAGAACATTACTTAGTAGAATATAAGTTTTATAACGATTTCTGATTACGGTGATAGAATAATGTTGTGTCCTTTTTGTAGCTCTACAGAATTGATATACGATTTCGATCATGGATACATTGTGTGTACGGTATGCGGTAGTATAGCGGATACAATATTTACCGAATTCTATGAAGATTATCCAAATGAAATAAAACACGAAGTGCCCGGTTTACCGAACGTCAGAAAAGGGCTTGAGAAAAAGAGAAACAGGGTAAGAGAGATAAGAATAACGAAAATGTACATGGACGTTAAAATATACGAAAAATATGCAAAAAGAGCTAGAAAGAATGTATACGTAGATTTTGAAACAGCGATAAAGCGTGAGAAAGGGGAATTGTATTCAGGGAGGATATACCGTCACAAAGCAGACGGAAAAATTACAGAGATTCTTGATTCGGATCCGCTTGTTAAACATATACTGGATAATATAATCAATAAAGATCCTATACTTTCGTCAAGAACGCCGAGAGGTAAAATTGCTCTTGCACTAATATTAAAACATATTATCGAAGGACATGAAATTGACTTAGATGATATATGTAGAAAAACGTCATTGAGTTCTGTACACGTGAAAAGATTAATCAATTTATTGAAGGAGAGAATTAGTATTTCAACAATGCTTATTTCACCTACTAACGTATCTAAAAGAGAGATAATGAACATACAGGAAGGATTAGTTTATGGTGAAGTTTAGTAAGGATAGCTTAGTGTGTCTACAACTCTTTCTATATTAAAGGTTTCCACATAAATCTTAAAGAGATACTCTACAATCTCTGCATATTCAGATAATTAGCTAGATACTGCATTGAAGATCAGTAACAAAAATTATGGCTAGTTTAAGGAAGCGTAGAGATACCCATGTTTGTGTGATGGTATATTATGTGGAGAGGTTTGTGTCAAGATACTTTTGTGTAGTTAAAAGATGAGGAGCTAGACCCATCTAGATATATAAGTATATACCTTTATACCTTTTCTATTGCCTCTGGTGTAGAGATATGGGTATGGAATTAATCGAGCTATTTCTAACATTCTTGAAAATAGGTTTCGTCATGTTTGGCGGTGGCTACGCTATGATACCTATACTTAGATACGAAGTTGTTGTAAGACATCAATGGATTTCTGAGCAAGAGCTCATAGACATAATAGCTGTAGCTGAATCCACTCCTGGACCTATAGCAGTAAATTCTGCTACATATGTGGGGTATAAGGTTGGTGGCTTCTTAGGCGCTTTTTTAGCAACTATAGCTATCGTTTTACCTGCTTTCATGGTTATGCTAGCTATTGCTGTAGTCATCATGAAATTCTATAATAATTATCTCGTTAAAGGCATTCTTAACGGTATTAGAGGTGCTGTACTGGGGCTCATTCTATCAGCCGTGTTAATGGTTGTGAAGGGTATTGTTAAAGGCGCAGCTATAGGCAATAGTTTGGCAACTTTCTTTATAGCTATAGCTGTATTCATATGCGTAACATTCTTAGACATAGATCCAGTTATACTTATAGGTGCTTCAGCACTAATAGGACTTGTTCTTGCTCTCCTTAAAGTATGGTAGAACACATTATACTGTTTAAACATTGATGTACCAACTCCAGATGTCTATGTTTAGTCACATACTATAGATATATTACTTTAGCTAATAACGGTAGCTGGGGAAATCATAGTGTCTGTCGCAATAGTTAAGAACAACGATAGCTACAGAGGTGTGCTTTCTGCTCTAAATCTTATAGCTAATGAAATCGATAAAACTTTAGATAACAGAAAAAATATTTTAGTGAAACCAAACTTTGTATCTATCTTCAATCCGCTAAGTACTACACCTAGAGAAACTGTTGAAGCAATCATAGACTTTATCTACAACAGATACAATGTATCTGAGATAGTTATAGCTGAATCGCCCGCCATAGGATCTTTTAACCAGGCTATTGAGTTTCTAGGTTATAAGGAGCTGGCTAAAAGGTATACATCTATTGAGTTTTTAGATCTTGATGACTATGAGCAAGAGATCATAACGCTTGAAGACGAATATCATAATCTATTTGAGGTTTCAGTATCTAAGATACTTATGGATAATCGATTCTTCAAAATCTCAGCCTGTAGAGCTAAAACACACGATACAGTTATAGTAACGTTGAGTATAAAGAACGTGGTCATGGGATCAATTAAGCGTGGATATAAATCAAGAATGCATAGAGGCTACTTCTCGATAAACTACAACATAGCGAAGCTAGCAACGAGGCTAATGCCAGATTTAGGTATAGTAGATGGTGTTGTGGCTATGGAGGGTGACGGACCTGTTAATGGTGAAAAGAAGTGCTGGGGGGTAGTATTTGCATCAACTAATCCGGTTAATCTAGATGTTGCTACTACCTATGCTATGGGGTTCAATCCTAGTGATGTTGGTTACCTCTTCTTTTTATCCAGATGGGGTTACGGTGAAGTAGATATAAAGCGTATAAAGATCTTGGGAGAAAACATAGATACCATTAGATCTCCCTTTAAACCACATAGATCATACAAAGAACAACTCATATGGAAAGCGTATAAAGATCTCAAGTTCTAGATAAGTTTTAATCTAGCTTTATAATGTTTAGCTGTGTAAAGATATATTTTTCTTGGGTCAAGAACATGATTTCCTTCAACAAAAAAGTGGCCATAGGTTCAGACGATCTATATCCTATTGCGGACTTTGTAGTTGAATATCTGAGGAGCAAGGGGTTTGAGATTACGCCTATCGGATCTATTAAGACACGTAAACCAGAGCCCTGGCCTTTAGTGGGTTACGAAGTTGGTAAACTTGTTGCTTCTGGTGAAGTTTCTTGGGGTATCGTTATATGTTATACAGGTACTGGTGTATCGATAGCTGCTAATAAGGTTAAAGGTGTAAGAGCTGCTCTATGTGGAGATCCTGAGACAGCTAGAGGTGCAAGACTATGGAATGATGCTAACGTTCTAGCGTTAAGCGGTAGACTAACAACGAGCTATCTAGCTAAAGAGATACTTGATGCTTGGTTATCTGTAGAAAAACCTGATGAAAGTGAGCTCAAGAATATAGAGATGCTGATGAAGATGGATATAGAAAGGATGTAGAAGATATGTTGAATCGCTATCTATACATCGATAAGAATACCTTAGTAAAGAAACTAACACCTAGAGCTATATACACATGGATTCCAGTCCAGATAATTAGGTTTAGAGAATGTAGACCTAAAGAGCTATACATAGTTGATTGTTTCTTTCGGTCACAAGTAGACAATCCCTACATATCGTTAATTCTCTTAAGAAAACTACCTAAGAAGATAAGGATAGTAGATCAAGCGCCACTAGATGTTAAGAAGATAGTTTGCGAATGTAAAGATGTTATCATTGATTTAACCAATATTGTTAGAGATATAGTTGCAAAAAACTATAGCAAGCTATACAATATGTTGGATTTCATATCCGAGTATAGAGACATAGAGGTGACTACCAGGTTTTTCTTAAGGAGTAGAAAGTATGTGATAAAAGCAGAGCAGATTAAAAAAATGGATAGGAAATTAGCTGTACGTGTCACAGAAAGCCTAATGGATAGGGTGTGTCTCTACGATAAGAAGGAGAATAGAGATCTATATACACCTATAGATATAGAATACGCTTATGCCCTTATATACATAGACCCGGTTATAGGTACTTCGGGATTAGCTGTAGAAAACAAGCTTATCGAGATAAAAACCTATATGAAATTAGTTAAGAAGCTCTCTCTAGAAAACCAATTTTCTCTAGAATCTTTAACACCTTCCTCAGATACGTATCATTGAAACCCACTATACAGTCGATCTTAACAGTAGTATCAAGAGGAAGCTCTAGTGGGTCTCTATAGCCAGGTATATATGCTTTAGCTCCTAGAGCTAGAGCTATCCTTAATGCTGCAACTACATCAATATTCCTAAGCTTATGTCCCCTTATATCGATAAAGACCTCGGCGTTACCTAATGCTACGCTAACTATATCTAGTGCAGCACTTCCTAAAATCCTCAAAACTTTGAATCCTTCGCAATTCTTTATATACAGTTCTAGAGCTTTAAAAGATTCATAGGAATCGAAATAACCTAAAACTATATTCTTTGGATCCCTTCTTCTCTTAATATCTGTACCTATCGCCTTAACAATACCTTCTCTATATATGTAGATCCTATTTCTAGATATTTCCGCTAATAATGCAAAAAATACATCACCTAACTTAGGAGAATCTTTTTTGCCGTTAGCTATAGCTATCGATATAGCTGACCAAGGTATATCGGCCTCGTAATTCCTACTACCATCGACAGGATCTATCATTGCAATTAGTTTTCTTTCACCATATGATTGAATGCCCCTTTCTTCACCAACTATGACTATATCTCTGAGTTCATCTTTAAGACAAGAAACTAGTGCTTCTTCTATCCTTATATCGAACTCTTTTGAGAGATCACCCCAAGGATTGACTCCTACAACTCTATCAGATGGTTCTTCTAAAACCAGTATAGATTTTGCTTTATTTACACACGAGATAACACTATATTCAATTCTATCTATATTCAAACACATCACCCCAACCTCTGTAGAGCTTCCATAACATTTTCTAAACTATTGGCCAAGAATAGACCCAGCTCAACAATCACGCTTCTCTCCTTTCTAGATCTATCTACATACATAGCCTTCATACCTGCAGATAATGCTCCCCCAACATCTTCAGCTACACTATCACCTACATGGATAACCTTAGACACATCTACACCAATCCTTCTACAGAATTCAAAAAATATCCTTCTATCGGGTTTAAATACACCAACTTCATCAGAATACACTTGAGTTTTAAAGTATTTGTCTAACCCTAGCACTTTAAGTACTCTTCTTGTATACATGCTTTCCCAAAGCACGTTATTTCCTATAACACCCATCATAATATCTATCGCTTTAAGCGAATTCAATGTAGGTATAACGTCGCTATATAAAATCTTAGAAACTTCTGAAGACATGTATGGAGCCTCAATTATAGAAGAGAATGCTAAATCTATAGCCTCAACCAACTGGTCATAATCTATATCCAATGCTTTAGCGAGTAGATTTCTTGATGAGATAACGAACTTATGTACCTCTATTGTGTTATTGTTGAGTCTAGATTTCTTTACTTTTATGTATTTATCGTAGATTATTCTCTCTATAGTTAACGGGTCTTTACTAATAATCTCTGCTATGATTTCCGCTAACTTTCTGTAGACAGCCTCTATATTCAATAAAGTATTCCATACATCAAAACTTACAGCCATCAGCATTTTACATCACTCAAATAATTCAACTAGCCTCTAACCTTAATCTCGGTAACAAACTTTTAGCACATCTATAAGGTTTTTTCTAGAGACCATATCTATCAGGAATTTCTTCCAATCATCAATAACCCTTCTATAGACATCAAGCTTCCTCCTGAATCCAGGCAGAAGTGCATCAGGATAGCTGAATATCGACAACCTATTGTAAAGTTCTTCAGCTAACTCCAAAAGCCTGAAGGCTTCATCGAATCTGTTTTTTCTTATACTCTCTAAAGAACATCTCTTAAGTTCACCTATGGTATCAGCTAATCCCAAGAGAAAGGGAATAGGATGCACATTCAGTTCCTCTATCGACAAGAACCTTGCTCGAGTAACCATATTATACAGCTGGACGGCTTCTACATATTCAGCCACTATAGAGTAAAAAACATTTGAATACACAAGCTCTGGATAACTCTTTATCTGTTCATAAACTTCATTAAATAATTTAGAGACTTTATATACATCTTCTTCAACGTTTCTTCCAAGAACTATACCCGAGGTTATGGATCTACACAAATTCAGTATATCTCTCCCCTTCTTTACCAAAAATTCTCTCACATTCTCCAAACCATCTAGATAATTCTTCACGTAAGATGTATCCATTATCTATCCCTAAGGCACATCCTTATAGATATCACAAATATTCTAGGTTTAGAACTTTATCTACTCCAATAACTATATCAACGAATTGTATAGATGACCACTATAAGACAATTAACATTCATTATATAAATGTGTAGAGATAGCCGTGAAGCAACTAGAAATATTGTCAGCTCTAGTATAGCATGAATTGATAATTATAGGTATGAATAAGGTTGTGCATCATGATGCATTAGGTAGTCTGTAAGCAGGTATCCAGATATATTCTTGATATGATGCTTCAACATATATTGTAGTATAAGGTGTATGCTGTGACCGTTATGAAACGTATTTTACTAGGCAGATGGAATATATGCTGCATTGCTTCTTGGCATTCAATATTCTTGATAGAATACGGAATACTCTATATCAATTGCTTCACTAGCTAACTTTATTTTTAACCAATCATCGTATTTCATTCTCCATCCAATCGAACCAATGAGATCTACCACTTGTTGAGGATCTTTTGCACCGGGTATAGGCACTACCACACTACTTGATGTGATTAGCCAATTCAATGTTATCTGAACAGGTGTCTTATTGTATCGTTGACCTACTTCTCTTAACACTTGAACCACTTTCCACACTCTTTCAAAATTCCTTGGATGAAATATAGCTTCTCTAGATCTCACATCTTTAAAGCTAGGCAGATTTTCTGGCGTGTATTTTCCTGTTAAAGCTCCTTTAGCTATAGGACTCCAAGCTTGAACCGTTATATTATTCTTTTCAGCGTAAGGTATTATCTCTTCTTCAACCCATCTCTCAATTATATTGTATCTCACTTGAATTATATGTATATCGTATTTGGATAGATTATTTCTAAAACTCTCAACAAGTTCTATAGGAAAGTTGCTTAAGCCTAGATACCTAATCCTTCCAAGATCAATAAGTTTTTCTAGAGCTCTCGCATATACTCTTGTTGGAATGTTAATCCAGCATGGAGGCCAATGAACCAATAACCCATCTACATATTCGAAACCTAGGTTCTTCAATGATTTATCGACAGATTTAAATATATCTGTAGGACTCAGATATTCGCCAGGTATCTTCGTAGTTATTATTACTTCGTCTCTTTTAACTCCTAACTCCTTTAACGCCTTACCTAAAATATTCTCGCTCAAACCTTGACCATAGACCATAGCCGTATCAAAGAAGTTTATGCCAAATTCTATTGCTTTAGCTATAACAGCTTTAGCTTTATTGTATTCTATAACACCCCAAGCTTCGCTAAATTGCCATGCACCTAGACCTATACGCGAGATTTTCTCATTAGTTCTACCTAGTGTTGTGTACTCCATGTAGACACCCTTAAAAAATGCTTGCAGCTAAGGATCTATATTAGCTTTATGTATATGACAACAAAACACCATTTTGTCTAGACATATCTTTTCTCATCACCATCTACTAACTCTATAATCTTGTAGGACGATCCCAACATATCTATTGCTTCTCTATAAACATCTTCGGGTGTCCTTCTATACTTTCTAACAAGTGTATGTAGAGATACTATGTCGAGATTCAGTTTAGCTGCATACTCTAGTACTGTTGCTCTCATGATTAAATCTTTCACAATGTCTTCGTATCTCAAAACCTGTAGATTAGCTATAGAATCTAGTGTTTTGCTATTCTTGATGTCTATTTTCCATACATTGTTATATCTGTCCCATAGAGCTACAGACTTTATGATAATGGTATCTGTTGATGGATTGTAGTCTTCAACCTCATGCACATACGTGACTTTTCGGACAACATTTTTGTGTAGAACAAATCTCTGGATCTGTATAAACAGTCTTGTAGATGCTACAAGAGCTTTAGGTACACTCATAGGTGGTGCTACAAGCCTCCTTATTAGAGATTCGACATTTTCTGCATGAATTGTTGTGAGTCCACCATGACCTGTTGAAACAGCTTGGAAAAAGCTATACGCCTCCCTAGACCTTATCTCACCAAGAATGAGAATATCTGGTCTCTGTCTCATAGCTGATTCCACTTGAGCCTGGAGAGTAACGCTCTGGACATACGTATCGCTACTAAGTCTAGTTACCATAGATACCCAGTTATCGTGGAATGGAAGTCTTATTTCGTGTGTATCTTCGGCTGTAACTATCTTTAGTTCTGGAGGTAAAAGCATTGCAACAGCATTCATGAGCGTTGTCTTACCGGAACCCGTAGGCCCATAAAATATCATTCCCTGTTTATTTTCAGCAGCAATCCATAACAATGCTGCTACCCCAGGCGATAGTGTTCCATTGTTTATAAGCTCAAGAATTGTGTAAGGTGTTTCCCTAAATTTCCTAATGGTAAAACTATGTCCACTCATAGAGACTACATCGAGAACTACATGTATTCTATATCCCTCGGGATTAAGAATACCTTCAACAATTGGTTGTGCTACGCTAGCCTCTTTTCCAGCTCTATACGTCAATCTTCTAATAACTCTCTCAAGTTCTTCTCTTGATAACACCTTATTTGTTTCTAGCCACTCATATTTATTGTGAAAAACATAGATGGGTTTGTCGTGACCATCACATGTTACATCCTCTATATTGGGATCCCTAATGAGTGGGTCTACCTCTCCGTAGCCTATGAGGTCTCTCAAAACATAATATACAATTGAAGAGATAATATTATCACTACATTTTTTCAAGAACTTTTTACAAAGCTTCTGAACAAGATCTTTGACAAAATCATATCCATCATCAAAAGATGTGAACGACGAAATCTTCTTAATGATCTCAACATCATTGGTTATGAACCTATACACTCTTTCCCTAAACTTCTTGCTCACATCATCAAGTAGAGGCTCTTTAACTATGTATAGAAGTTTGCCATCGCTGAGCTCTACAATTGATACAGTTACGATATCACCGTAACCGATACTGTATTCCGCAATACTCTTACCAAACTCTGGCACATTAACTTCCCCATCAATAGGTACACTAAAGATAATTAATAAAGTTTACAATACATATAGAAAAAATTTTGTGAATGTCTCATGCTTGTATACTCCATACGAATGAGCTTCTAGTCTCAAACCCTGATGCCGTCACAATGCTAACGAAATATATATACCCATAATCGTATCCCTTATCTGATACATCACCCATATCCCACTCTATTCTAGCTATACTATTAGGTTCAACCACTCTATTTGTGTCATCACAAATATCATCATTAAATTTACATGCAACTACATTTGTAGTTGCATCGACTAGATTCCCATTTACTTCAAATATCAATAACTGAAGTACTTCTGCAGGTGTATTCCCCATATTGTGTACATAGACTACCAACTTTGCTTCGTTAATAGTTCCTTCAAGTCTTACTCCTGCTATTCTAAGTCTATCCATGTTCGTAACAGAAGACGTTGGCGGTGATATTATACCCGAGACCCAAGACCATAAAAGGAGTGCTGCAGCTACAGTTATGATTACAAGTATTACTGTTGCAACTACTGGAGACACAGCTCTAGTTGTATACTTCATATTTATTGCACCTCGTCCATCAATTCATTTGATTCATGAGATATTTCTCTACCTATTTAGAGCGACTGCTAAACGAAATAGAGCCTGCAATTACTTCTCGATATCAGTAGACCAAGAGTTATTTGAATGTATGGTATCTCTACACAGAAATAATCTATGTTTAACTCTTCAATTACTCAATCTCTCGATCGATGGAGCTCAATTCATCTCTAAGTCCTACAGATAGTTCATACTCTTATTTCTCTAGTCTAGGAGGATGCGTACTGAACCTAGTTAGGAATTTGTTATTATTACAATCATGTATATTTTGCAGTTTTTTATATAATTTATGTATAAATCTACATGATTGTGTATAGAAGAGTTTATATATTAATTATGCGAATTAGTCAAAGTGAGGTATAATGATGTCGGTCTATGAAGGTAAAAGTAAACGTGTTTATGTAAAAGATGATTATATAGTAGTAATCGAATTCAAGGATGATGTAACTGCTATGGATGGTGCTGTGAAAGCTATAGCTAAAGATAAAGGTGTGATGAATGCTGCTGTATCTGCTTATTTGTTTAATTATCTAGAGTCTCGCGGCATAAAAACACATTTCATAGACTATGATGGATATAGATGTATTATTGCAAAGAAGCTTGGGATAATCCCCGTAGAAGTTATTGTTAGAAATTACGCCTATGGATCGTTATTAAAGCGCATTCCTTTATACAAACCTCTGCAGAAGCTTGACCCTCCTTTACTGGAGTTTCACTTTAAGGATGACTCTATTCACGATCCCCTCATACTTCCTGAAGATATTATATATACGAATCTGCTTAAGAAAAATGAACTAGATACTGTCATAGAGGTGTCGCTTAAAGCTAATGATGTACTTAGAGAGCTATTTACGTCCAAGAATCTTGTGCTCGTGGATATAAAGTTTGAGTTCGGTAAAGATAAGAATGGAAATATTCTACTAGCTGACGAAATATCTGGAGATACGCTTAGGGTTCTCGACGAAAATAGAAATCATTTAGATAAAGAGATCTTCCGAAAGACTAAGGATGTGGAATTATTGATAAAGGCATATAGAGAGCTATGTAATAGGCTTGGTATCGAGATGAAGAGCATTGCTGCATATGGTTGAGGTTGTTATAACTAACAAGAGGACTGTAAGAGATCCCGAAGGAGAAACAATACACAAGCACCTCATCCTGAGAAAGGGCTTCAATTCCGTTAAAAATGTTAGAGCTGGAAGATACTTGCTATTTGCAGTTGAGTCTGAAACTCCTGAGAAAGCTTTGGAGATTGTTAAAGAGATATGTGAAAAACTTAGGATCTACAATCCAGTTGTGCATGATATAGAGGTTAGGCTTCGTGGTTAAAGTAGCTATAATGAAGTTTCCTGGAACCAACTGTGATGAAGATGTCCATCATGTGTTGAAGAATGTCATTGGACTTGACTCAGAGATAGTATGGTATAAAGAATATGTAACAAATAGATATGATGCTGTTGTGGTTCCGGGAGGTTTTAGCTATGGTGATTGGCTTAGGGCGGGTGCTATAGCTGCTAGAAATGTTGTTATGGAGAGAGTAGCTGAAGATGTTTCTAGAGGTGTTCCTGTTCTAGGTATATGTAATGGTTTTCAGATACTAGTTGAGGCAGGTATGTTGCCTGGAGCACTCATACTGAACTCTAGTGGTAGATTCGTGTGCCGATGGATCAGACTTGTTGTAGAGAATGCCAGAGGACCTTGGCTCTCGCTTGCTAGAGATCGCATAATGCTTGACATGCCTATAGCTCATGCCGAAGGTAGATACTACATAGATGAAGAGACCTATAGAAGAATCGCTAATGTTTCATCCATAATTAGGTATGCACAAGGCTGGAACCCCAATGGTAGTCTATACGATATTGCCGGTATAGCTGATGAAAAAGGACTGGTTCTAGGGCTAATGCCTCATCCGGAAAGAGCTTCAGAACCGGAACTCGTTCCAAGAGGGTTTTCTCCGGGAGGTAGAATCATATTTGATAGCCTTGCTTATTCGCTAAAGAAAGGGTGGTGATATGCCTTTAACAGATAGCGAGATAGAAGAGATAAGAAGTATACTCAATAGAGAGCCAACGGTAGAAGAGTTAGCTATGTTTGAAGCACAATGGAGTGAACACTGTTCTTATAAGAGTAGCAGACTTCTTCTAAAGCTTCTACCTACGACAGGAAAACACGTTATAGTAGGTCCCGGTAAAGATGCTCCTGCTGTAGAACTTTTCCCCGGTATAGCTGTTGTTTTTAAGATTGAGAGCCATAACCATCCATCAGCTATAGATCCTTACGATGGTGCGGCAACAGGTATAGGTGGTATAGTTAGGGATATTCTTACTCTAGGTGCTAAACCAATAGCTCTTCTAGATCTTCTCTACATGGGTGATCCCAAGGATCCTCATGCTAATTGGTTGATAAGGGGTATAGTTAAGGGTATAAGCGATTACGGCAATAGAATAGGTGTACCAACAGTTGCTGGCGATACATGGTTCGATTACGCCTTCGACATACAGCCTCTAGTAAATGTTGTATGTGTGGGTATAGCTCCGATAGATAGGCTAGTTCTCAGAGGTCCTAGAGCTAATGACTATATAGTCATAATTGGTAATGCTACCGGTAGAGATGGTTTACTCGGTAGTAGTTTTGCTTCTAAACCATTAAGTGGTGAAGATGAGATTAGCGCTGTTCAGGTAGGAGACCCGTTGATGGAGAAGCTACTTATAGATGTTATCCAGATCTTAGTTGATAGAAAGCTTGTTAACTATATAAAGGATCTTGGTGGAGGAGGTCTAACGACAGCTATAAGCGAAACTGTTGCTGATTATAATCTTGGCGCCGAAATATATTTAGATAGGCTTCATACAAGACAAGAATTGACACCTCTAGAGCTTCTGGTATCAGAAAGCCAAGAACGTATGCTACTTGCTGTAGATCCTAACAATTTCCCTAAGGTTGTAGAAATACTTGAGAATTACGATGTCATGTTTAGCCTGATAGGGCGTTTCGATGAAAGTGGTAGGATAAGGGCATACTTCAAGGGAAAACTCGTAGCAGATGTTCCCTCAAAAGAGCTTGCAAGACCTAGAGCTATTAGAAGATCCTCTAAACCTCCTACAGAAGCGCTAAAGGGGTTTACTCCTGTAGTAGATGTACCGCAGATAGAATCTATAGAGAAAGTCATCATAGCTGTACTATCTTCACCCAATATAGCGTCCAAGAAGTGGATATATGAACAGTATGATTATGAGGTTGGTGCTAGAACGGTTATAAAGCCTGGATGGGGTGATGCTGCTGTCCTAAGACTATTGGATGGTAGTGGAAGAGGACTCGCTATAAAGGGTGACGCTAATCCTAGATACACATTCTTAGACCCATTTAATGGTTCTGCCAATAGTGTGGCTGAGTGTTTTAGAAACCTTGTTGCTGTAGGTTCGAAACCCATAGCAATAGTTGATGAACTTAATGCTGGAAATCCTGAAAAACCAGAGCATTTCTGGTATTTTGAAGAAATGTTGAAAGGAATAGCGTGGATTACAGAGGAGCTAGCGTTACCTGTTGTAGGTGGTAAAGTTAGTTTCTATAACGAGGATATGTATGGGAGACAGATAAAGCCTACATCCACTATAGTTGGTGTTGGAAAGGTAGATGATGTAACAGCTACGAAAACATTTGATTTTAAGTCTAGCAACTCCGTAATAATAGTTGTCGGTATCACATATCCTGAACTTGGTGGTACAGAGTATCTCTATAGGGTTCATGGACTAGAGGTAGGCGAAATACCTAGACCGAGACCTGAGTTAGAGATTAGGAATGCTGGGTTCATATTAGCAGCGATAAGGAGATCTCTTGTTAGTGCTGTACATGATATAGGGTTGGGAGGGCTTATAACAACAGTAATAGAGATGGCTATAGCAGGCAGTACAGGATTCAGCATAGATGTGTCTAAGGTTTTGTGTAGAGGTTGCTACAGACTTGACGAAATACTGTTCTCAGAAACACAGGCTAGGTATATAGTAGAGGTGGATAGAGATAAGTTGGAGGCATTTCTAAGTCTCGCTAATGAATATAACGTCTATGCAAGTGTTGTTGGACATACATCCAATAAATCAACATGCATCATCAGAAATGGTGATAAAGAAGTCTCTGTCTTTGAGCTCGAGTTTCTTAAGAATATCTATGAAGAGGCTCTCAATAAAGAGCTTGAGTGATACATGTGTGCGGTATAGCTGGTTATGCCTCAAGTAAACCAGCAAGTTTAGCAACATCAATAGCTCTATCTATATTGATAGAGCTTCAGCATAGGGGACAGGAATCCGTGGGACTAGCTACAGTATCGCTAGATGGCTATATAGATGTTCGTAGCGGTAGAGGAACAGTTGTTGAGGCTTTACTAAATGGACTCACTGTTGATATGGGTAACAGGAATATTTTTGGTGCTATAGCCCACACAAGATATTCCACCTCTGGAGGATACATGGATAGTGTTTCTCAACCTATAGTTATAGGCAATGATGACTATAGGTTTGTTCTAGCGGTTAACGGCACCATAGCTAACTACAAAATACTGGCGAAAACGTTTGGAATGGAGGGCAACTATAATGATGCTCAAGTCCTTGCCAACGTCTTATACAGGCTTGCACTAGAACACGATAAGGATGTTATTGAAGCCTTAAAGAGTTTCTCTAAAATAGCTATAGGGGGGTATAGTATTGTTATATTGACCTCTGAGCCCAGACTTGTAATAGCTAGAGATCCCTATGGTTTTAGACCTCTAGCCTATTCATATAATGGTGAAGAAATTGCTGTAGCTTCTGAAACTGCTGCACTCGATGTAGTTGGATACAATAACTGGATTGAAGTTGGGGCTGGAGAGATAATATCTTTTGATGGAAAATCGTTAGAACGAACACACAGCATTACTGCCACCTTTTCTCCATGTGCATTCGAGTACGTGTATATCTCTAGACTCGATTCCGTATTCAATAACGTTAACATCTATACAGCTAGAGTTCGAATGGGCTATGAACTATCTAAAATGATGCCTGTAGAAGCAGATATAGTTGTTCCCGTACCAGATAGTGGACGTGGAGCAGCTATTGGCTACAGTAGAGGTAGTGGTATACCTCTTGAAGAGGGGCTTGTTATAAATAGGTATCTTGGTCGCGGATTCATATTGCCTCCAGGGCTTAGAGATGTTGTTGCTAAACTTAAGTATGGATTCATAAAGACAGCTATTCAGGAAAAGAAGGTTATACTTGTTGACGATTCTATAGTTAGAGGAACAACTATGGCGGCCATAGCGAGTAGGTTGAGGAAATATGGTGCTAAGGAAGTTCATATCAGGATATCTAGTCCTCCCTTTAGGTATCCATGTTTCATGGGAATAGATGTTGCCTCTAGAAGTGAGCTTCTAGCTTGGAGAAAAATGGATTTAGCAGATATAGCTTCATCTCTTAATGCGGATACTGTTGCCTATAACACAGTTGAAAATATCGTGAAATCTATAGGTATAAATACGCTGTGTCTAGCCTGTTTTACCGGGACATACCCATTTAAAGGTTTAGGTGTTGAAGATCTTGAAGAAATGTTCTCTAGGTGATACTCAGTGACAGGGCTGTTAGCAATATATGCTTTTGATGACTTGTGGAACTTGGGTCCCTACATAAGGTATGGATTGATGTCGCTACAGCATAGAGGTGCTGAAAACTATGTTGTATGTATTTCAGAAGGTGATGTAAAATGCTATACTGCGAACAACATAGACAATGTTAGTGAGCATGTTGCTACAAACAAGGTTATAGCTGCAACGTATAGTAATAGAGATGAAGCTCTATACATCCATAAGGAAGACGGCCTAGATATTGCTGTTTTAGCTGATATACCTAATGCAGTTCTAGAAGAAGTAGCCAAAGAGCTTAGTAGAGCCTTAAAGAAAGATGGTACAGTTAAAGGTGTCACAAGAGCCTTAGAAAATTTTGGAGCAAAAGAGTACATACCTTCATTTATCGCTATAACAAATCGAGGAGATATAATTGTTTGGCGAAGTGTAAGTGGATTAACACCTCTTGTCCTCGGAGGATACGGCTTCGATATGGCTATAGTATCCTCAGAAACAACAGCTATAGATATTCTCGGGGCTGATACAAGAAGATTCCTACTACCTGGTGAAGGTCTATTGATATCCAGATACCTTTTAACAAAATTCAATACAGCTTCAGCCATAAACCCAAGACTGTGTCTCTTCGAGATACTCTATCTGGCTAGACACGATGCTATAGTAGACAATGTATCTGTGTATAGTTTTAGAAAGAGCTTGGGCAAAGAACTGGGAGAGCGATTCAATAGAGATGTAGATGTTGTTGTAGGTGTACCTGAAACCGCTATACCTTACGCTATAGGCTTTTCTCAAACAATAAATAAACCTTTTGAGTTAGCCTTTATTGCTACAGGAGGTAGGGTAAGGTCTATGCTTAGATTCGATCCTAGGGAAAAACTTATAGCAATTCATTTGAAAATGAATCCCATCAGACACAGTCTTGAAGGTAAAAGAGTTGCTATAGTGGATGATAGCATGGTTACGGGTTCAACAATAAAAACGATATCCCAGATACTTAGATACAGAGTTGGTGTAGACGAAGTACATCTACTTATAGCTAGCCCTCCATTAATAAGTACCTGTCCCTACAACATCATGAAGCTAGATATGGAGAGTCTTCTAGCAGCTAATCTATCTAAGGAGATGGCACTAAAATATCTCGAAGTTGATTCACTTAGCTGGTTACAGCCAGAAGTAATTGATTCTGTTGCTAAAATGTATAGACTGAAGTTGTGTGGAAAGTGCTTTGGTCGTGAGTTTTTTGGGTGAGTTTATGAAAGTTCTGGTAGTAGGGTCGGGAGGAAGAGAACATGCATTAACACTTCTGATATCTAGAAGTATGCTGAATCCGAAGATCTATATAGTTATGGATTATAGGAATCCAGGTCTAGAGAGAATTTCGGAGAAATCTGGAGGAAGATGGTTTATAGCTACAACAACTAGCCCTAAAGAAGTTGGCAAAACTGCTGAAGAAGTTTCACCAGATCTAGTTATCATAGGTCCTGAGGAACCGCAATTCAGTGGGGTCTCTACATACTTGAGGGAGAAGGGGTTCATAGTATTTGGAGCAGATGCTAAATGCGCAGAAATAGAGAAGAGTAAGGTTTTTGCAAGAACATTGATGTGGAAATACGAAATACCTGGGAGACTCTACTTTAAAGCATTCAGAAGTATTGATGAAGCAAAGAAGTTCATAGAGTTTGCTGGAGATGTTGTGATAAAGCCCGCTCGACAAGCAGGTGGAAAAGGTGTTAAGGTTCTTAAAGATACTCAAGCCTATCTCTCAAAAGATAAGGTCAATATAAAGAAGAACTATATAGATAAACTCTACTCCGAGATGGAGAGCTACGGAGATATAGACTACAAGATACTTGTTGAACAAAGAGTTGAAGGAGTAGAATACACAGCCCAGGTTATAACTGATGGAAGTAGCTTCGTGTTCCTACCCATAATACAAGACCATCCCCATGCATACGAATTTGACACAGGTCCAGAAACAGGTGGTATGGGAAGTATATCGGGACCCGGATGGATACCACCATTTCTGGATCAGGAAGAATTTGAGAGAACCAAAGACATTGTTGCAAAAGTGCTGTATAGTTTAAGTGTTGAGATTGGTATCAATTATATGGGTGCTTTTGCGGGACAAATGATGCTCACTGGTGTATGGGGTCCAACAGTTATAGAGTTCTATAGCAGGTTTGGTGATCCAGAAGCATCTAATCTTGTACCTATTGTAGTAAGTGATTTCCTAGATCTTCTAGATAGAGCTGCTAGACAGAAATTGGCTTCAGCTAAGCTTGAGATAGATGAAGAGAAAGTTGTTGTAGTAAAAGCTGTAGCACCCGTAGGCTATCCAGATAACAAGAGGATAGCTATTGATCACCCCATAAAGGTTGATGAGGATAGAATCAAGGATATAGGATGTGAAGTGCTTTATGCTAGTGTTAGTATAGGTCCTGATGGAAATCTATACACAAGAGGGTCTAGAGCTGTAGAGATAGTGTGTTATGGATCGAGTTACGAAGAAGCCTATAGTTTGTCTGAAAAAGCTGTGACGTATGTTGAGAGTCTTGATGGTTGGTCTCTATTCCATAGAGGTGATATAGGTTCGCCATGGCTTGTTAGAGAGAGAATAAAACTTGCTGAAAAAATAAGGAGGATATATAGTGATAGAGCTCGAAGAGGGGTACTGGGTGAGATGTATGTATGGATACCAGGTGAAGGAATTTATTCGAATCCTCTCTTATCTCCTGTAAGGTGGTAGGTATGGAGAAGAGAAACTATCTATCAACACCTATGTTTGGTGAATCGATAAAGATCATGTTGCTTGGTTCTGGAGAACTCGGTAAAGAGGTAGCTATAGAGGCTCAGAGACTAGGTGTAGAAATTGTAGCTGTAGATAGATATGATTGGGCTCCAGCAATGCATGTAGCACATAGACGCTATGTGATAGACATGCTTAATTCTAATGCCGTTAAGGCTGTTGTGAAGAGAGAGAAACCAGACGTAATTGTGCCTGAGATCGAGGCCATAGCTACAGATGCATTGATAGAACTTGAGGAAGAAGGATACTTCGTAGTTCCTAATGCTACAGCCGTAAAGATAGCTATGAATAGAATTGAACTGAGGAAATATGCGGCAGAAAAACTGGGGCTACCAACAACTAAATACGCATTGGCTACTAACGAAGATGAAGCTGTAGAGGCCTGTGACAAAATTGGTTACCCGTGTCTGATAAAGCCTGAAATGAGTAGCAGTGGCCATGGACATGCCAAGGTATTCGAACCTTCTCCTAAAGCTGTTAGAGATGCTTATAACTACGCTATAGCTCATGCAAGAGGTAGAAGTGGACGTGTAATAGTTGAAGAATATGTAGATCTCAAAACAGAATTCACTATATTAAGCTATAGGTATTTAGATGAAGATGGCTCTATAGTAACAGATACATGTGAACCTGTTGAACATTGGAGATACGGTCACTACCACTATATAGAGTCATGGCAACCCTCATCTAAACCTCTAGAAATACTGAACAAAGCTAAAGAAATAGGTATAGCTGTTGCTAAGGGTCTCGGCGGTTTAGGGATATTTGGTGTAGAAGTATTCCTAACAAAAGACGGTAGAATTCTGTTTAGCGAAGTTGCTCCAAGACCTCATGATACAGGTATGGTCACCATGGCTAGTCAGGAATTGAGCGAATTCGCAATACATGTTAGAGCCATATTGGGCTTACCTATACCTAGACCAAGAATAGTGACACCAGCTGCAAGTCTAGCTATATACACAGATAAAGACAATATATGGGCACCAAAATTCTACGGCATTTATGAAGCATTAAAGATACCTGGAGTAGACATAAGGACCTTCGGTAAACCGGCAACGTATAGAGAAAGAAGAATGGCTGTAATATTAGCTAAAGGTCTTACTGTAGAAGAAGCTCTTGAGAAAGCACGTAAAGCTCTTACCCACATAAGAATAGAATAATTGTGATAGTTATAAATATATTTCTATACATTTGATGAGATATATCTGTATCTCATCAAATGTATAGAGTCTTAGAATAATAGAGCTCAGTATATCTATCTAAAATGAAATGTGAATGATGTGGCTCATGTTAGCTCTATTTCTTCTACAATTCTAAAGGATTAAAATATCTTAACATTATCTACAATCAATATACTTGAAACTTATTTGCTTAATTCGTAGGTTTTATTTCTGGGTATTACTTCAAATATGTTAGCTACACCATGGCATGAACATGCAGTTGCTATAGCAATTAGATTATAGCGATCTATATATTTATCTAAATCCTTTAAGAAGCTATATAATTCTAAACCGCTATAGCCTCCAATTCCCTCTACAATAAATTGTGATTCAAGTACTATGCTTAAATTAGTTATATGCCTCAAAACATATTTCAGAATCTCTTTGAGTGGAGCTATTTTAGTTTTACCTGTAATGGGGCATACAGGAGGTTCTATGCAATCAGGTTTACATAGTTTGTTAAACGGCATATAACTCATTACAACTATCCCATTTAGAGAATCGACTTTTACATCAACCTCATAATCTCTAATCATATCAACAACTCTAGCTATAGATTTAGATGGATATACACTACATGCTTTAGCAATTAGATACCTCTCTACAACTTTTCCAGCCAAATGTATTGGAACAGTAGGTATTATAATTGAAGGAATTATATTTAGCATCAACAATCTGAGAAGAACCTCTACCACATCAGCTATCAGCAAGACCTTTCTACATCTTTTTCCTTTTCTCATTAGTTTATCTAGACTTTGTAGCGTACAATCAACGTATCTGTTAGCTGGACATTTGCTATTGATATCCACGACAAGAATTTCATCTTTATTATCTATTGATAGTAGAGCTTTTGTTCCATAGAATCCGCCTCCAGCTATAAGTATCATTTGCTTTTACCAAACGATCTACCGATTACATATCATCTTGTTATTCTTCAGCTATTCCTGTTACCTTAACTATCTTTTCTGCTGCTTCTTTTGAAATACCTTTCTCTCCAAGAATTGTGTATCTTTCAGGTCTAATAGTGTGTGCTATCGATAAAGCTTCAACGATTTTATCTAAACTAACCCCTATTTCTCTAGCTGTTGTAGGTGCACCTATTTTCCTTAGTACAGATCTTATCTTTTTCCAGTTTCTGCCATGTAGGTATAACGATATTATGGTGCCAATACCGACTTCTTCGCCATGTAGAGCTGGATAGTTAGCGACTATATCTATTGCATGTGCTATCATATGTTCAGAACCACTCGCAGGTCTAGTAGAGCCTGCTATAGCCATAGCTATACCGCTACTTATGAGAGCCTCTACAAGTATTCTTATTGCTTCTAATGTAAATGTCTTCTCTTCAAATAACTCGCTATTCTTTAATATATGTTTTGCTGAAAGGAGGGCTAATGAAGCTGCATAATCTCCATAGTATTCTCCCCTAAGTTTATGAGCTAACCTCCAATCAAGTACTGAAGAAAATTTCCCCAGAAGATCACAACAACCAGCTATAATGTTTCTCCTAGGAGCTCTGGATATGATTTCTACATCAGCTAGCACAAGAACTGGTGTAGCAGCCTTGATTGATGTTGGTCTACCCATATCACGTATTGAGGCAAAAGGTGATGCAATACCGTCATGCGATGGTGATGTAGGTACACTAATAAAGTACTTATCAGTAGTTGCAGCAGTATACTTAGCTACATCAAGTGCTTTCCCGCCTCCAACACCAACAATAGTATTGGCACCAACTTCTCTAAGCATAGCAATGGTTTTCTCAACCTCTTCTTTAGACGATTTAGCGACATACATATTCCAACAATCAATACCTTTATCTTCAAGAGACTCAGCAACAATTTTAGCGTAACTTAAGGTTGATGTAGTTCCCGAAACGATTAGAGCATGTGAACCCAGCTGCATCTCTTTGACTATCACACCAATGTTATCGATAATCCTTGTACCCACTATTACTCTCTTAGGTAGATCAATTCTATGTTCATTATGCATATAAGTGCACACATCCTAATTATTTCATAGAGACTTATTAAGCTTGCATGCAAAAAGAGTGGGTGAATAGTATCTTCTGATGAGGAGCTAAATCATGTATGAAACAGGGGTTTCATTTCCAGAAAACATATTGAGGAAACTTGAAAATGTATACAAAGGTACAACTACTATAGGAATGAGAGTTAGAGAGTTCGTGGTATTAGCTGCAGATAAGAAAGCTACAGCAGGACTGTACGTAGCTCACAAAAATGTAAAAAAGATAGCAAAGATATCAAACAATTGTGCTCTAACAATAGCGGGTCTCGTAGCTGATGCACAAACACTTGCAGACTACTTAAGAGTAGAATCTCACTACTACCAGGTCGTAAATAGAAGACCAATGAGTATACGCAGTATGGCATCATTATTAGGACTTTTGCTAAATGAATATAAGTATTTCCCATTCATAGTACAACTTTTACTCGGAGGCTACGACTATTACGAAGGACCGAGACTTTTCGCAATAGAGCTCTATGGTGATGTTACTGAAGAAAAATACGCTGCTACAGGTTCAGGTTCACCACTAGCTATAAGCATAATAGAGTCTAACTATACAGAAGATCTAGATCTAGACGACTCAATAAAGCTAGCTGTCAAAGCGGTAGCAGCGGCTTCATCTAGAGATGTATTTAGTGGTGGTGTGGGAATTGATGTTGTCATTATAGGAAAGAATATGTACAGAGAACACACTTTCCAGGGAGAGGAGATCAAAAACATCGTTGGTAGAATATACTCATGAGTTTCAACATAGATCTAGCCTATATAAGGTCTGTTATACTAAAGACAATACCACCTTCAGCACAAGTAACAAGACTAGAGTTTGAAGGACCAGAAATAGCTATCTATGTTAAGAATCCAGAGTTCTTAATGGAGCAAAGCGGTATAATATCTCAGATAGCGAAATCCGTAAAGAAGAGGATTGTTGTTAGAACAGATCCATCGATAAGAAAGAATGTAAATGAAGTAAAAGAGTACATAAGCAGCATTGCGCCAACTGAAGCCGAAATAGAGGATGTAGAGTTTGACCATGTTTTAGGAGAAGTTGTGATAAAGGCTAAGAAACCACATCTACTGGACGACAAACTCAATCAAATACTTGTTTACACAGGATGGAGACCTAGAACCATACGTGCCACACCAATAAGATCTGGAATACTCGAAGAAGTTATGAGAGGATACTTAGCGCAAAGCGAATATAGATTAAGATTTCTTAGAGATCTTGGAGAATCAATACATAGAGACGTTATCCTAGCCAAGAATGGGAACAACTACGTGAGAATGACGTTTCTTGGAGCTGCTCAAGAAGTAGGTAGATCAGCTATATTATTAGAGACAGCTGAAACAACACTACTGCTTGATTTTGGTATGAATCCTGGCAAAGGATTATCACCCAATAGCTTTCCAAGAATAGATCTGCTAAAGATAGATCCACAAGATATAGATGTCGTAATTGTTAGTCATGCGCATCTGGATCACGCTGGCTTCGTTCCCTACCTCTTTAAGTACGGATTTAGAGGAGCCATATATACTACTGAAGCTACTAGAGATTTAATGGTACTTTTGCTTAAGGATTATCTTGAAATAACAGAAAGAGAAGGTACAGAGCCACCTTTTACACTCAAAGACGTTGAAAAGATGTTGCTGCATACTGTTGCGCTAAAGTATGAAGTTGTTACTGATATTGCTCCAGATATCAGATTAACTCTCTATAATGCTGGACATATACTTGGTTCAGCTATAGCCCACCTACACATAGGTAATGGATTCTACAATATAGTGTATACAGGGGACTTCAAATTCGGTAAGACTAGACTACTTGAAAGAGCTGACTATAAGTTTCCAAGAGTTGATTCAGTAATAATGGAAAGTACCTACGGTACGACTGAGCAGCCTAAGAGAGATGAAGCTGAGGAAACGCTTCTAAAAATAATCATCGACACATATCAGAGAAGAGGAAAGATACTGATACCTACTCTCAGTATAGGAAGAGCTCAAGAGATAATGGTGATACTTGCTGATGCTATGAGACAAAACAAAATACCGCCAATGCCGGTATATATAGAAGGTATGGTTCATGAAGCTACAGCTATACATACAGCTTATCCAGATCTATTGTCAAGGGATTTGAGCAAAAGATTAAAAGATGGTGAAAATCCATTCGAATATGAAACTTTCGTAAGAATTGAAGGACGGGAACCAAGAACAGAAATTGTTGAAAGCTCTGAACCAGCAATAATTATCTCGACCTCTGGAATGCTTACAGGTGGACCTGCTGTTGAGTACTTTAAGTTGATGGCCTCTAATCCAAATAACTCCATAATCTTTGTTAGCTATCAAGTAGAAGGTACATTAGGAAGGAGGGTCAAAGATGGTGCTAAGGAGGTTGCATTCGTTAATGATAGAGGTAAGGTAGAGATAATTAGGGTAAAGATGCAGGTACATGCTGTTGAAGGTTTCTCAGGTCATTCAGATAGACGACAATTATTAGAATATCTAAGGCATGTAGAGCCAAAACCGACAATGGTGTTCCTAGTTCATGGCGAGAAAAACGTGGTGCAGGAATTTGCAAACGATATAATTAGGTACAAGAAGAAGATGTATCTAGAGAATATAGATGTAAGGATACCAAACATATTGGACTCCTACACATTAGCGTACAATCTATAACAATCTATAGCTGGATTATATAGACTTCAATTACTTTCTATCATTATACGTATTCATACTGTTGTACACACCATTCGCTACATATCTTGGATTTTATCGTAGAAGATGAATACTCTCCAATTTTTTTAGGAATTCTAACAACAACTATATCTTCTATACCTCTACTCTTTAGCTCATTGATTATATAGTCTGGTTGTGGTTGATCGTATCCTAAGGCGATAACGGAGGGTTTCACATTAATTATTGAATCAAAAATATCTTTATCTGATCCTATGAAGGCTCTATACACATACTTAACGGCTTCAACTAATTTAACTCTTTCATCTTCGCTAAATATTGGATTAAATCCTTTGAATCTCTTATAATTACTATCTCTTGATACAACAACTACCAGTTTGTTTCCTAAACCTGAAGCCCATTTAAGAAACTCTATATGACCTGGATGAAGGATATCGAAAGAACCTGCTGCAAATACTACTACATCTTCAGATCTACTCCACTTCCATTCGATAGCTCGCATCATTCTTAACGCATCCAGAAGCCCTTCAGCATAAGATATCGTGACTAATCCTGTGATACAATCACCTTTCTCGAGATAGTATTGAGAGTCCTTCATATAGTCTACGGCTAGAGATACCACTTTTGAAGCCGATGAATCTAATATCTTTAGCGTCTTCATGCTATTCTTAAAGTTTGCTAAATATTTAGCAAGACGTTCACAGGGGAGGCTCTCCATAGAGCATCTCCATTGATGTAGTAAGATAACGTCTTCGTATATGTACAGTATGGTTAAAGCATTCGAGTTAAAAATACTTGATATCACACCATGCAATAGGTAGATACTCTTCTATCCAGCTTTTGTGTATTTCTCTATATAGACTACAGTACTATAATTGCTCATGTATTTATATACTTCTTCGGCTATCAATGCTTTAACAAGCTGTAGCTCTCTATCAAGATATATCTCTCTTGGAAGCTCGATATATATGGTCATTTTCTCTGGCTCTATCTTTATATCGAATCTATCTAATGGTATACGCTTATACCTTCTATGTAATAGCCATCGAACTTTTTCAGCTTCATCTTGAATGATTTTAACCACCTTGTATTTGCATAGAAGAGTTTTACTTGCAAGTGGATGATTAAAGTCCACCATGACTCTACCCCCGGTTATTGCTTTTACTATACCGATTTGGCCGTCTATTTCAACTGTTTTTCCGACTTCTGGAACAATATTCCTTTTGAGCATGACATTTATATTCATTATCTTGACCTTCGATGGATCCCTAATTCCATAAGCTTTTTCGGGGGGAATCTCTAGTTCATATTCATTGTCTGCTTCAGCTACATTCTCTACATGTTCTTCAAGACCCTGTATGATTCTGTTTTCGCCAACAATAATTAATAATGGTTCATAGATTTTATCGGGCTCGTGTTTTCCTTCTTTTTTAGCTACCTCCTCTAAAGTTGTATCTATCAATTCGTTTGTATCTTTTATCCTAATGATATAGTCTATTAATACGAAGCTATTTTTGGGTATAGGCATAACTTGGTCTCCTGATATAGTCATCTGAACTAGGAGAAAATAAAAAGCTATGCTTTAACATTATGCAAGCATTTCTAACTATATTATGATGGTTATTTATTACGTTAATCCTTGTGACCACTACTAGGAAACTTTATCATAAGATGCAGTATATCTATATTGAGCTAGATAACACCTGGTAATCATCGAGATCTCAGACTCTCAATACCGCTTTTTCTGTTCCACAGTTATGTAGAGAAAATTTTTAATACATGTATAGCAGTCTAAGGCACATTGTTTAAACTTATATAGACTTTTTACTTCAGGAGGTATTGTGATGTAGCTGGAGCAAATGTTATGAGATTTATAGCGAATACAATAGTATTTATATGGTGAGATCTTGAAAGAGTTCGAGATCAAGGTCCCTGTTGATGATTTGGAGTACGTTGAAAAGAACTTGAGGAAATTGGGCGCAATCTTTATTGGATTCTATGAGGAACACGACTACTATGTCGATATGAGGCCTTGTATAGACCTTATGCTAGTTGATAGTGCTTTGCGTATACGTTTGTCTAAAGATCTCGTTAAGGGAGGCATAACTTCTGAACTAACTTTTAAAGGACCTAAAGAAAGGCATGAATTTGCCAAAATTAGGAAGGAAGTAACAGTTACCATAGATAGCGGCAAAAAGATGTTGGATATATTTAAGTCTTTGGGATTTAATGTAACTGCAGTAGTTCTAAAGAGGAGAAAGATCTTTAGGTACAATAACTATAGAATATATCTAGATGACGTAGAATCTCTTGGAAAATTTGTGGAAATAGAATTTGTTTCTGAAAACGAGAATGTTTCTGGAGTTGAAGAAGTGTTTACTGATTTAGTCAATATTCTTGATCTACCTAAGATATTCATTTCTAAATCATATCTAGAGCTCTTACTCGAGAAAAATTTACAGATATCTACATCAAAATCATGATAAGGTGATATAGGGATGGTTGTTAGAGGTCTCTATCCCGGTAGATTTCAGCCTCCTCATTGGGGACATATAGAGGTTGCTAAATGGGCACTAAACAGAGTTGACGAGCTGATAATAGTTGTAGGTTCTGCTCAAGAGAGTCATACGTTAGCTAATCCATTTACTGCGGGAGAAAGGATCCTTATGATACGTGAAGGATTAAGATATGTGGGTATCGATATGGATAGAATATTTATTATACCTATAGCAGATATATATATGAATTCTGTATGGGTTGAATATGTGGTTATGTTTGTTCCTCCATTCAAATATGCTGTAGCTAGAAATCCACTTGTTGTAAGGCTTTTCAAGGAGGCTGGATATGAGGTACTGGTACCCCCTCCATACAATAGAGAATTGTATAGCTCTACAAGAATAAGGAGGTTGATGCTACAGAATAGCGATGAATGGAAAAAGCTTGTACCACCCTCAGTAGCATACGTAATAGAGTCTATAAATGGTGTTGAAAGATTAAAAGAAATTTCAGGTAGAGATTAATGATAACTATTGACGGTAGTATAGGCGAAGGTGGGGGACAGATACTTAGATATTCACTAGCTCTTGCATCAGTAATAGGAAAACCTGTAAGGATTATAAACATTAGAGTCAAGAGGAAAAATCCCGGTCTTCAGCCACAACATCTAACTAGTGTAAGGGCCGTATCTATGATGACTGACGCTGAAGTAGAGGGAGCATATAGAGACTCTACGGAGCTTATATTTAAGCCAAAATCGCTTAAAGGAGGAAGCTATGTATTTGACGTAGGTACTGCAGGTAGTGTTACACTTGTTCTTCAATCAATTTTACCCATTCTTCCATTACTTGACTCAGAGACCCATATAGAGATTAGAGGAGGAACAGACGTACCTATGAGTCCACCGATAGATTATGTAAAGTACATCTTGTTACCTCTACTCAAGCTATTCGGATGCGAAATAGATGTAACTTTAGTTAGGAGAGGCCACTATCCTAAAGGAGGTGGTATAGTTAAGATAATTTCTAGGCCTGTGCGTTCTTTAAAACCTATAGACTTAATTGAAAGAGGAAAAATTTTTAGAATAGGTGGTAGATCTCATTGTGTGAGATTACCTAGTCATGTAGCTGAAAGACAGGCAAAAGCTGCTGAAGAATTTCTCGAGAATAAGGGTATAGATGTTCCCATGAACATAGAGTTAGAACATTATGAGCCTAATAAAGATCCTCATTTAGGTCCTGGAAGCGGTATTGTTCTCTATGCCGTATTTGAAAAGAGTGTTCTAGGTAGTGATTCTCTTGGTGCTAAAGGAAAACCTGCTGAAGCTGTTGGAAAAGAAGCTGCTGAGAAACTATATGAAGAAATTAGAAGTAATGCAACTGTTGATAAACATGCAGGAGATATGATTTTACCTCTAGCCGTATTAGCTAAAGGTACTACACGATATATAGTATCCAGACTGACATCACATATTTTGACAGCGATTGACATTATAAAGCTCGTGCTGGACATTAATGTATCTGTGAGGCCCTACGGAAATAACTATCTACTGGAGATCCCAGGAATCCAGATATAGAGCATGAGTAAATATTGTTTATCTCTAGTGTCTAGATGTTTAATATCATCTTTATGTATTTTATACTATACTGATGTTTTTGGTATCTTACACACCTATCTTACACGCACTCTATTATACTTCTTATTTTGCCAACTATATCTCCTCATACGACTTGATCTACCGAATCCACATGCAGCACAATAACCTTTGGCTACATTATACGCATTTCTACCACATCTCCTACACTTAATATGTGTTACGTTCTTACTCCTTTTACCCATCGATGGTGTTCCTTTCATAAGCTACACCTCTATATCGGTGATATCACAACTACATTTTCGCCTCTTATAAGAACTGTTCCGAGACGTCTCCAGCTCCCTTCTTCCACCTCTTCTTCAGCATCATCAAGTACTATATTTAGATGAAGATCGTAGCTCTTGAGCCTTCCTCGAATCGTTTTTCCTCCACGCAACTTTATCAGTACAGTTTGTCCCAATGATTCAGCTAATATTTTGTGTGCTGTATCGCCTGGTGTGATCTGGTTGCTCAGCTTGCGACACCTTTATGTTTAGTGAAAAAGCTAGGGAAATATAAACTTAACCCAATAAGTTATAAAACGCAAAGCCTATAAGTCCCACATCATAGTAGTAATTGGGGCCGTTAAACAGCGGGGTAGGGCAGCCTGGTAGCCCGCGGGGCTCATATGACTTAACTCTGAGAAACCCCGAGGTCGGTGGTTCAAATCCACCCCCCGCTACCAGTTAGAGAACGGCCCCATCAACTCTACTTCCATCAACTTCTATAATATTATTTATAAGCTGAGATGTGAAAAATGATTTCAGCCCCGCTACCTCACATCTCTCTAAGATCCCTTAAGGGATATGAAGATGAAGAGAGATCGGTTATGCGGGGCACAACACAGATTTAACGTACTTTGTTCGTAACATGTTCTAAAAACTCTTCTAAACTCATCTCCTCTATATGTCTGGATAGATCTACTAGGTACACTTTACCATCGCTCTTTCTCATGAGACGTACAACATCACGTTCCTTTAGTCTATAGATGTCTATTTGTTTGAATCCTAGCTTCTCTAGAGATTCCTTATACCTAGTGCTCTTAGTACCCATATATTCCACCCTATTTGACATGATGAGTGTATAGGGCCGCGGCCGGGATTTGAACCCGGGACCTCGGGATCTCTGTGCCTTCCTTTTCTTAGAGCTCCACAGTCCCGCGCTCTACCAGGCTGAGCTACCGCGGCCACCAGCTATAGATTTCATTGCTAGTTTGTTTTTCTCCTCACAGCTTAAAATATTTTATTATAAATCTGTATTTGGGATCTATAAATCAATTATATTGAATTTCATAGTATCTATGTCTATTATTGCTACTGATTGTCGTCCTGTTATATAACCGCATACTTCTCCAGGATTTAGAACTAGTACAGAGTCTTTGGATAGCACATCGACTTCATGGGTATGACCATATAGAACTATATCGTAATGACCTGTTGAAGCTAGTGAGTAAATGATGTTCTTTGTGTGTTCTTTTGATCCATATCCATGAACGAGAAGTATCTGTTTATTTCCTATAGATGTAGCAAACATGAATTGTTTAAGTATAGCTCCACCTTTTATTGCCATCTCCTTTAACTGAATAATATCACCATCGTTATTTCCTAAGATAGTCAATATTTTTGTGGGAAACTCTAGGATCTTAGCAAATGCGAAAGGAGATATTATGTCTCCAAGATGTATTAGTACATCTACATCTTCTTTCCTGAAGATAGTGAGAGCCTTCTCTATTGCTACAATGTTGTCATGACTATCGCTCATAATACCTATGAGCATAGTAGTAGACAGATAGCTCACTATTTAAAAGTTTACACGATCATCTGGAAGCTCAATAGCATCGTGGACACAAATAACATTCTTTAGATCACATTCTCTAATCTTTTCTAAATATTTCTGACCTATTTGTGGCACATTAGTAAAGAATTTTTGGTATAGGGTGCTCAAGATAATAATTGGAGTGTTAACGGATAATAGGTACAAATACCCATATTGTTCGGTTCTGTACATACCTCTAATTTGAATTGTAGTGTAGCTGTTTGACCACCTGTCGTGAAATATCCTGAGAGAATTAGATAGTTAGCTCCACCTATGTTTAACTGAGCCTGATTTGTAGAAGAATATATAGGTACTCCATTACGTATCGATATGTTCGTAGTCCTTGTGGTACTCTCGATCCATAGGTCTAGATTTAGTGTGGTAGGTGTTGAAACATGAACTAACAGGAGTCTGGTGTATAGAGCCTGATTGACAGAAATCCTGAGGAAACGAACTGTTGTAGTGAATGTGGATGAACTTGATATATAAACATTCACGTTCGCGCTACTTCTATTGCTACCTAGATACACAGTCATAGGTTGTATCGATAGAGCGTAGGTATCCCCGCCTAGAATAGACTCTATCGATGGAACAGAATAGACTCCACAGACATATGCATCAGGATATCTGATCACTATTCTTCCATCTACACCAGTACCGACAACAATATCTCTCGCTACTCCGAGGTTAAACGTCGTGGATGTTCTAGTATAGTTTACTAGGCTATCAAGGTTATCCCATACTTCGACAACCATATTGCTATAGAAGTTCGTGAACAATATACCTCTAGGATCAACAGTTGATAATATGAAGTCATCGAATCTGAACCATAGAGTTGTGGTCGCATCTATTGTAACACCTGCGTATGCTGGCCTAAACCTAGTAGTGCCTGTATCCCGAACAGTTAAAGTAGCTACCAAAATGCCGTTGTCATCGTATATCCAGAGCATAAAGTCTATCGATACACCGGTATCCACGTAGTAGAGAACAAGCGTATACCATCTCGTAGCAGAGTAGCTAGAGATTGTAGTAGATCCTAGAAATCTCCATGCACCGTCCCATTTCCAGACATATGCATTATATCCGTAAACCGATATCTCGTAGAGCCTATTTCTATCAATATTGATCAATCCTATGCCTTTGTAACCATCTATAGTCTCAGCTCTAGACCTAACAGAGATCCAGAGAGATGAATAATCATCTATCCTTGTGTTCCAGTAGTACTGTGAAGTTCTTCCTCCAACTCCCGTATTATTGTCTCTTCCCCTCAGAGCATTCCCCTTAAAACCTCCATTTACCGACAAATCCCAGATTCCTCCATAGCTGATCCATCCAGGTGTAGGGTATGTCTCGAAATCCGTGTACGTTATTGCTCCTCTAGTAGTTCTCACTAGGATTCTACATGTATATGTGTATGGTGGTTGCTCTAGAGTTGCTGGCGGTTTTTGTGGAGCTATGGATAGGGTTAGAGGATAGTATGTGAATGCTGATGCTATAGTTATGTTGGAGAACATGAAAACTGCTATATACTGTGTAAACTGTTTAAAGTTTATCTGCTTCTTCATAGCTAATACATCTCTATTGTGAAGCTTGGTTAGAACTAGAGCTGTAGCAGTAGCTGATGTCACTATAGCAAATCCTAGTATAATCGGTATAGCTGGAGTGTTTGTAATTATTTTGTTGAGTATTGTTGATTCTAGCCTAACTCCTGTATATATAATTGTTCCAGCACTTGTTCTAGCTACAATTTCGTCTCCAATCAGCTGACTGAATCTAGATACATCAAATTCAACTACTCTATAGAGATATCCTGAGAAAAGTCCATAGAGAGCTCCTAGAGCTGCAGAAACACCATATACTAGACCTGATGATATATGTGGCTTATGGTTCATCAAAATGATTGAGATAGCTGAAGTAATCAGTAGAGCTATAGTGAGTATAAGGAATGTTAAGGAGACGTGTCTTACGTAATCTGTATGTGGCATAGATATGAGCTGTTTGTTGTAGGTGTAGTAGATTCTGTAGTCTAGAAGAGAGTAATATCCCTCAATATATCCTCTAAAGAGCCAGAGAGGTGTAGCCACTATAAGCACATAGACTAGCGATACAAATAAACATGCTGTAGCAGATGCAGTTGTAAGGATCTTTACTCTTTTAGTTATCTTATCTTCATTGGTAGACCAAGCCATTTCACTTCACCTTGATTTAACCAGTAAACATAGACATAAGCTATTTCAGCATATTTGGGAGGCTCAATAACGATTTGAGAAAATCCATCAATAACATAGCTTCTGTTAATCCATAACCAACTATTGTTATCTAGATACCTAATGGATATATTAATGGTTATCGGAAAACAGTTAAGGTTTCTCGCAATTAGGATCCCATTTACAAAACTTATCTGAGGATCTAGACCCCCTATCAAGATTGGATATTCTCCACTAAGTCTTCCAACTCTATTGAGTAACGCCTCAATCTTGATTACCAGAGGCTCTCTATACTCAAAAGCTTTCCTAAGCAAATCTTCACCAGGTTTAACAACTATTTCTCTAGGATTAAAATCAACAATATCTACTTTAGTAGAGTTAACCTCTACTTCTGTAAGAATCATTGGTATAGCATTGATGTATCTAATGCTTAGTGTACAGCTATCTAACTGAAAATAAACACCTGCTAACCTGACTAGCGAAGGTTTAACTGGTTCAGCATTGATTGGTCTAGGTATAGTTGAGTATACAGATAGAACAGTAGCAAAGATAACAATAAAGAGTATCGCATACGAGTAGCCTAGTACAAGTGTCTTCAAGATATCGCGAACAAGATAAGCTACAGCAACTGCAAGTAGAGGGATCCAGATCTCTCTAGCCATCACAAACACAACCTTTCCTATAATCTTCTCGATCTCTATAGGCGGATCTAGAGAATCAACGTTATCCCCTTTAGTTATGATCAACAATCTATCTCCATTAACTGTATCAAGCACCATAAAGTCTACAACTCTATGAGCAATACAATGGTTTGGTGTCAAACAATAGATAACAATATCTCCGAGAGTGAATGATTCTCTAAAATAGATAACAATATCTCCACGTCTAAGAGCAGGCTCCATACTATCAGAAATAACTACAGAAACACCGAACAGGCTTTGGTAACCAAATCTAGAGAGAAACGTAGATACAACTAGAACTATGAGTATAGCTAGTAATACGTATGGTACATAGATGGAAGAGTTTGAGAAAAAACGTTTTATGCTCAAACCTACTCTATTCATCTATAGATCACTGCTATCTTCCGCTATTTGGGTTTATTGGCGGTGCTTCTCCAGATGATGGCGTATACACTAATCTAGCTGAAGCACTGTAGCTTCTACCCGTTATAGATGTTCCTTCAGGAATATATACATAGAGATCTATCTGCCAGCTACCGCCAATCGGGAGCTGACCTATGTATTGTGCTGTGTTGAGTGTTGGTGTAGTTATGTCGAGTTCCTTCACTATAGTTGCTCCACTATACACAAACATCTTTACTCTATTACCAACTGGTAAGCTATTGTCATAGGTATAGAAGATCACGTAGATGTGCATAGCGTCGTTATCGTTATTCACAATTCCTAGGATATCTTTGTAGTACGTCTCTTGATATGTTGGATGTATCTCTATTGATGCTGATGCACCGCTAGTTCCTATGTTCACTATTATCGTGTTGCCACCTATATCTGGTTTTCCTGCATTACTACCAGTTACAAATCTGACTTCTGGTTGCTGAGGTACAACAGTTATGTCTAGAGGATAGTAGGCAAATAGGCTAGCTGTCACAATTGATACAGCTAATATCAATAGTATTCCTGTTAATGCTTTTCTAAACATTTTACATCACCTTTTAAACTTATGGGATACCTATATACAAATCTATGTATAAGCAGTTTTTGAAACAATTTAAGTTTTGTGATTTAGACACTCATCTATAGCTGAAAAGCTCTGTTTCAAGATTTAAGGTGTGTATACATATGTGTTGTACATGTTGTTAAGTAAATTGTGATTTTGTTGATTACCAGTTTAAGAACTATAGAGATGTAGCTACCCTAAAATCCATCACATATCCATATGCTAGCCACTACAAACCTTAGCATCATCTAGCATTATCGTGTTAAGATCGGTTTTATATATAGGTCAAGATATCTATAGATATATAGATATTATAATACTTAATATCCGTAGATGAATCGAGATACTGAGGATGATGAGCCCGTAGTGAACGGAGTTAATGAAGATGGAGATTTCGACTGATAATCGCTAGATACAGAAAAGCTATTTGTGGTCTACTTCTTCACAAATTTGAATGTGAATGAAGAGGCGGGGTGGATTTGTTAGTGAATAGACAATGGTACAGCAATTTATATGAAATTCAAATTATATGCACATATGTAATGACGGTATTCCTAAAATACGGCCAATCCACAACTACCTTCTGGATCCACAGGATCTGAGGTCAAAGTTATGCACAGTCTTGAGGATATGCCTCTACTTGATGCTTCGGTAGGCTATAGAGATTATGCTGAATTAATTTCAGTATTAAGTGCTAGTAGCAAGATCCGTAACCTAATGAAGAAGGGCTACAGTATCAAGAATGTAAAGATTCTCTATGGCGTAGAGTTATCTGTGGATATGGAGCTCAAACCTATGTATGCTGTAGTAGCTCTTGTTAGAGAAGGTCACAACATTATTTATTTCCTTATAGATATCATGAAGAAGAGGATAGTAAAGGTAGCAGATATTAGAAGAGAACAGAAAATAAGCAATTAGATCAACTACACTAACCTGTATATCCTCTAGAAACACATAGAAACACACAGCATCATGGTTCCCTGCTACATGGTGTTTGACGATGATTGCGTACAAATGTTTACCATAATTTCTGAGAGAATATCTCTATCTCTATATAGTCTAGCCATAATTTTTACACCAAACCTTTTGATCATCTCATCCAGTACAGCATAAGGTTTACAGCTACTATTCTCGAAATACTTGAGCATCATCAGAATATTGTTTTGATGATATTCACCAAATCTAGCATCTATAGAGTCTGCCAAATGCACTATAAATCCTTCATATGTTTTTATAGGTACAATACCATGTACTTCAGATACAACTCTTATCAACTCATCGTCAGCACCTCTAGAGGCAAGTTCAGCTACAATTGCGTAGTCATGGCTCAAGTACCAATCTTCTCTTGCTTTATAGCCACCTTCTTTCACGTCTTTAGTGTACTGATAATATTTGTATATGTCGTGGAGCAATGCTGAAGCTATAACTAAATCTCTATCTATACTTATGCTATAGACTTCTTCAAAAATACTGCAGAGCATCAAGGCAATCTTTATGACACTATACGTGTGTATAATTAGACCTCCGGTAAACATATGGTGTTTTCTAGGTGCTGCAGGAGATTCTTCGATGCTAATCAATGGTTTTACTGATGAGAAACTTAGTATAGGATTAGTAAGTATGTCAATAACAATTCTCCTGATTTTCTCGTTCTTTATATCTTCAGCAATCTTGAGTAGATCACGTAAATGTATGTTGCCCATAACTCTATAACCTACTTCAGCCGAAGGTTATGTACTGAACTTAATGCCATTTCCGATAATATTTAAAACTTTTGGTATTGACATGAACAAATAAGAGTATCTAGAGAAATCATGATTAATGGATTAATGGTTTTATTTATATCTGTGGAGCAGAATCGTATGTGCTAACTAGATGACTCAAATAGGTAGTATTTCTGAGGGTTAGTCAATCCGAAAGCAATAGAAGCCTTACTATCATCTACATACGATCTCAATAAACTATACATTTTTTTAATTATCGATGCCTCTATTCTTACATATCTATCTATATAGTCTAGCGGTATGGGTACAGAGTTATGGGATGTGTTATAGACAATATGATTCAATACTTTATCAAGCAAATTCTTGGGGTATACATCAAGTCTAATAGCTTGTGGATATAGTGCATCATTAGCTTGGCGATAAAATACTACAGATGTATTATCCATATAGTTGCAGAGCTCGGTAACAAGTTCTTCATTGCTTTTGCTACATTCATCTAGTTTTTCTAGTATCTTCTCTACCTTCTTAGCCACGTATCTAGGAGAGGATCTATATAGGTAGGATAGATATTCTTTAAGAGTATTGAGGTAACTATCTAGAACTAGATACTCTCTAGGCTCTAGTGTATAGCTCATTAAGAATTTGTCGTTTGTTTTTCTGAGAATATCTTCGATATCTGTTAGCCCGAGCTTTGCGATACGGGGTAGAAGAAATCTACTTGAAACTCTTTTCACAACACCTACAACAGGTATACCTAATTCTCTTGCTTTTCTTAGAAACTTTATGAGAATAGCTGAAGCTATAGAAGCTAGCTTAGTTCCCGAGGTTAGGGTTCTAGCTCTAGCTGTATCAACTACTTCTATAGGGCTAAAGAACTCTGGTATTGTTGAAAAGTATAGAGAGCCATCGAGTATAACCATATCGATATCTCTTCCAATTTTCTTGAGAGCTGTACTGAATTCCATAATCTTTGCCTCTAGCTCTACATCTATATCGAATCTAGCTTCATCATCTCCATAGCTTCTCCTTAAAGCAACTGATGAAATTCCGTAAGGACCTATACCCATGGGTGTTGCTACTACGTAACCGGCTATAATTATAGCCATTCTCCCTATGATTAGATCTATAGAAGGTCTAGACCATGTGCTATCGACAGCTAGTATCGATACAAAATCTTCACATGGTTCTCCAACCCTCATTATATCGAGCTGGTTTCTTAGCTTATCTCGAAACACTATGAGCGGCTCTACATAACGCTTAACAATATCTTCTCCAGCTCTCTTGACTATACTGGTTATTACTGTTAAGAGCTCTAGATTCTCTTCACCTGATTCAATATCGTCAGATGTGATTGGGTAATCTTTAGGATACATCTTTAACCCTTACAAGTATGGGTCTTCTTAACGGATTTCCGAGACCTGTGAAAAAGAATTCTCTACTTGCTAGCGTAGGAAGTGTGTATTCGATGTACTGTACATTTTCTAACCAGTTCTTGAGTTCTGCATAATCTCCAGATGATTGTAGTCTTGAGAAGAATACTGTATTTATGTTTCCACGTATCTCTGGAGCCAAGTCTATAACTCTTTGTGAAGAAAGTATGAGACCAAATCCCCATTTTCTTCCTTCTCTAGCCACTCTAGCTATCATCCCTTTAGCTGGTTCACATCCATAGGTACAACAGTAATTGTGGGCTTCATCTATTACAGCAATTATCTCGTTATCTCTATGGAGCTTGTCACTAACAATTCTATCCCATATGTATTTCATAAACTGATACACAATATTCTTTTTCGCTATATACTCCATCTCTGAAGATAGATCAACTATAACTACTTTTTTCCTAGATGAGAAAAGTCTAGATACAATTTCTTCTACATCAATAGTCCTATTATTTAGATATGTCTCGAAGAACTTCTTACCAACTCTAGTAGTAAGCAGCAATCTTATTTTCTCTATTGTGTATTCCTTGCCCCCCATAGACCTTATATAACTATACAGGCTCTCTAGATACTCGCTAAAACTCCATGTGAATCGACCTTCTCTTGATAAATGTTTGTATATTGATATCAATGTCTCTAAATCGTATCTAGAGGTATGTGAGGATATGTAGTTCTGTCCTCTGCTATTCTCTTGAATAGTCACCTTATTTTGCTTCTCCACTACTCTCCTTATGTACTCGACAATAGAACCATAGATATAATCTCCATGATACTCAGATATCCCTAAATCCTCAAGTAGTATTTGTGCTACAACATCTGGATCCAGTATCACTTTAGATACATCTACAACCTCTATATAGTTGATGCTCCATCTCGATTTATCTACATAGTCGATACCTGTATGATCGAATACAATAACACTGTAGTTGGTTACCTTAATGATCTCTTCGATAATTCCTTTAACAAGTCTCGATTTACCTGTACCCGTAGCTCCTAAAACAGCTATATGATATCTTAAAGAACTAGGGTTGAGGTGTATTACCATAGATGAAAACTTGTGTACTCCTACTAGTAGACCATTTTCGATCTTGAGTATGCTACGAAGTGCTTCACCATCAATAACTGCGTAAACATAGCTACCTGGGCGAGGTATAGATAGATTTTGCTCAATACCCCTACACGTGATCTCCCCTATTATCTCTAGATAGCTCATCATCATTGGCGCAGAATACATGTGGGTCTTCTCTGGTTCAAAAGATGATGGTAGAGTTGAAGCATCGAGAGCTAGATCTTTCTTTACTGAACTCTTGAAGATCCCTAGATACCTCTTAGCTTCAGTAACATCATCAATTATTCCTAGCATTTCATCGCGAACAAAATCTATAGAGTCTCTAGATATCCTTATTGGAACTAGCGAGGCTCTAGAGCCTGATACAACGGTACCGATTAATCTGCAGAAATCCTTGGGCCACCAATTCATACATTTTTCCACATTGCCACCTGAGATCTAATGTAGGGTTTGTGGACGATATAAATACAGAGAGTTTGACGAAACTATTAAATAGATAGAAGTTCTCGGATAAGAAGTCCTAGGCACAGTAATGCTGTAAACTAGAGTGATTTAGGATAGATGTATCGGTGTAGAGAAATAAGTTCTCTATGGTATGAAACAATATTTGTGGCAAAAAAGAATAATTATGAGTTGATGAAGATACCTAAATAGATTTGTGAGGAATTTGACATACAGTAAATGAGGATTAGTCCATTAAATTAGAGATTATGTAGAGAAACATTAGTATCTAGCTGTAATACTGGTTCATGGATGTATATATCAAGCCTCGTGCTTAACATCATTTGAATACCGAAGTATTAACCATATTTATACTCTGCCTCTATATGGGTATGGCATATGTATGTATGTAGAAGATGTAGAAGAACATTCAGAAGTAGAAGAGCATACATAATGCATTTGATTATGGGTATAGAGGGAGGCTCTGGTATTAGTAAGAGGAAAAAGAAGTAGATCTACTGAAACAATTTCTATTAACTGAAACACCTAGATTGTCAGTGATCGAGGGCTACATCATGGACTCAGGCAAACCCCGTCTTCATCATTAAAGGATCTGCCAAACCTATACTCTCATTAAGGTTATGTTTAGCAAAATTTTTAAGTCGTAGCTATACTGTGGTTTGAATCAGAGGTGGTTTTGTTGAGCCAATGGAGATAAACCGTACAGATATAGATACATATGTAGCAACATATGTGTTCTTGATAGGGTCTCTATTCGGTAAAGTGGATGTAATTAATGTTCCTATAGGTGATTCTGATGCCTGACAGCTGGATCTGGAATCCTTCAGCAGAATGTATGAATAGAAGTGATTTAGTTGAGCTTCAGCTAAAGAGATTAAAGATGCAGGTTCATCGTCTATTCAGTACAGCTGGATACTATCGTAGAAAGATGAAGGAGTTGGGTGTTTCTCCAGATGATATAAAATCTCTCGACGATTTAAAGAAACTACCATTTACAACAAAAGACGATCTAAGAGAGCTACAACCTTTTGACCACATGGTTGTACCTCTAGAAGAGGTTGTAGAAGTTCATGGAACTTCTGGAACAACTGGTGAACCAGTATTTATGTATTATACAGCTCGCGATATAGAGAACTGGAGTGAAATAATGGCTAGGTCTCTAGCTTCAGCAGGTTTAACCAAAAAAGATATACTACAGATAACACCAAGCTTTAGCCTCTTCACAGGAGGTTTTGGATTCTTCTACGGAGCTAGAAAGATAGGTGCATTCATAGTTCCAACAGGTCCCGGATTTTCACGCAGACAAATATATGTTATGATGAAGCTCGGAACAACAATGATCGCAGGTGTAGCTAATTATGCTCTTAGGCTTGCTGAAGTTGCATATGAAATGGGTATAGATCCTGCAAAAGACACAAAAGTAAGAAAAGGTGTTTTTGGTGCAGAAATGTGGAGTGATAGTCTTAGGAAAAAGATAGAGAAGATATGGGATATGGAGACATTCGATATATATGGTATGGCTGAGCTCTATGGACCTGGTACAGCCATTGATTGTCAATATCATTTAGGTCTTCATGTGTGGGAGGATCATTACTTGGTTGAGGTTATTGATCCTAAAACGGGTGAGCCTTTAGAACCGGAAGAAAAAGGAGAACTAGTGGTAACAACATTAACTAAAGATGCAGTACCATTGATAAGGTATAGAACAAGAGATATAACAAGAATACTAGACACAAAATCATGCAGCTGCGGAAGAACACACATAAAAATAGATAGAATACAGGGAAGAACAGACGACATGTTCATAATAAACGGAGTAAACATATGGCCATCAGCAATAGAGGCTGTGCTATTTAAGTATCCCTTCATAGGTAATGAATATCAGATAATTGTTAAGAAGTCTAATGGCGGCGATAAATTGTTGATAAAGGTTGAGTCTATTAGAAATCTTACAGAGCAAGAAAAAGAGGTGTTAGGTAAAAAGCTTCAGTACGAAATTAAGGAAACAGTACTAGTTACACCAGATATTGAGATTGTAGATCCAAACACCTTACCCAGAAGTGAGGGTAAGGCTAAAAGACTCTACATAATTGAAGAAAGCTAGTATTAGAAATGCATTACAACTATTTGTATGATAGCTACAGAGATATACAGTTGCTTACATAATTTTTTCTATCGAGTTTCTCTAGAGCTTGTCTATATCCTGCAGTTAAGGCAAATCTATTTGTTTTACCCAAGATATGCTCAACAACATCTTCAACAATCTCTATTGGTATTATGCTTGATATCTCTTGAAAAGCTAAAAGTGCTCCAAGCATGATCATGTTAATTGTTCTTGTATCACCTATCTCCTTAACTATATCTTGCATATCTATAGTTAAGATATTTATTGGTGATTTAGAGAGAACATCTATTACCTGTTTTTTTGTAGGTATATTCTCTATACCTGGTGGAGGTAGATATAGATCGCTTAAGATCATCCAGCCACATTTCTTGAGATAACGAATAGCTCTAAGAGCCTCAATCATTTCGAGAACAACAACGTAATCTGCTGATGCTAGAGGTATGAGTGGAGCCTCTATATCACCTATCCTAACAAAAACCTCTACCGATCCTCCTCTCTGTGCCATTCCGTGGGTTTCAGTAGTCTTAATGTTTACACCTAGCTTAGTACATGCATTACCTAGAACGACACCCATAGTTATTATTCCTTGTCCACCTACTCCAGATAATACGATATCTATCTTCATTCCTTATTCACCATAGCTTTAACAGGACATATCTGTGCACATACGCCACATCCACGACATAGAGATTCGACTATATATGGTTTAGCATCTCCTACAACAATAGCTGGACAAGCAAGTGATTTTACACACAATAGACATCCAATGCATTTATTTGAGTCTATAGTATAGCGACTCTTTATGAGACCTAACCGTAGTGCAAGTAATGAACAGATTCTTCTTGAAACTAGTAAAGCTATACCTCCATCCATGACAATTCTAAGACCTTTCACTAGAGTTTCTATAGCTTTGGTTATATCATATGGATCGAATACATTAACATAGTCTACACCAGTAGCTTTAGCTATTTCCTCTATACCGATTTTTCTTCCCTGAAGACCTCTAGCAGTTATACCTGTACCTGGATGAGGTTGGAAACCGGTCATAGCTGTTGTCTCGTTATCTAGAACTAATATAAGCATTGGGGATCTATTGTAAACAGCATTTATCATAGGTGCTATACCTGCGTGAAAGAATGTAGAGTCTCCAAGTATTGCTACAACAGGTCTATCTCTAACAGTATGGGAAAACCCATTAGCTAGACCTATACTTCCACCCATATTTATTATTGTGTCTTGCATTCTGTATGGAGGTGCTATTCCTAGGCTATAGCATCCTATGTCTCCAGTATAGATGGGGTCTACACCAAGTTTTCTAGAGGCAAGTTTTAAAGCATAGAATGTAGCTCTATGAGGACAACCAGGACAGAGTACTGGAGGTCTAGGCGGGATCTCAATGTGTATCTCGATGGGTTTCGGTGGACTCCACTCGATACCGCATAGCTTAGCTATAGCTTGAGCAACTCTATCTATTGTTAACTCACCTATCCTACCGATTAGATCTTCTCCGTGAATCTCTACATGGATATCCATATCGAACAATATGTTCTTTAACTGCATCTCAACTATAGGATCTGTCTCTTCTACCACTAGAATCTTCTCAACACCTTCAACAGCTTTTGCGACCAGTTTATTTGGTAGAGGTACAGGTGTTGAGATCTTTAGTATCCTTGCCTCTACTTTAAGAAGCTTCAATGCATCTCTTGAGTAAGCATAACCTACACCAGAAGCAACAACAAGAAGTTTTCCATCACCTTCAACTCTATTGTATTGAATATCAGCTAACACCTCGGCAAGCTCTCTCCATTTCCTAACCAACTCTACCTTCATCTTTCTTGCATGGGCTGGTATTACAGCCCATCTCTCTGGTTCTCGTGGAAATAATCCTGAAACTCGAGGAGTTCTTAGAGAACCAAGTTTTACTGGAGCTCTAGCGTGGCTAACTCTAGTTACAGATCTAAGAATAAATGGATGAAGAAATTTTTCCGAAAGCTCTAGACCTAGATACGTAAGCTCTTTAGCTTCTTGAGGATTAGAAGGCTCTAGAACAGGTATGTATGCATGAAGACCATACCATCTATTGTCTTGCTCATTTTGACTACTATGCATGTAAGGATCATCAGCTGAAACTATCAGAAAACCAGCTTTAACCCCAGTATATGCGCTAGACATAAGAGGATCAGAAGCTACATTAAGACCTACATGTTTCATAGCTGTTAAACTTGGGACACCACTCATGGCGGCAGCATATGCTAATTCAAAAGCCGTTTTCTCATTTGTGCTCCACTCAACATAGATACCCAACTCATTAGCTACTTCAGCAAGAGTACCTATAATTTCACTTGATGGTGTACCTGGATATGCTGCAGCTACACCTATACCATACTCTATAGCACCTCTAGCTATAGCCTCATTACCTAAAAGAAAAACAGTAGTGCTAGACTCACCTAAAATCCTATGGACATGTTTAACCATCAAATAGACCTCTTATCTATAACAACCTTGGGCTTTCCATCAAATCTAGGTAGAGAACTAGGCTCAACAATCCTAACTATAGGTGTAACTATTATTGTTTCCCTCAAATCTCTCTGAAGCTTTTTCTCTAAAGCCTCTCTCTCGCTATCGCTCAACTTCTTTATAGCTTCTACAATCACAGTCATTTTATCTAGAGCATCTTCTCTCTCAAGAACTATTTGATAAAATGGTGCAACCATTGGCTCCCTCAAGATAACTTCCTCTATTGCTGATGGCCATATGTTTACTCCGTTTATTATGAACATGTCGTCTGTTCTTCCCTGTATTCTATCTATTTTTATGTGTGTTCTTCCGCAGCTGCATGATTTTGTGTCTAGTATTCTTGTTATATCTCTTGTTCTATACCTTATCAATGGTACTGCATCTTTAGTTAATGTTGTTACCACTAGTTCTCCTTTTTCTTCCGGTTCTAAAGGCTCACCCGTTTTAGGATCAATAACCTCAACCAAGTAATGATCCTCCCACACATGAAGACCTGATTTAAATAAGCATTCACATGCAACTCCAGGTCCATAGAGTTCACTCATACCATACATATCATAGGCATTCATTTCCCAAACCTTCTCTATTCTTGCCCTCATTTCTTCACTCCAAGGAGCTGCACCAAACATTCCTTTTCTTACTTTTGTGTCTTTTGCAGGATCTATACCCATTTCATATGCAACTTCAGCAAGCCTAAGAGCATAATTTGGTACGGAAGTGAGCATGGTTACCCCTAGATCCTTTATCATCATTATTTGGCGTTGTGAATAACCTACACCTGCTGGTATGGCTGTGGCGCCAATCTTTATAGCGCCGTAGTGAAAACCTAGTCCTCCAGTAAACATGTGGTAGTTGTATGCTATAAACACAATATCGTGTTTCGTTACATTTATAGCCATTAAGCTTCTAGCCATTAATTCACTCCAATTCTCTAAATCTTTTCTTGTGTAGAATGAGAGTGTAGGCTTGCCTGTCGTTCCACTACTTCCATGAACTTCAACAACTTCAGATAAGTCGACTACCAATGTACCGTAAGGATAGTTCTCTCTTAGATCGTCTTTTGTTGTAAATGGTAGTTTCTTTAAATCGTCGAGAGATTTTATATCATCTGGAGAAACACCCAACTCCTTCATCTTTCTACGATAGTAGTAACTTCCTTCATATACTCTAACTAGCTGGTTCTTCAATCTCTTTAGCTGTAGTTCTTTTAGATCACTACGCTGGATACATTCTAGACTAGGACTCAACATAGGGATATCCATATAGAATCACCCTTTAAGAGAAGAGATCTATATAGAATTCAGCAAATGTGGTACACATGTGGTGAAACTTTCTAGAGGGGGTTTCAATCTTTTTCTTCAACACAACCTGTATTGATCTATTTTCGTGCAATTCATTTATATTTGTTTTTGTTCGAACAATAATTAACACCAAAAACTTACGTTACGTTTAAAGGGGTTTAAAAGGTTTATTTCTGTAAACACTTGTTGATTAAAAATACTATACCACAAGTAATCTGCATAAGATCAAGAAATCAATATATTCAGCAATACAAATACTGTAGAACTCTAGAGGTGTAGATCTTCAGCTATGAGGTTTCATCCATAATGCATAAATGTTTAGATATTTCCTCTAAACATTCATTTACTTCATTGTTATCAAGTACAAAAGACCTCATTCCTCTCCTCCATATGTAGAGTCTATAGTTTTGTTTGTTCTCTGTAGGAATAAACTTCATAACTATATCGGATAGTACCGAAAATATGTTGCTTAATTCATCGTTGATTTTAGATGCAATTCTAACAACAATTTTATGTTTTTGTTTAAGTATATTTACCTGATTGTATAGAGATGAGATATAAACTGGATCACGATACTCAATAATAGCCGGTATCTCTACAGAATGAAATACAATAACATCGGCCGTAGCTTCATTTATTAGGCTATACTCTTTAGCGAGACCTTCTGAAATACTATAGGCGTAAGGATTCATGCTCTTGAGAATAACGTTCTTTTGTAAGATAGTCCTCACTTTATCTACATCACTACAAAATCTTTTAAAAACCCTTAGCAGTAGTTCAGTCATTGTTTCAGGAGAGTAGAGGTAGCTTATGATCAGAGTTTTTAGTTTGTTTCTAAAAGCAATTCCAAGTATGAGAGGTGCTGCTTCTACAGCTCTTAGATCTGCTGGATACTCAATATATATGCTGTGTCCCATATGTATATGGTCTAGAACTTCTTTAAGTGATCTACATGGAGGCTCAAGTTCTACTCCCGGTCTACCTACTTCAGAAAGTATGGGAGGTACAAATACCTTTATGCCCTTGTCTGTCAATATTGTATAAGGTATTTCTGCTAAAGTTACGGGTACTCCTCTAGCTTTTCTAATCTCTATGTATCTAGTGAGTAAGCCTCGCTCAATCCTATGCTTAAGAATTAGAACAACATCTGCCACAAACTCTATAGAGCCAATCTCAACTCTTTCTATATCCATAGGAAGTTCGGCAACAAGGATAGCGATACCCTTTATTATATCAGGAATAGCATAGAAATAGTTCTGTAACCATGCTCTTCTATCAGGAGACTCCACAACCTGAAGCAAAGTATTTATAGAGTCTATTACAACAATTTTTGGATTCCAACTAGATATAGCTCTATTAATAGATTCTACAGCTTCTTCAACATTCTTCATAATAGGTATTCTAATAAATACATATAGACCTTTCTTCTCAAGTTCATAGAAATCTATGCCAAGATTCTTCATAACCCTGTAGAGCTTTTCCCTAGTCTCTTGAAAAGATACATACAGACATCTGTGGCCTCTTAATGCATTTGAGTAGCATATTGTTGATGCAAGTGTTGTTTTACCTGAACCAGGATGACCAGCAACAACAACCATAGATCCAGGATAAAGTAGCTCTGGAAGAAGTTTATTGAGTTCGTCGATACCTATTGAAAAGTGCATATCGCTTAACCTTTTAGCTCTAAAAGAGTAAATTAGTGATATTAGACCATTTAAATCTATATCATGGTAAATAGGTACAATACTAGAAAAGCAATAATCATCAATACTCAACATAAATCTGTAACACATATTGTTTTTAATCTAGTGCGTAAAACTTATTGATAGTCTGTTTCTGTATAGACAAGATAGATGATCTGTATCGGTGGAACTGAAGAGACTCTCTAATAGCTAAAGTGAAAGCAGCTACAATACGCAATTGATTTATAGTCACCTAATATATCTGGATAAAAAGTATTCATATTAAAACAGATCTACTTTATTAGACTGTTTAGCTACCTTTTTGTTTTCTACTACATCCTCTTCTACTCTTTTTTGTTTCCTCCTTCTTTTCTACATCTCTACTCATGTTTATGCACCACCAAGATAGTGATTAATGTGCTAAACTATATAAACTAAGAGGGTTAATTAGAGTTAGTCAGTTTATGAAAAATGTTTGCAGTAGCCTATATATAGCTGTAGTAACAATCTGGTTTAGTGTGCTACATAACCATCAATACATCAATAGGTATGCTACTGGTGTATAGTATTGACTAAAGCTATAGAGGTTAGAGACATTATCAAGAGGTATAGAGTTAAAAAGAGGCTAGGGATTCTCAAGTCTATCACAGAATTCATTGATGCTTTAAAGGGGGTGAGCTTTAGTGTAGACTATGGCGAGGTTGTGGGTCTTCTAGGACCTAACGGAGCTGGTAAAACAACAACAATAAAAATATTATCGACACTTCTTCTTCCAGATGATGGTGAAGCTTATGTGGCTGGCTATAATGTTGTTGAAGAGCAGAACGAGGTTAGAAAGAGAATAGGCATAATGTTGTCGGTTGAGAAAGGATTCTATGGTAAATTGACTGGACGAGAGAATCTAGAATACTTTGCGGCACTTTATGGGCTAGATGGTAAGAGATCTAGAGAAAGAATAGATTATTTGCTGAAGCTTCTAGAGCTCGACAAACTTGGAGGCGATTATAAGCTCTTTGAAGAGTTTAGTTTAGGAATGAAGGCTAGATTAAGTTTAGCTAGAGCTCTTCTAAGTGATGCACCTATACTTCTTCTTGATGAACCTACACTAGGGCTAGATCCACCTAGTGCACGAAAGATAAGAGAGCTCGTTAAAGATTTGGCTCATAGAGAAAACAAAGCTATTCTGTATACTACTCACAATATGTTTGAAGCTGAACTCGTATGTGATAAGATTCTCTTAATAAACAAGGGAAGAATAGTAGCTGATGGTACACCACAAGAGCTTAAGTCTCGTATACCAAAGCTTAAGGTAATTACATTGGATATCAGGGGAAAAGGATCCATAGATAAAGTTCTAAAGGATTTAGAGGAAAAGTACGAGTTTAAGGAAGAGAATGGTATCTATGAAGTTAGAATTCATGTTCATAGACCTGAAGAAGTATTTAACGAAACTGTTAGAAAGTTCATAAATAATGGTTTCGAGATTCTATCTGCTAGAATAGAAGAACCGACACTTGAAGATGTGTTTATATACTTTAGCGAGGGATCTAGTTGAGTTTCATAGTGCTGCTTAAAGCTGAATATATGCTTGTCTACAGCGAGGTTATGAGAAGGAAATCAGCGTTAATGGCTATTATAATCTATCCATACCTTTTTGCAGGACTAACACTATTTGTAGGATTTTCTGCAGGATCTCCACAATCTTTTGTAGAAAGAGTTGGTATAGATCCCATAGTATTTATGGTTACTGCAAGCTACATGATAATGGCTATAACAACTGGTGTAGATGATATACTTTGGAGACCTTTGAGTGATTCGTGGATAGGTACGCTAGTGTATATCATTGCATCTCCTGTGAATAAGTTGAAGTTATTTATGGCTATGCCTATACCCAGGCTAACTCTTCTCCTTATGATGGGTTTCACAAGCATACTTCCTATATATGTAGCTTTCTATGGTCTATACGGAGTATCTCTAACAATAGTTGTTGTTGCTCTTTCAGCTATTGGTGCTCTAGTTATGACGCCCTTAGGTATAGCTATCTCTGGATTAATGCATGTAGCTAGTGAGAGCTGGAGAATCCTCAGCATAGTTAGACCCTTGCTATTTGTGTTTCTAGGTGCATACTATCCAAGAATGTTTATGCCTTTAGTACTTCGATTAATAAGCTATTCTATACCGTCTTCATATACAGTTGAATTAGTACAGAGACTACTCATCGGTATAGCTAGCATAGATATTGTTGTTCTCCTTGGACTCTCTATAGCTCTTGCAGCGATATATGTACCTCTAGGTAGGAAGAGCATAAACTATTGGGAGAAAAAGAAGGTGAGAGAAGGTGTTAAAGCTCATTAAGAGAGTCTACATGGTTTTCAAAGCCTATGCTGTTTCAGATCTACTGAGAAGCAAAGGATTTGTGTTTGGTCTCGTCAGTATGTCCATATGGTTTATGCTGTTCATTTCACCAATAATTCTATTCATTGATTCCAGCTTCAATCCTAGGGTAGCCTCAGCCTACAGTTTTACAGCTATACTGATATTCTTATTCTATAGTGTAGCCACATGGGATTGGGCAGCAGAAATAAGGTGGATGATAAATGATGGAAGACTCGAATACTATATAGCTAGCGGAAGCGGATTTCTGTGTCACTACTTAGGGATAATGCCTATATCGTTTATATGGATAGCTATGGCTATGTCCATAAACTATCTACTACTAACAGTTGTATGGGGACCTCCAGAACTACAGATATCCGATTTAAGACTGTTTATCTATGGATTCATACTACTTACAACAAACCTGGTATCTTATGCATTAGTACTTGGAGGAACAATGTTATCAAGTGGAGTAACAGGATTCGTAATGGAGATCATAGGCTTTATAACACCGATAGCTACTGGTGGACTCACACCGCTAATCAATTTACCGAAACCTATACAGACATTTGCATTAATGACACCATTTAGTTATCCAGCCGAAATTATAAGGTATATTCTTCTTAAGTCACCAACAATAATGAGTATACATGAACTATGCATTAGAGGAACGCTATACTCTTTAACATTTCTAGCTGTATCCATAATCTACTTTAGATACCAATTGAAAAAGATCATGCGTGAAGGCGTAAGGGTTACAACATTATGGTAGTCCATAGTGATTCATTATCTCAATATAGAGAAATTCTGAATAGAGCGATATACTCTGTGAATCTTTCTTCAAATAGTATACAGATTTCTTTATATATAGATGAGGTCTCTAGCTGTTAGAATCTAGACAAAATTGTAGGTGTATTGATTATAGGAGCTATAGAGAGAATTTCTCTATGAGAAGAGTATTTAATGTTCTTATCTAGACTAACTTAATATTTATCATTGTAATATAAAGTATTTGTTTAAGATAGGTTATTAAACATATAAGTTGGGGTAATGATGTGATGAAGCTTGTTATAGATAGAAAGTTGCTAGAAAATATAGTAAAGCAGTGTATAGCTTATCCATTTGAGAAAGTGTTTATAGGTATAGGGAAAGTAGAGGAAGGTGTATATAGTGTTGAGTATGTAAATGAGTGCAGAAATATAGCTCTAGAACCATTATCAAGATTTGTAGCTGATCCGCAATGTATTCTCGACACATATCGTCTAGCTGAAGAAAGAGGTAAAGAGATAACAACATTAATACATAGTCATCCAGCTCCACCTAAACCAAGTTCCGAAGATAGAAAAGGTATGTGGTTGTGGAGGATTCCATGGATTATAATCAATAGTTATAGTGGAGAGTATAAAGCATGGATAATCCACAACGAATCTCTAGAAGAAGTCTATATAGAGTTTATACAATGACTATACCCTGTAGTAGATAATCAGTAGAGCTTCTCAGACTATGATTAAGAGCATAGATGGTAGTGATATACAGTAGACAGTTATTCAAAAGCTTGTCGAGAATATGGTTAAACTCAAGAATTATTAGTCTTAAACCTGAAGCAGTAAATTGGGAATCGATATTAGATTAATGTTGTAGCTATTAAGAAGTATGTTGATACAGTAGCAATATCTCCTATGCTCGTTACTACCGGTGCTGAAGCTGTTGCAGGATCTATCTTCATTTTAGCTAGTATTATCGGCAGTAACGATCCAACAATATCAGCTACATAACAAGATACTGCTAAAGCTATTGACACAACAGACGCTATTCTTAGTGAATACATCAAGTTCATTGTACTAATGCATGGTATTGCGAAACCTATCACAAATGCTAAAGGTGCTAAAAATATGAGCATAAATGTTGTTGTTACAAATTCTTTGAATATAACTTTAGCTATATCGCTTCTAGATAATCTAATCTCTCCTGTAACAAGACTCCTCAAAATTAATGCTGTTGCTTGTGAACCTATGTTACCTGAATTATCTGCCAACATAGGCATGAAGGCTGCAAGTACAGCTACTTTCTGGATAACGTTCTCGAATGTGGCAACTATTCCTCCTGTCACCATATTTATAAGGTATAGATATATCAACATAGGTATTCTTCGGATAGCTAATCTGAATGGATGTAAAGCTATATAGCTACCACGTATAGTCTCTATAAAACCTCCGTACTTCAGAAGATCTTCTGAATATTCGCTAACCATTACATCGAGAAGATCATCTAGAGATACTATGCCTAGGAATCGTCCATCGAGATCTACAACTGGGACTTCTACAAGATCGTAGGCAATGGCTATTCTGGCGGCTTCTTCTCTATCGCTGAAGGGATCTATATGTATTTGTACTTTCTCTACACATTTACTTAGCTTTATATCTCTAGGTCTTGTTAAAAGCATCTTTACATCAATGTATCCAACAAGTTTTTTATCTCTATCAACAACATATATATGGTTATGTTTATCGTAGAGACCAAGCTTCATCTTACTTATATATAGATCTATGGCTTCGCCAACAGTCATATATTCTTCAAAAACAGGTACCTGAGTAGTCATTATACCTCCAACACTTTCAGGTGGAAACTTCATAACCTTTGCAACTTCTGATGAAAGTCCGCTTGGTAGAACCTTTAGTAGCTCAGTCCTCATTTTAGATGGAAGTTTAAAGAGAACATCAGCAATTTCATCTACAGGTAGTTTAGCTAAAATCTTAGCTATATCGTCAATACCTTTAACAGAAGCAATTTCATACATAATCTCATCGGGTAGACGGGCTAAAACTTCAACCAGATTATCAAGTTCTGTAGCTGTAAACAGCTTCATTCTCTCATCGCTATCAAGTCTTAAAACAATATCCATAGCTTTAGGAGGATCAAGAGAATCAAATAGTTTGGCAGCTTCTTCAAGTTTACCTTCCTCAATAAATCTCGAGATAGTGTCTACTATTTCTCCTATGTTGTTAGACATTACTTTAGCCATTTTATCGCCTTTAGAGTAAAGATTATCCATAATATTAAGTTTTATAGTTTCGTAAGTATTTATGGGTTGATTTATTGATTGATATGCTTATCCATTATCAAGTTGAGTTCTCTACCTAAATATCATGAACATTAAGTGTCAGAAAAAGATCTACCTATAGATCTATTGATGTAGTACGGTAAATTTTTAGAGAAATCACTATATTTGAACATTGCTAAAATGATACTCAATGGATATAATATATGGCTAGATTAATGAATAGACTTCTATAGATTGTTTACTTCTTTATAATATAGTCCTCAAGCTTCTTATATGAATCCCTATATTCGTTATCTTCTTCAAAACCATGTCTACATTCCACTCCTATGTCTCTACACAGTTTAGACACTTTGACGTAGAATTCACGCCACTGATATCTGGAGCTTGTAATGGCGATATCACGCCACTGATGATCAATCCACATAAATCTCTTGATCCTAAGCTTATCCACATAAACTATGCTTCTGGTCTCTCTAGCTATCTTCAAAACGTGCTGAATTTTATCGAAATTGTCGTTATATCCAGGTATTACAGGTCCATAGAATATCCATGTCTTGAGACCAGAACTAGAGAGTTTCTTTAAAGCATTTATACGTGCTGAAGGAGGTGATGAATATGGTTCAAACAGATTCATAGGTGATGTATCTTCTACAGAAGTAATAGTTATACCTATGTCTATCAAGTTTCTGTATCTTAGAAATAGATCTAGATCCCTCAAGATTTGCGAACTCTTGGTCTGAATACTTACCTTAAATCCATGACTAACTAGAATCTCTATAGCCTTTCTAGTGAGTCTATATAGAGCTTCAACAGGTTGATAAGGGTCTGTTATAGTTCCAATACCTATAGTTCCTTTCTTGACTTTCTTAATCTCCTTCATTAAAACCTCAATTATGTTCTTCTTTACAGCTACAGTACTACCCCAGTTATCAATAACTTCACGAAGATTTGTATACATTTTTGCATAACAGTAGAGACAGCCATGGCTACAACCTATATAGGGATTCAATGCATAATCTATATCAGGTAGCCCTGAATTCGATAAAGCTCTCTCTACAGTAATCTCTAGCACCTTTATTCTCATACATCTACCACTTTAACTTGCCCTATATTTAACCAAGTAATAAGCTTCAAACATAGATATATCAACCAGGTTTACGAGAACACAATGATCATAGGTAAATAATTCACAATATTAATGCTGAATCAAATCTTATAAACAGGTATCTCTAGGTGAACTAACTAGATAGTACACAAAAGGTATAAAGGTTATTGCCGTGGATTTTCATGTATGTATGAAACATGTATGTCTAGAGCTCTCAGAAGATCTAGGTCTATTGACTATAAGTAGATACGAAGAAAACCATACTGAAGTTTTCAGAGTGAAGCTAGATGATGTAGATGAAGCTATAGAGATTTTAGAAGAGATAGCTGAACTTGCAAATACTGTTGTTCAGTATCTTAAAGAACTTAAGCTAGTAAAAGGCTTCTAGCACTATTCATTAAAACAAACCTTTAAACCTGTTTAATAATTAAATAATAAGTAGTAAGGATGTACAACTGTGATTATATATGGCTTCTAGTGATATTCTCTATAAAGTTTGTAGAGATGAATATGAAGCATACACTCTATATAGAGCGTTAATGAAATCTAGGTGGGGTAAGAAGTATAGAAACATCTTAGAGAAGGCAGCTGAAGATGAGCTTCACCACTATAGGTTTTGGACAAGCGTTGTAGGAAAATGTACAACAAATTTCACCAAGATCAAAGTGCTTCTATACACAATTATGCTATATCTTTTCGGTTTAACGGTTACACTAAAGGCTATAGAATCTAGAGAGACAGATGCATCAAGGATCTATAGAGAATTATCTGAATCCAGACCTGATTTAAAGGATAGTTTAAGCAAGATTATAGATGATGAGGAAAGACATGAAGCAGAATTTGCTTCAAGTATAGATGAAGGTAGGGTTAGGTATCTAGGCTCTATAACTTTGGGTATTTCTGATGCACTTATAGAATTAACAGGTATATACACGGGTTCTTTAGGAGCTTTTGAAAACACTATTAGTGCAGGTCTAACGGGATTTCTAGCTGGTGTAGCAGCATCTATATCTATGGGTATCGCTTCTTATTCTCAAGCTAAACATGAAGCTTATAAGAATCCCAAGCTATCTGCTTTATATACATCTATTGCATACTTGATTGTTGTTATCCTTCTAGCTTTACCGTACTTTGTTATAAAGTCAATGATTTTTGCATTCATGGCTATGGTGATTATAGCTATAGTTGTTGTAGCCTATATGACGTTCTATACAACTGTACTACATAATAGAAACTATTTAAGAGAATTCATAGAGACCGCAACTATGATCTTAGGCGTATCGCTACTACTCTATATATTAGGCTCGATATTAGGTAAATTAATAGGGATAGAAATTAAGTAAACAGGATATAGGTGATGTGCTCAGGCGGCACTGAACTGTGATGTAATCAGTCTTGGCTGATCAAATTGAAGAGAAGAACACACAATATCTTTAGCTTCGCTATAGCTCTATGGATATCCACATACCTACATATAATAGACAGTCTAATCTACGCTATATCTATATCACTATTTTTTGCTATAGCTTTGAATTGGCTTATAGATAGTCTAGCAGGACACAAGGGTATGAGGAGGACACCATATACACATTCACCAATTGGTGTCTTAATGCTTTCTCTACTCTTGGTAGCGTCTATGGCTATAGTCTTACGTACTATTGGAGCAAATATGTCGTTACATGAGTTTCTAGACCTCTTGCTCTTAGCATATATTGTTGGTGCATCCCATCTATTTCTAGATATGCTTACAGCAGATGGCGTGTACCTTATATGGCCATTTGGCAACACTAAGATCTCGCTTCTAAAGGCTAGATACGACAATAGGTTGCTCAACAACTTCGTACAGTTCTTATCAATAGTAATCATAGTTCTATTAATTCTCAAGCTATCTGGTTATAATATATTCAGTTATTTAAAGTTTTTAACCTTGATATATGGATAAAATTCTAAGAACAGATAAATCCAACTCTATTACTAGATCCGGCTCATGAATAGCCATAATGTGGGGACTAAGGATGAAGCTTCGCTATTCACGTATAGTTAAAATGGCTATGGTTGCAGCAATATATGCCGCTCTAACAATGGGTTTAGCGCCTATAAGTTATGGACCTATACAAGTTAGGATTGCTGATGCTCTACTGCCTCTACCATATCTAGAATTCTTTGGATTATCTTCTGCTATAGGACTTTCATTAGGTTGTGCTCTTGCTAATATGCTTTCTCCTTACGCTATATACGATATAGCTATAGGTTCGATAGCAAATCTATTTGCTGGTACAGTTGCATGGTTTATAGGTAAAATCTATAGGAGAAGCCTATATGGTGTAATCCTTGCGTCACTTGCTCAAACAGCTATAGTGACATTTATGGTTGGATACTTGTTGCTACATCTACTGTTTAATGTAGAGCTAAGTATAGCTATTTTAGGGGTTTTTAGCGGTAGCATAATCAGTATATCTATCTTGGGTACAATGCTAGTTATGTTTCTAATGAGAAGAGTGGCTTAGATTGATAGAGGTACGGAATATTGTAGTTGAATTTAGTGGAAAAACTATACTAAAGAATATATCGCTAGATATCAGTAAAGGACTTCACTTATTGCTAGGGAGAAATGGTTCAGGAAAAACAACGTTACTAAAGACCATTAGCGCTCTTGTTAAGCCTACACAAGGTTTTGTGAAAGTTTATGGAAAAGATATACATAAGCTTTCTAGAAAGGAGATAGCAAAACTTGTTGGTTATGTTTGGCAAAATCCTTATGCAGGATTTGTAGAAGCTTCTGTAGAAGATGAAATTAGATTCAGTTCTAGAGTGCTTGGGGTTGATCTAAATATGGATATAGTTGAGATGCTTGTACCTAGACATATCATTGATAGAGATCCTTTTACACTTAGTGGTGGTGAAGCAAAAAGAGTATCTATAGCAAGTGTATTAGCTATTGATCAACTGGTATGGCTTCTCGATGAACCTTTCGATTATCTTGATAGTGAAGGTGTAGAAGCTGTTGTTAATGTTGTTAAATATGGTTTAGAGAGGGGAAAAACTATTGTTATTGCTTCAACTAATACAGGATTCATAGAGTTAATCAAGCCTGATAGTGTGATTATAATAGATAGTGGTATTATTGTCTATAGAGGTGTATTGAAGAATTTATCAGAAGATATGTTAAAGAGGTTCGGGATACCGTCTAAGGGGATGTTGTGTGGCTGAACTTGTTGAAGAAGTTCTAGAGATTCAGTATGGTAGAACATTTCTTCATAGCTATAGAGCTATATATCTAAAGACAGTCTTGGTTTTAATGACATTGGTCTCTAGAGCTCTAGGGCTTTACGTAATGATCATTGTACTGATCTTCAATACAATCATGCTTGTTTATGTAGGAGCTTTACGTCTGTATCTACGTGTATTATTGTTGTGGTTAATGCTCTCGAGCATAATTATAGCTATAGACTACTTGTTTGCATCACTATCTCTCATAGTTTTTTTAAATCTTTTATATGGTTTTACGAGTTTTACATCTCTAGCTTTATTTTTTATTACAACACCTCCTCAGCATATAAGGAAGGTTGTAGGATTCAATGTGTTATCGCTTTCCTATCTCTTCTTGAGGTTAGCCTTAAGAGATGTGGTAGATATTGTTGATGCTCTAAGAGCTAGAGGATGGAGTGTTAGAGGTAATCCTTTAAAGCATATATATGCACTTAGAGCTGTAGGCAATTCTCTCATAACGAAGATCAATTACTCTATAGATAGCATTAGAGCTAGAGGTTTAGAAGAGTAATCTGAGTAGTTATTGAAGATAGTGTTTGATAAAGTATATTAGTGATAGAAATGATGAGACAGGATAAAGTATGCACAATACTTGTGGCCCTAAGAAATCGTATAGAGCGCCACCAATAATATTCCCTATAGCCCAAGCCGTGCCCCACACAAATCCAAGCCAACCAAACCCTAATGCTCTCTCATTTACTGATGACGCTATATCAGCTACAGCTGCTCTCAAGACAGATTCATAACTACAGAGAACTATACCATATAGAGCTGAGGCTATAACTAACAATATTATGTTTCTAGATATGAGAATTAGTGGTGCTATGAACATTGAGGCCAAGGGTATCAATACGAGTATAGATACACCGTATCTATCGTATGCTATACCTAGAGGTAGTGCAACAAGAGCGTCAACGATCATCGCTATTGCGTAGAGAGCAGGTATATAGCCTTCGGGTACAACATGTGTGTACTTCAGATGGTATGAAGCTATGCCCCAGTGAATTAATCCGAAGCTTAATAGTGCTGTAAAAATCATATATGTTTTGAGGGATCTATTGTTAGCTATATCGAGAGATCTGATTGAACCGTTTTTCGCAAAACCTATATTTGGGTATAGAAAGGAAGAAATAGTAATCAGAATTACAGCTATTAGAGCAATAGGTAGAAGAGATACATATGCATAGGAGTATCCTTTTCCATAGGTTAATGCATAACTAACCATAAGGGGTCCAAGAAGAGCTCCCACTTGATCTAGAAGTTCATGGATACCAAATCCCTTTCCTCTACCTATTGCTTTATCTGTTATATCAGCTATTAGTACATCTCTTGCGGGAGATCTAAGACCTTTACCAATCCTCTCTATAAGGTAGAGTAGTAATGCTATGTACCAGTTACTAACGAAAGCTAAGAAAGGTATGGCTACAACTAGTGCATAACCAAGAATTATTATAGACCACAAAAGCTTACTACTTCTTCTCATAGATACGACAAGACTTGCGGGAAGTCTGAGAGCGTAGCCTAGGAATTCGCCTAGGGCAAGAAGACCTGCAGCTATAGCGGGTGCTCTGAGATGCTCGAGAAATTGTCCAGAGATAGACCTACCACCCTCATAAGCTACATCTGCTGTTAGAGAAACTAAGGATAAGAGTATAAACACTATAATCAATCTATCCATTTTAAACCCATATCATGTATTACTGTTTCTATTTCCAGAATATTGAGTCTGTCACATATTTAAGCCTTTATAGTAAGGTGAGTAATCAGTGAGTAGTATCCTAAGATAGGTGTTTCCGTAGTTGGTATCTGTTAGATGTCGATATTGTGATAGACCAGCTGTCACAATAGTTAGATATGCGAAACTCAACCTATGTACTGAGCATTTTAGTGAATTCATTGAATCGAGAGTCGAAGAGACTGTTAAGAGGCACAGAATGATTAAGAAAGGAGATAGGGTTGTTCTAGCTGTTTCAGGTGGAAAAGATAGTGTTGGTTTGATGTATATCATGAATTCATTGTCAAAGAGAATAGGGTTTAGCTATACGGTACTGCATATAGATCTAGGTATATATGAATATTCTAGAAGATCGAGAGAAGTTGTAGAAAAGCATTGTAGAGAGCTCGATATAGATTGCATAGTCATAGATCTAGGTATAGATCTTGGATTCACGTTGCCTCAATTTGTATCGAAGCTTAGAACAAAGAGAGTGTGCTCGTTGTGTGGTATAGTCAAGAGATACATTATGAACGCTGTAGCTCTAGAAACTAAGGCAGATTCTATAGCAACAGCACATCATGCTGATGATATTTTGGTGTACCTGTTTAAGAACTTTATTTTACAGGACTACAATCTCCTTAAGAAACTTGTTCCTGTAAGTGTTGGTGTTGAAGAAACTGTTGCTACAAAGATAAGACCTATGTACGAGATATACGAGAGAGATATAGCATTATATACTATATTGAAAGGTTTAGAGTTTGTAGATCTTGAATGTCCATTTAAGAACTTAAAAGGGTTTGAGGAATCTATAAAGAAGTTTATAGATGAGATCGAGAATAGGGCACCAGGTACAAAGATATCTATGCTTAGGAAGTATGCAAAAACATTTTCACTAGATCGTCAGGAAAAGCCTATAGATTTAGGTAGATGCTCTATCTGTGGATTAATTTCTCAGAAAGATGTATGTACCTTCTGTAAATTAACAGAAAAAGCTTTTAGACAAGCAAAAGGATCCTTAGTTAAAGAAATAACTAGATCTAGATGTACTACATATTGTGTGAAACCTCATTTGAATTGATATGGGGTAGAGGTAATGTATATAGAATCGTTTGTAAATAGGTTAAGTGTTGAAGACATGGCAAAGTTTATCGACAATACTTTGCTTAAACCTGAAGCAACGTTAGAAGAAATTGTAAAGAGTATTGAAGAAACGAGAAACTATGGATTCAATTGCATCGTTCTTTCACCCTATCACGCTCTTCAAGTTCTGTCTAATGGGTTGTCAAGAGATGTCGATATATGTAGTGTTGTTGGGTTTCCAATGGGCTTTACATCAACAAAAACTAAGGTTATGGAGGCAGAAGAGCTACTCTCTCGTGGTGTTAAAGAAATAGATATGGTTATGAATATCCAGGCATTCAAAAGTAGCAGATATGATGAAGTGTTGAAAGATATGGTAGCTGTTGTCGATGTAGCTAAAAGGTATGGAGCTATAGCCAAAGTCATTATAGAATCTCCTATACTAAGTTACACAGAGAAGATGAAGGCTGTTGAACTAGTTATTGAATCTGGAGCTCATTTCGTGAAAACATCAACAGGAATATTATCAAAGACTAATCTACATGACGTATACACAATAGTTAAATTGGCTAGGGGTAGGATCAAGGTAAAAGCTTCTGGAGGGTTCAGAAACGCTGTTGATGTACTTATGGCTCTAGCTATAGGTGCTAATAGAATTGGTACTTCATCAGCTGTACAGATAATTGAAGAGTTCAAGGTACTAAAAGAGACTAGGGCAATATAGCTATAGACGTAAAATTTATCTGCCAGAAAAGTTACGATATGTATGGCTTTACAACTGAGCCGAAAGACGGCTCTGGATGAGTAAAGCAGGGACGTATTCACCGCTACATTCATTACTTCACAATAAATGTTTTCCTTAATCAAGAGAATAGATTCATGTCTAGTACGAATTCAGGAATAACATGATAGGATAAAAGTTATAATGATGGAGATGCAAAGGTATGTATATTGTTGAAGACTAGGGAATTTGTCTAACAATATGGATAGAATTATTAAGAGATGATCCTAGGAAGAATGAGAAAACATCTTTAGCGATTATGAGTTTATTTTTGAATAATTAATTAAATGTTTACTATATGTAGCTACATCAAGAGATAACGAGAGTAGGTGAAAATCCTCACCCATATGTGATCTTTAACATTCAGTATAATGAGAGAAAAATACATATACCTCAGCTATCACTATATCTTCTGCTCGTAAGGCTCGAGATTTATGTCAGATAATATCGGTAGATATGATGATTTTCTTCCAGAAGATTTGGTTAAGGAGGTTAAAGAGTATGAAGAGAGATTTAGTAAGAAGTCTAGAGGTAAAGGTAGAGCTAGATTTCCAAGTAATGAAGATATAGTTGATGCTATAATCAATGTTACAGGTAGCATCCTAACTAGATACAACATAAATGATCTCTATATAAACGTTATAGACTATCTAAAGAGTCAAGGATTTGATACTTCTGCTCTTACTGAATCTAGAGTTGAAAGACTCGTAAGCTCATTGCTCAAAAAAGGAGTGTTGTCTAAGAAACTATAGAGATATTTTATTCAATACAAAGCTGATACATTAGCTAAAGCTAGTTGATGTATTGTGGCATGGTTTGTGCTACTAGATGTATTGTGTATAAAAGTTTTGATTTAGCTTCAAGATATCTTTTGATATATGATGCAATATTTTGAGGAATATTCTTTATATTTTCACCTCTTTCTTTAATGAAATCCATATAGATCTTCTGAAGCTTAGCTACATCTATACTCTCTAGGTCTATCTCCATACCCTCGATCACCAGCTCTGAAGCTACTGTAGTAAGTGATACGGGATTGATCCCTATCTTCAGTAATTCTTCTCTTAAGCTATATCCATAATCATTAATAGTTCTAGCCAATCTCTTTAGACCTATAGCTTCAAGTTCTTTAACTGCTACATCTTTATCATAGACTATTAGCTTCATATCGTTATACATAACTAGATCCTCAACTTCTACCTCAAAATCTCTAAGAGATTTGGGAGGTGGTGTGAAAGGATACATTACGTAGAGATCTACAACAGTTTTAGTGGATTCTCCATCATATACACTAAGACCTACTATAGCTCTACGTATAGCTTCATCTTCATCGATTATCTGACCAATACCGTCGAGAGTAACGATCTTGAGAGCTCTACTAGGCTTAGGTATGATTATCTTTTTGTTCCTGAATATAGCTGCAACTCTTTCCCTTAGCAGTATATAGTCTATAATCCTGATAGCTATATCCCTAACGGTATTAAGATCTATACCTATGGATAGAAGATCAGCATAAGCTATATCATCTAACTGTAACAACAGGATCAGATCTATATCCTCTGGACTATATGTCTCTATATCTTTTCGAATTCTGCTCCAATCTAGGCTATCTATAAGTCCTGCAGCTTCAGGTTCATGTATTTCAAAGAACTTCTTTTCTCCTATTTTGCCAACGCTATACATAATGGTTTCGAGAGGTATTCCGTATAATTTCCTAAGCAGAACCATTAGATAGGCGAGACCTAGTCTAAGTAGCGTTGAATCTTCTCTTTCATCAACCTCAATGAGAAATCCATAGGTATAGTCTTGGTATAGACCAACTGTTTCAACAGGAACATATACAGTTTTTCTATCGTATGAAACGACATGTTTATCACCGATTCTCGATATCCTCGGTTTACTTGAAATGAGGTACCATATCACTCTGTTTGGAACCTTTCTGTATTCGCCGAAACCTTGTTTAGGTGTATAGACAACAGCAAGAACATAGCTATACAACTTACCTCTCGCTATATCTTTAAGTATGTTTGTTTCTTCTCTCCACAAAGATTTTATGTATCTATACTCCTCTAGTGCTTCAGCAATAGCATCATCGCTATAGAAACTGAATCTACTGAGTTTAGTCTCTACAACGGCTCTAGCAATTCTATGGCTTTTACCACTCTCGACATGCTTAACTATAGCGTCTTGCGAAATATCTATACAGCCTTTCTGAAAACGTTCAACAAGATCGCAATGACCTATAGGCTCGAGAGGTATAAGTCTTCCATCTTCCTCCATATATCTCTTGATACCATACGGAGGACCAAATTCATAGAAGTTGAGTCTTTCCCATATCCATTTAGCTTTATCCACATCTATAGATCCGTTACCTTTAACCACTTTTACAGCTTTTAGGACTCTGTGTTCTTCTTCAGTAATTTTTTCTCTATACCATGGAGAGAGAACCTTTGCTAAACCTGTAAACAAATGTATATACTTATTATTGGGATTTATTATAGTTTTTTCTAGTTGTAATTGGAGCCATCGTTCAAATGCATTCATACCTTTTGAAAGTAGCTCCCAATCCCAACGCGTCGATGGTATGATTAACGATTCCGAGAAGGGTATACCTTTTCTTCTACCTTTCCTGCCCTCTCTTTGCAGAAATTCTCTAACACTTTCAGGTAACCCGATATGTACTATTCTAACAACAGTACCTATATCTATTCCTTGGCTTAATGTTCTAGGACTCACAATAATCTTTATTTCATCTCTTCTAGCTTTCTCTTCAATGATTTCTCGATCCTTTTTAGGAATTAAGTGATGATGAGCTGCTACAACATCTCCTATAGATTCTCTCAAATTTCTGGTAATTTCATCAGCACGTGCAATACTTTTAGTAAAGACAAGCGTAACACCATCATCATTTACATAATTTGATAGCACTTCTTTTAGATCTATAGATATTGAAGGTGTTTCATAACCTAATGCTTCAAGATACTGAAGAACTCTATATACATTCTTTCTAAATATCTCGAAATCATTGAGAGCCTCAATGATATCTTTATCTACATCACTTCTCTTTACAACATCGCTGCTATATCTTTTGATACTATTCCAAATATTTTCAAGATTTTTTCCCAAGATTATGTAGAGTCTATTCTCGACTCTAAATGGCTTGCCATCAACTATAACACATTTTCTGTTTGTTACATCTTCTAGATATCTACATATATCTTCAGGATTTGCTAGAGTTGCTGTCAGGATTACTATTTGTGGTTTTTCATCGCTATACTTCGTTAAGATCTTTATCATAGCTAGTATTAATGCTATACTTCTTGGGCTATAGAAATCAAATTCATCGATAACAAATAGATTTAGTTTCCTTAAATCGAGTACACATTCTGTAGGGGTTATGAGGAGTTTCTTAATTTCGTGGAAAAGAAATGCAGGATTCGTTATTACAAGGTTTGCAGATGCAAGTGTTTTCCTAAGCCCATACTTACCTATTTTCTGTATAATTTCGTCTCTTTGTAGAGCATCTATTTTCGTAACAGATATACCTGCTGAAGAAGAGTATAGTGATATTCTTTTGATCTGATCGTTCGCTAGTGCTAGTGTTGGATATACAGCTATAGCCTTAAACGTTCCGTTCTTTGCTTTTTCGTGGAAATAGAGGTACCAGCTTTCAGTCTTACCTGAACCAGTACCAGCCTTAAGGATAACATTGTATCCTTCTCGAAGAAGATTTAGTGTCATTAGTTGATGTTCGTAGAGATATTCTTGAGCTAGCTCTATGCCGATAGTCTCTAGCTCGGGAACTATATCTATAAATTTAACGTTTGTTCTAGTGGGTTGTAGAGGTGATTCAACATTCTTTACATAATCGTAACCAAGATTCTTCAAAAAGTATTCGCTATCTGTTATCTTCACCAAGAACACCGAGTGTATTATCTTCAGAGAGGATTCGTGACATCATCTTTCAGAGCCCACCACAATCATCATGAAGTCTATATTGTGGCTACATGTATATCATCTTTAACGGCCTTAAATATCACACTAGTTACACTACCCTTTATGTGCGGATTCTTAAGAATCCTCTTAATAAATCTATCCAGATCTTCAACATCTTTAAACAAAGCCATAATAGCTATATCATATTCTCCAGTTATATCGTAAACACCTCTAACATTACCCTCAATAGATATATTCCTTTCAATATCCTCTATATGAGCTCCATCAACATTAAGCAGTATTAGAGCCATTAAGCTATAGCCTAGCTTCTTATAGTCTACAACAGCAGTACATTTCTTAATGAGCCCCAGTTTCTTCAACTTTTGGATCTTCTTAGATACAATGGTTGGTGATTTACCTACTCTACGAGATATCTTGCGAACACTTAAGCTACAATCTTCTATAAGTATCTTTAGTATCTCTTTATCGACATCATCAAGTGTCTCTGTAGACACTAAACACACCTAAACTATGTGGTGTGTAGAGGGTTCAAAATCTTAGTTAGTGCTTGGATGTTGAAGTAAATAGAATTGTATCTAGTATCTTTTTCCTAAATGATTTATTCTTCGATAAATACATATTCAACTCTTTGATGCATTTTCTATTAAGCTTCTTCTTAACTATACAAGGTAGCATTCTAATGCAATCTTGACTTTCTCTACATCTATCAACAATAAGCATAAGAATTCTTCTATCGTATCCTGATCTATATAGGGGGACTATAGATATAGGTTCTTCTTTGCGCTTCAAGAATCGATGATTGTAGAGAATAACCATAGCGATCAAAATAGATAACACTATTAGAAGTAGAGGAAATAGTGTAGGATCACCATTAACAGCATATACATAGATATACCGAAACGGATTAAGCATCATTCCGAGAGTCTTTAGACCGCTATATCCATATTCAATCATTTCTTCTGGAAGCAATGGTCTAAGGCTATACCTAGATGAATCAACTAAAAACAAGACTCTAGATACATTACCTTTACAAAGCTTGTTAATAAGGCTATCTACAACTATTGTGTAAACATTTATTTTGTTTATAGAAGGTATTGCAGCATTAGTTACTATTGATCCATCTCCTAGGACAAAAACCATACCTACATTAAGATCACATAATGCACCAACAACACTATCTGTAGCGTATGCTATAGGTCTACATAGAGATTGATTGTATATAGATACCGTTGACACATAAGAAAATACTACATCATATCTATAGTCAATATCTATGTAGCCAGAAACAATATCTTCTGCATATCTGTAAACAGATTTATACATCTTTACATAATTAAATGCATTTATCTTGACAGGTACATCTAAGGAATCTAGTATCCTATTTGCGTAAGGGCCTTCATCAAGAATAACTATACTGAAACCATGCTTCAGAAAAAGTCTTGCAATAATATTTATATCATTATCGCTATAGGCTTTTTCTGGCGATATAAAGATCATTAGCCTACAACTATAGTCTTGGACAAGATGGTTCTGCAGAGTTGATTCAGCATCAATCCAGCTATCGACTAAGATAACATCTCCATAATTTTTAGCTAGATATCTAACAAAGTTAGAGGTGCCGTCCCATCTATGGTTATAAGGAGAAGCACCTCTAAATGTGATACCTTTAGCTCTGTTCTCAAAGGCTATTAAAAGAATTACAGATATAACTAGTAGAATGATAAACCATTTCAACCTCATTCTCTACACCCACTATTAAGAAGCGACATCAACACTATTGCACATCCAAGAGATATAAGGGAGGCAACATATCTTTGAAAAATGGCTAGAACTATAGCGATTAATATCACTAATACAGCTAAATACAGAAGATAATTGGTTCCCCTAATATCTCTACCCACGTTAACCACCTTCAAACATTGCTAGAATGATATCCAGAGCACCTATATCTTCATCTATCCATCTGAACAAATAGAGTGGTATAAGTATGGCGATAGACATAGACAGTATTGTCATAATTCTTTTACAAGGATTGACTTTTCTTGATACATACAATATAAGAGATATAACTAGAGCTACACTCAAAACCGATATCAACGATCTACCGAGTACTGCAGTAATGATACTATCGATAGCTATACCGAACAAAGTTACAGTAGTACTGTAACTGATGCTCTTAAACAATCCTCTAAGCGATATACAGATCTTGATAGGAGGCTCAAAAGATATGCCTAGGTAAAGAGATAGAGCTGTATAGATCAGTAAGTAGGTTGAGGGAATAACTAAAGCTAATGTAAACACTAACTCTAGATATGTGTAATTCTTAGACATTAATGTAAGTGTCAACAAAAATGCTAAAGTCAGTAAAATAAGTATAATATCTCTACCTCTTCTAGACATTGAGTCTATCCCTATGTTCTATGAGTTTAATCATTTTAATAATAGATTTTAGCCATGTCTCTCTATCAATTATATCTCTACTAAAACGAAGAGTCTCATAACCTTTAACTATGTCTTTTAATAGATCTTTGTATTCCTTATCTGAGTTACCTAATTTATGTAGTATCTTGCTATATATTTCTCTATGTGTCTCATTGTTACTTATCTTTACATCGAAAACATGAGCAATACTATATATAAGGTTCCAAAATAGATCGAAATGTGATTGACTATGTACGTTTCTTTCAATATTGTCAATAGAAGTATTACTTATAGATAGTAATCTTAATATATACCTTAGAAGATGTTTTCTTCCGACTATCACTAAGATAGTTACTGCTATACCTGTAGAAAATGTTATATAGATAGTCAATGGTATAGTATAGAGTAGAGGGTTAGATACATCTCTACCTATTTCCACAATATTATCTTGCTCTATAGAGCTCTGTATTGATGTGGCATCAGTATCTATTGACACAACTATATCGATATTGATACTATTAACCTTTTCAATATATTTGCTGAGCTTTTTCTCAACATTCTCTATATAGTCTGGTATTTTTGTATCGATATCAGTAAAGAACTTTAAGTTGATGTCGGTACTGTTTGAGAGATCGCTAAATAATGTGGCATTCTCTTTGCTATACATATCAATAAGATTAAATGGTATGCCAATGTATGTTAAGTTATTTACAAAGTTTTCACTATCTGAATAGTTAACATATGTAGGTGTATACACGATTTCGATAGGCATATCTCTTAATCTTTCACTAAACTCTATGCTATCTAGTAAAGCTATTATCTTGTCTGAATCTATACTCATAACATAGCTAATTATCTTAGGAATATCTTCAGTAGATATGGTTATTCCCTTCTCTTTGAGACTTGAAGCCAAAGCTATAGCTTTACTAAGTATATATTCAACATCTTGAATAGTTAGAGGTTTACGAACCTCATTTTTGTTAGTCTCAATTAGTATTTGTTCTACTGATGAGTATGGATTTCGTTCAATTATATTGATGTTCGATTTAGACAAGAAATCTTCTAGGAATAGGTATACAACAATAGATTCTTCGTATAATAGTTTGTCCATGATGTTCTCTAGAGTGTCTCTATATATTCCTCTGCCTTGGAGGGCCATCTTTATTGTGTAAATCTTGCTTATGATCGAGAATAAGTATTCTTGTGATACATTCTCCCCTAAAAGAACTAGATACTCAATCAATGTATCTAGATCGCTATAGCGATACCTACAATGGCTATCTCCATAGAGTATATTCAGCAAGAGATTAGCAAAGGGATTTCCACATGTTCTACCACTACTTATCGATATGTTGAAGTTAGCTGTGATAGTCAGTATAAGGTTTAAGATATCTCTATCGTCTATATTGCTTGATCCATAAGCAAATCTCTTTAGAGTCCTAAGCTGAAGAGCTCCAATGAAAATCGATAATGAGGGTTCTGTATATATATGGTTAAATATGTGTATGGCATTGTTCTTTAAATCTCTATAACTATGCACCTTGATATCACGGTATCGCGAAATATTTACAGAATTAAGCCATCTAAATAGTACTTCGAATGAATATAGATCTTTTGTAGCTACTTCAGAAATAGTTTCTGAATGTCTAGTGGTATCTAGGGCATATGCTATAGAGTATGTTGAACAAATAGATGTTAAGACAATTATTATGAGGATGATTGCCTTAGCACGAATATGCACGTTTATTCACATCAGCTTATATACGTTTAACAAAGTTAATAATTTGTTGTAAAAAATGACGATATTTAGTAAGATTATCAAAAATGTTGTTGAAGAATCTGCTAAAGTACTTGTTGCAAGAGAAAAACATGTGACAATGATTGTTTTCTCGGTTATAGCTGAAGGTCATGTACTTATAGAGGGTGTACCCGGGATAGCTAAAACACTAACAGCTAAGGTTGTAGCAAAACTACTTAATCTGAAGTTCTCAAGAGTTCAATGCACTATAGATACCCTTCCATCTGATATAATCGGTAGCAAAGTATATAATCAGAAGATAGGTGATTTCGAGACAAAAATCGGGCCTATATTTACTAACATTCTTCTTGTTGATGAGATAAATAGAGCTTCTCCAAGGACTCAGAGTGCTTTACTTGAAGCTATGCAGGAAAGACAGGTTACAATAGATGGTGAAACTATAGCTCTACCTAGACCCTTTGTTGTATTAGCTACACAGAACCCTATAGAACATGAAGGTACATTTCCATTGCCAGAAGCTCAACTAGATCGATTCTATATAAAACTGACTATGGGTCTGCTTGATAGAGTTGCCTTGATGAACCTACTTAAAAGAGATTTGAAAATCATTGAGAAAGAGTATTGGTATCTAAAACCTGTAGCAGATGTTAACGATATAATTAATGCATCTAAAGAGATAGAGAAAGTCTATGTAGATAGCTCTATATTCGAGTATATCGCGAATATATTCGAGTATAGTCATAGACATGAAGCAGTTCAATTAGGAATAACACCTAGAGGAGCTCTAATGCTTCTTCAGCTAGCTAAAGAGTTTGCTTTAGCTGATGAACGAGATTATGTAATACCAGACGATGTAAAGAATGCTGCTGTACCTGCACTTGCGCATAGATTTCTAATAAAACCAGAATTTTTAGCAGAAGGATATACTGGTGAAAGGATTGTTCAAGAGATTCTAGCAAATGTTGAAGTTCCCCGACCTTAAGGGTATATGGATGCTGAAGCATAGGATAGATAGAATAGTCATTGGCAAAGGCTTTTATATACTGGTAGTATCTACTCTACTTACATATATGGTTGTTGATGGAGTAGGTTTAGGATATCCTATTGGGAACACTCTTTTGCTTTACCTACTAATTACAGACACATTCTTTGTAATAACATCTATAGCGTTACTGCAAAATCTAAATAGAATTGATATAGAGGTAGAGCAAAAAGATGTATTGACATCTGTTGAGGGTATGGAATTAGGTATGAAGATTATTTTTAGTCATAGTAGAATATTCAGATTTATTGTTATCAACAACATTGAAATAAAGAGCGATAGAGGTTTATGGATTAGTAGATGGAGAATCAATGATGAAGGATACATAGATCTATATGTAACTGGTTATCCAGGTATGCACAAAGTTTATGGCTATAGAATAGAGGTTTCAACACCATTATCTATACATAGAGCGGAACTCAATATAGACTTCGATATAGCTAAAGAAATACGTTTTGCTCCTACAAAACATGTACCTAGATTCAATATCGAGCTAGTTTTACCGTATCTACAGATATTTGAAGGCAGATCTTCGAAAAGAAAAGGGGTAGGAGCTGAGGTGATGAGTATAAGAGAGTTTACGTCTGGTGATGATCATAGAAGAATTCATTGGAAGGCTACAGCTAGAGTAGGTAAACTCATGGTTAAAGAATATGAACATAAGGTATATAGAAACGCACTAGTAATAGTGTCTATACATAAAGACTTCTTTGTCGGTGAACCAGCTCCACTTCTATATCTGGTAAAGCTTGTGATAGATGTTGTTGAAAGTCTTTTGTCCAAGGGAATGAACATAGTATTGGGTGTCATAACGGAGAGAAACATCAAGATGTCTACAGTTATTGATAGATCTAGACTTTATGAAGTCTACAGAATTCTGTCGGAAATAGAGTGGCTTATAGATATTGATAGGTATAGTAGTAGTAATAGGTTACTTAGATGGTTTACACAAACAGTTGCAAGAGATGTCTGTAGAGAACCCTGTATAGTGTTTTTAGTGGTAGATCCTCTAGATAGTATGGATATAGACAGTATTGCGAATATATATAGAACGCTTAATCAACAAAAACATAAAGTTAAAGTACTTCTCACAACACCACTAGCTATAAGGTTTATGTATACAGCTAGAGTTGAAATTGCTGATGTAGATATGCTCCAGAAGGAAGCCACAAGGTTGAAGAATATCATCCATACTCTTAAGGTAGGTGATGTGTATCTTCCAACAGCATATCTAAAGTTCTAGCAAACTCTACATCAGAGATATCGAGATCGTGTAGTAAACATATGGATTAATGCATTGATTTCTCAAATCTTATTAATACGAGTCAATATAGACATCATGGTTCTAGCATTTTCCAGCATCCAGTGATCATTATTGAAAAACACGTATATTTTCTTAGGGTTCAATTCTACAATTCTTCTAGCTATATCTTCGAGTTCTTCATAGCTGTATTCATAAGCATACCATGTGTAACTTCCATGCAGTCTCATATAGACTATATTGTTGGAAGATACAATCCATCTACCAATAGGCGAATCTATTGAAACTATTGTTGCATTAAATTTCTTGAGCTGGTCAATAACGTTGAACCAACTGTTATGCCTAAACTCAATAGCGAGTCTTTCACCAAGTGCAACAATTTTTGCAAACTGCTTTAGTTTCTCAATATTTTCATCAGATGCAACAAAATTAGGGGGCATTTGAAATAAATAGAAGTCTATATACATATCAAGAGGGGTGAATAACTCATAGAATTTCCTCCATATGTCTATAGCTTTATAGCTAAGTTTTCTGTAATGAGTTATACCTCTAAACACCTTAACAGCCCATCTGATACCGTAGATCGATGTTTTCTTAGCCCAACTCGATACTTGATTACGGAAAGGGAATCGATAAAAAGAGGCATTAAGTTCAATAGCATTAAGTCTAGAGTTCTGTAAATACCAATTGAGAGTTCCATCGATATTCCAATCATATAGCCATCCAGAAGTACCTATAAATATCTCCATAGATCTACATCCAAAAATTCTAGATCTAGAGATGGAATTAAAGTTTAGCTTTTGTTCCAATTTTGTTTAAGTGTTTTATGTAGATTGAAATAGTCATCATATTGGCTCTAGATTCTTAATCCTCTAGAGTTGTTTTTTCAAATATCTTTGAAGCACTATAAGCAAATACTATAGAGGTGAAGGTAAGTACTGCTAGATCTAGTAAAGGATTCATTGGAGGAATACCCACATCTGCACCTGTAAGCCAGTATCTTACACCGTGTACAGTATAGCTGAGGGGATTAAATATTGCTACATGTTTCATCCATTCCGGCATAGTTGTTATAGGATAGAATACGCCACTTAAGAACATTACAGGCATATTGAATATGTTGATGATCATCTGAAATCCTTCTATACTTGCCAATTTCAATGCTATTACTATTCCGAGAGACGTAAATGCTATTGAGGTTATGAATAGATAGGGAAGAGATACAAGTACTCCTAGGGGATTTAACGAACGTGATATTGTGAATCCTATACACATTACTACAAAACCGTTAAAGGTGTTTATGATAGAATCTCCAACTATTCTTCCCAGAATTACTACACCTCTAGGTGCTGGAGCTACAAGCGATTCTTTAAGAAACCCAAATTGTTTATCCCATATAACGCTTATCCCAGCTATAAAGCTACCCATAAACACAGACATAGTGGCCATACCGCTAACCATGAATGTTGCATAATCAAGTCCTCCAAACCTACTATTGACCATCTGCTGAACGTATTTAGCTATAGTATCCATAATGTTACCTACATTGGGTAAAGCGTCAATACCTGGAGGAGCTACATCTTTTGGTGTAAACGTGAATACTGTACTCATTCCAAGACCCATGAATATCATCCATAGAAGAGGATTCAGAAAGACAGAAATCACTCTAGATCTTGCACTCCACCATCTCTTTACATGTCTATATACCATTGCTATAAAGGGAGATAAGTCTAAGCTCATTCTCATGTCACCTCCATATTCTGAATCTAGGTGGAATAGATGTTGATTCAAGTGAATCTCTAAGTTCTTTACCAGTTAGATGTAGAAATACCTCATTTAGTGTAGGTCTACGGTAACTCACTTCTTTAACTTTAACCCCTAGTCTATCTACTATTGAGAATATCTCTGGGAGAGCTTTTGAAGCATTATCTACAACAATTTCTACTCTATCTAATGAAATCCATCTACAGCTATTAACGAACTTTATAGTTTCACATATATCTATATTTCTATTATCCAAAGTTACATATATAACATCGCTTCCAATCATAGACTTAAGCTCTTCAACACTACCCTCAGCTATAATTTTTCCGTGATCCATTATAGCTATCCTATGCGCAAGTTCTTCAGCTTCATCCATATAGTGTGTGGTCATCAGTATGGTCATATCTTTCTCTTTCTTCAATCTTTTTATGTAGTCCCATATCCTTGCCCTAGATTGGGGATCTAAACCAATAGTTGGTTCATCTAGAATCAGCAACTCTGGTTCATGAAGAAGACCTCTAGCTATCTCAAGTCTTCTCCTCATACCTCCACTAAAGTATCTTACATATTTAGATGCATATTCCTTTAGTTCAACAAATTCCAGTAAATTCATTATCTTCTTCTCAAGTTCTGGACCCCTCAGTCCATAGAGTTTTCCATGAATATACATATTATCATATGCAGTTAGATCTAGATCTAGACTAGGATCCTGAAACACTATGCCTATGTGTTTCCTAACCTTATCTGGATTCTCAACAACATCGTATCCAGCTACAAAAACATTTCCGCTTGTTGGTTTAAGTATTGTAGCTATTATATGGATAGTTGTTGTTTTTCCAGCTCCATTAGGACCTAAAAGAGCATATATCTCGCCTCTCCTGATCTTAAAGCTTATACCATTAACAGCAACTACATCTTTGAATTTCTTAACGAGATTTTCAACAGCAACTATATCCATTTCTACCAACCTATAACCTTATTGATATCTTTAACAAAGTTCTCTATAACATTCCTGAGATACTCGATCTTCTCGTTAGACATTCTGTCGAGAGACCCAAAGATATTATAAGCAACTTTCAGAAGCTTATGCAACTCTATCTCTTTTGCTCTTCTGAAACGCTCGATATATATATCAACACGATTAACTAAATCCTTATTATCTTCAAGAAACTTTCTACCTTTCTCTGAAAGCTTATACAGTCTAACTCTTCTTCCACCAAAATAAGTTACAGTAACATCAACTAGATCCTCTTTCTCAAGTTTCTTAAGCAGCATATATATGTGGCCGGGACTTGGAACAAAACCTGTGATCTCATTAATTCTCTTCATAATCTCATAACCATTTAGAGGTCTCTCTACAAGAAGCTTAAGGACAAAAGCTTTAGCTATCCCTCTATCCATAGGTCTCATAATATATCTCCAGATATATCTCGAGTACTATCATCAGAAATACGTAAAGAGAAAATATAAGTGTTCTTCGCGAATATGTAGAAACTCGTCAGAATTTAGTACAGTCATTTAGAATACCTCTAAACATGTTCTTTAGCAGGTCTCGATATAGATAGATGTTGATCCATCTGTTTTACCTATATCGACAACTATTGAGAGCATTAATAACAAATAAGTTAGCTCTATACTCTTTATCTAAAGTTGATTTAGGACCATGTCCTGGTAACACTATTGTTTCTAGAGGATATAAGCTATAGATTTTGCACAAACTCTTCAGAAGATCTTCTTCACAACCTCCAGGTAGTTCAGTAGTTCCTACAGATCCAGAGAATAGTGTATCACCTGTCAATAGCGAAGATATAGATGGTATATAGATAGTTATTGAGCCTGGTGTATGTCCAGGTGTGTGCAGTATGTATACCTCTATAGATTTAAATCTATGATACCCCTCTCTATCAATAACCTTATCTGGCTCTACCTTTCTGTAATCTATATTGAACTGTCTAGCCAAATCATAGTTATAATCTAGAATCTCGAGATCGTCTCTATGGATTAGGAATTCTGCATCAAATTTGTCTCTAAGTTTATTAACACCTTCTAAATGATCAAAATGTCCATGAGTTGCCATAATTGCTACTATATTCAAACCCATAGATTTTATCCATTCTACTAAATCCTTACCATAACCACCTGGATCAACTATAATGCCATCTAATGTATGTTCATTGTACACTACATAGGTATTAGTATTAAAGAATCCTAGGACAAATAACTTAATGCTATACATAGATACAACCTATGTAATTAATTTAATAACCAAAATTTTATGTCTAACTATCTCTAGAGCTCTAACTATGCATCAGCGTTCTGCCTTTTGTAGATAGTAATCTGCAGTACAGATAATAGTAGTTGCCTTATATCTGGGAATACTGTATCTTTATATCTTTCTATATGGTTAAGTTATACAGGATTTAGATGTTTGTTAAATTATGGATTAGGATGTATATAGAATAAGAGATTCTAAATACAAGAAGATCTATGCTGTAGATTTGTGGATACTATGGGGAATCAGTATTTGTGTAGTTTTAGTAGTGGTGATTGATGATGTGGGTATCTATAGTCATTTGATCTAAATAGATTGAATAGCGGGTTTATCTATGCTAACTTTATTTACAGCTTATTTCTGATTTAGAGTGAAAAATTTTTATTCTAGTTGTAGGTGTTGAGGATCTTTATATAGTGATAATCTCATGAGCAAGATATGGTATATAGTTGTAGCGTTCATGTCTATGCTTTTTGCAAGCTTTGGAACAGCAGGATCTCTATTCATACTCTACATTAAAGATATCTATGGACTTGACAACATTACACCTATAGCAATTGGAGCTACTATATCTAGTGGAGTATCTATTGCAGCTATGATTGTCATGGGCTATCTATACGATAGATACGGCTTGTTTGTGCCAATGATTACAGCTACAGGATCTATGGCTGGATGGAGTTTTTGTATAGGTTATATGGGTAGGTTTTCGTCTTGGTATCAAGCGTCTACTGTATGGTATGTAGCTGCAGTACTCCAGGGATTCGTAATGGCGTCTATCATGATAGGGCTTAATCCAACGCTTATGACTATGTTTCCTAATAGGAGAGGTTTAGCGGTATCTGTAACTCAATCAGCTCAAGCATTAGCAATGTCTTTTTGGTCGTATACATCTATCTATTTGATAAAGTTATTGAACTTCTTTAATGCCTTAGCGGTTATGGGTCTTATAGGCACTACATCGATAGCTTTAACCACAATTACATTCAGTAGAATAAGAGCCTCAGACTCCGCCAAAGATGGTGAGGATGATAGACATAGCCAGAATAGAATAGAGAAACAAGACTATTTATCAAAAAGATTGCTAGCACTATCTTTCGCTATGATATTCTTCATAGCTCTTTCATCTGTTGTGATAATGAGCTTCTTTGCTGGTCTTATAGAAGAATCATTTACTTTTGCCACTACCTCGACATCTATACGCGAAGATATTGTACCTCAGGTAATGATGGTAACAGGTTTTCTACAAGCATTAGCGGCAATATTATGGGGATACTCTATAGATAGACTTGGACCACTAAAGACCATTCCAATAATATATTCGATGGAGACTGTGAATACGGTACTTAGCTTTATAGTCTATACTGTGAATCCCTGGGTAGCTTCATTGTTTATAGCTTTAAGATACATATTCTTTAGTGCTGAACCAATTGTTCATTGGGCTCTTATTCCAGCGCTTTTTGGGCTGAAGAGCCTAGGCAAGATATCTGGTATACTTAATACTGCTCCTATGGTAGCTTCAGTACTAGCACCTGTAGCTGGAGGATTGATTAGAGATATCTATGGAAGTCATCGATATATACTTACTCTGTCTATGGTTCTATCTCTTCTATCACTAGTTTTCTATATAGTGATGAAGAGTACTGCTAACAGGGCTAAGATAAGTAGTCTAGAGGTATATTAGGGAGATTGATGTTAATAGGATAAGTAGTTGAAATAGTAGTGCTTTTGTGCTATAAATTGGTCTTGGACAAAAGGAGTATCTTTTTAGATAGATACCTTCGCTAAACATCTCCACCATTTCGTCACCTCTTACGAATAGTATGGATAACGTTTTCCATGGTTTTTCATTCTTCAGTCTATGTACATAGATAATCTCTTGAGCTTCTTTAAGAATCTGTGATATAGATCTCCATAGAAGTGGAATTACTGGTGAAGCTGTTCTTGAAATTTTGTGGACTAAGTAGGATGTTTCAGCTATATTTATACAGTGAAATAAGTAGAACATAGATAAAGAAAATACTTCAGCTCTTATGAAGACCTCGAGAAAGGATTCTATATTGGTTTTCCCCATAAGATATAGAACTAAGGTATTGGATATAGCCATCCATAGAGATGGTATAGAGGTTAAAAGAGCTGAGTAAATGAACAGTTTCTGCATTGAGAAAAATAGGTAGTAGAGAAAGATTAGTACAGTTATTACCAACGATTGGAAAGGTTTAGATGAAACCGCTATTGCTGTAGCTAGAACTATGGCTGTAAGTAGAGCTGTTGAACCAAGTCTAGCTTCAGAAAAACCGTAGAGGAATAGAGCATTTGATAGAAACTTAATGAATCTAGCTATAATGCTCATATCTATCCAAGCTCGATAACGTTATTAGATATGTACCTTAATTCTTCACCATGGCTTGCAACAGCTATTCCACAACCATGTTTAGCTAAGAGACATAGAGATTCTAAAACATGTATAGCGTTCCAGGGATCAAGACCAACAGTAGGCTCATCTATTAAGAGAGCTTTTGGTTGTCTAATGAATGCAGAAGCTATAGCAAGTCTTCTTTTTTCACCACTACTTAGCATAGCTATTGGCGTATCTAGAGCTTTCTCGAGGTTGAATTTTTTAGCTATATCTATTCTATTCATGAGTTCTTCTCTCGGTGTTGGTGATGATATGTAGTGTAGAGGGTTTTCGGGAATAAACTGTATCCCTTTAGGTCTCCTCATAGAACCCTTCACTGGTTTAAGTATGCCAGCCAATATCTTTAGCAATGTTGATTTACCTGAGCCTGATGCACCTTTAATCCATGTTATACCTCCTTTCTCAATATCTATATCCACTCCGTTAATCACGTATCTCTCTCCATCGGGGTACTTGAACCATACATCTCTAGCTTCTATAACAATTTCATCTTCATTACTTGAACATGGAGAGAGCTTTTCTGCGTATTCATTTAGCTTAGTAAGATCATCGTAAATAGGTGTCTCTTTTGGATCTTCATATATTTTAGCAGAACCATTATCTATGTAGAGTACAGAATCTACCACACTTCTCCAAAGCTCTACATCATGATCTACCACAACTGTAGAAATACCAGAATTCTTTAACTTCTTAACCAATTCCACTATCTTGTATCTAGATTGTGTATCTAGATATGATGAAGCTTCATCTATTAAAATAACATCTTTTCTAGATATGTAAGCCTCTAGTAGCGCTATTCTCTCAATTTCTCCAGCGCTTAATGAAGATGTTGAGCTCCATAAACAGTTATGGATACCGAATTCTTTCGCCATGCCAATAATTTCCGGGAAACTGTTTCTGCTGTAGAACATGATCTCTATGTACGGATATGGTGTTGATATGGAGAACCATGGCTCTTGAACTATATAGCATATGTGTTTTGAAGCTGAGTAACTGTTACGGATTTTCTCTCCATAGATCTCAATACTACCCTTTATCACCATATCGAAAAGCTCTTTAGCTATAAAAGTTAGAGCTCTTAAGAGTGTAGTTTTACCGGAGCCAGATCTACCTAAAACAAGTAGCGTTTCTCCTCTATCAATAGAGAAAGATATGTGATTCAGTATAGTTCTTCCTCTAGCCTCTACCTTCAGATCCTTTACCTCTAACACCTTTGGCTCTCTCAATAAATTGCACCACAGGATAGGCGATAACTACGCCAGCTGAAAACTGACCTATATTGATCGGTACTTCAGCTAGTGCAGCTATAGGCTCTTTCCCCAGTATTAATGGATTTGATACAAAATACTCATAGAGGAAGTATCCTAGGACCATAACCATGCCTCCTAAAATCATTGGTAATACATAAGGCTTCAATCTAGCTATACAGGTCACGGCAATAGACATCACAATTACTGCAATGGCAATAACTATCCATATATAGGAGGGTAGCGCTAGATAGAGATAGGGTACAGACATAGGTGTTCCAGAGACATGTATCCACCCCAATTCTATTGACAGATGTTCTTCACCTCTGTAAAAAGCTATGGGCAGAGCAATAGCTAGAGCAAGGATAACGCCAAGAATAACAACAGCAACATTAATTATCCTACCCTTACTCGTGGCTCTAACCTTGGATATCAGTTTCGATACTATAAATCCTTCACAAAACTTTATAGCAAATGTTGCAGGAGCGAAATAACCATAGCCTAGAACTATATCAGCAATAGCTGGTCCTAAACCTGATGCTATAGCTGCCACAATAGGGTTAGATATAGATGCTATAACGTATATAGATGCTTCACCTAAGTTAAAGTAGCCTCCGGTAGCAGGTGTTTCGACAACAAGAATAGCTGTCGCTATAAATGTTATAGCTGTATAAATTACTGTTCTCACAATATCCTGGAACCTCATAAAATTCCTTCACCTTCTCGCTGACTTTGTAGTATCCCAAAATAAGCTTTAATCGGTGTGCCAAATCAAAACTGTTCACAGCTACAGCATTAAGAAAATGGTTCTGTTCATGATAGATAAATTTGTAGGTATAGGTACACTTTACTAGTTACTAGAGAGTGCCATCATAATGCTCTATAGAATATTTGAAGATATCTATGCTTTAGTAGATCTACCTTTAGCATATATTCCTAGATTTAAAGCTGTAGTTATGGCTGATGTACATCTAGGTTTCGAAGAGGATATGGCTTCTAAAGGCGTCTTTTTGCCAAGGATTCAGCTTAAAAAGGCTATAGAGGTAGTGGAAAAAGCTATTAGCTATGTAGATGCATCAGTACTCATAGTTGCTGGTGATATTAAACATCATTTCGAGAAGCTAGGCAAAAAGGAAGCGAAAGATCTTAAAGAATTTCTAGAGTTTACTACGAAGAGGTTCAAAAGGGTTATAGTTGTTAGAGGGAATCATGATACATACCTTATCTCTATTTCAAGAAGGTTGGGAATAGAGCTTTACGATAGACTTTGGCTAGACAAGGTACTTATCGTACATGGACACAGAGAACTTGCGGATAACGATAACCCGGATCTAGTGATTATGGGTCACGAACATCCCAGTATAGCTATAAGAGATCCCATAACTGGATACGGTAGCAAATTTCCATGTTTTCTCTTGATGCCACTAAAGAGAGGAGGATACGCGCTGGTTCTTCCTGCAGTAGGACTATACCAGAGTGGTACAGCTGTATCTATGAATGTAGAAAGCTATCTTTCGCCAATAATCCGCAAAGAAGCTGTAGTTGAGGAAGCAAAACCTTTCGTTATAGTCGAGAGAGAAGGTGTTATTGAGCTTCCAAAGCTGAAAACAGTTGAAGATCTAATGCTTTCTCTCTAGATTTAAAAACTGTTTTAAACTTTGAACTAGATCAGTTTCATAAAAGCTTTTAAACCTCATTAAAAGTTCCGTATCTATTAAGAGTGTGAGACTATATCTTCCGATAGTTATTCTCAAAAAGAGCTGTATCAAAAATATCTATCAGATCTTAGGAATCCGAATATAAATGTCAAGATAGAAAACATAGTTGCTACTGTAGCTATAGACCAGCATATAGATCTTGAATATCTAGACAGAATACTACCAAATGTTGATTATGATCCAGATCAGTTTCCGGGACTTGTGTTTAGGTTAGAGAGCCCGAAGGTAACAGCACTAATATTTCGATCAGGTAGAATGGTTGTAACAGGATCAAAAAGTACGGCTAACTTGATAAAAGCTGTTAAGAAGATAGTGAGGGTTTTATTAAAGCATGGAGTTCCGATAACCGCGAAACCGAGGATACAGGTACAAAATATTGTGGCTTCTGTAAGTCTTGGTGGTGAAGTACTTCTAGAGAAAGTAGCATTTCTACTTGAAAATACTATGTATGAACCTGAGCAATTTCCGGGACTTATATATAGAATGGAGGATCCTCATGTAGTTCTGCTGATATTTAGTAGTGGTAAAATGGTTGTTACTGGTGCTAAAAGTGAGGAAGAAGTATTTCTAGCAGTTAGAAATATATTTCTCAAGCTTAAAGAACTTGGATGTTTGAAGGAAACAACGTCTGAGGAAGAGATACTTAGTGAAGAGCTAGAGGGTCTGGAAGGTGGTAGAGGGAGAAGGAAGCTTACATACAAAGACTTTCTATTCTAGAGAATACTGAAGCTAATAGCTATGCCATATAGATACAGCATCTATATCAAATCCGGAGAATTTTTCTCCAACATAATCTATTTTTGCTACAGTAGGTGTTTTGACCCATTCGCCAAGCAGTATAGCTTCTCCAGTATTTAGACCCGGAAGCTCATTGATAACGTCATGCACGACAGATTCACAGTATCTAGCTACATAAGCTTGATCTTCTGGATGAACAATCCTCAATATGGCTAGATTACCAAGCTGACTTAGAATCGTTGAATCAAGGCCTCTAGGTCTTTGAGAAATCACAACTAGTCCTACACCAAATTTCCTACCTTCTCTAACTATAGATATGGCTTCTCTTTTTGTAGCAGTTTCATAATCATTTGGTAAAAACACATGGGCTTCTTCAATAACAACTAAGATAGGTATAGGAAAACCTCTTCTATTTTCGCTAATAGTTGCTTCTTTTCTTGATGTCAGTAATCTGTTGAGCCAATGAGCTATAACTGCATCAGCTTGATTTATGTGCAGTTCACTTAAGTCTACAACATTTATAGCACCTAGAACAATTCTATCGAGAACATCATCAACATTCTCATCTAGAATCTTCTTGAGGTATCTCTCATAAACAGTTATAGAATCTAGAAGCTTTTGAGCAGATGATCCGTATCTAGCTACTCTATTCTGTAGACATTTCTTGATATACTGAAAGAACTCTACACCATTATGCTGAAGATTCTCTAGACATTCATATAAAGCCATTCTCTGTCTAGATGCGTTCACCGGTACATTAAGTAGTCTAGCAACCTCATCTAGATTCATGGTTCTTGGATTCAGCTTAGGTCTTATTATATTCAAACTCTTCATATTCATTGACACATATTCGCCATGGTAATCAAAGATCACAATAGTACCATTCTTTTCAATAACTCTTTTGGCTAACAATGCAACTAGGTTACTCTTGCCCATACCGGTCATAGCCAATATGCCTAGATGTCTAGATACAACTTTATTGATATTGACTCTAGCCTCTACTGTAGGCTCTCTCAAGAGCACTCCTATACGTATATAGCTATCTTTATCGGGACTGAATATTTTTGATAGAAAGGATCTAGCTGCCTTAAATACTTCAGTTCCAGGTGGTGGAGGTATAGGAGGTATCTTCAGCTTCTGTGATTCAGGATCAAGATACCCTAAAATGTTTACTAAACCTTTGTAGTAGTACATCCTTTCTCCACCCTTTATAGTCTTCACTATCCTCTCAATGTCTTTTGGATCATAGATATCGCTAGTTATAACATGGCTACCTATTGTTGATGAGCTAACCATTGATAGCACATGGTAGCCATAGTACTCCATGCACAAGTATTCGCCAATCGTAAGAGGTCTTGATGCAATTATTTCAGCTCTATAGGGTTTACTCTCTCCTACAACAAACCCAATGCTCTCTACATCTGTAACTTTATCTATAGGTACACCATCTCTATAAGAGTTAGTTAGAGCCATAGATTAGTCATCTCAAGAACGATTCTCTAGTCCTTGGATCTTTAGATATACCGAGTAAAATAGCTACTCTCTCTACATCGCTATTACTTATCTTGGCTAAGTTATGTGCTCTTATCAATGGATATGGATAACCAGATACAATAACATCAGATAGAGAATCAACTACATACTTAACCCTATCTATAGCTTCATCAACAGAATCTGAAGCAAACTCTATTCGATAAACTCTCGAGAAGTCCTCAAACCTTACATATGTAAGCATTATAGATACATCTAGTCCAGTTAACTTCTTTGTGTATTGCTTAAATAATCTAGCTATGGATGCCATTCCTAGATGCTGTGAATTAGCTAAATCTATAGGTTTCGTAAAACCTGATACAAATTCTGTGTACCGCTCAAAATAGTATATATCTCCTTTAACAAGCCCCAGAAGATCTTTAGAATTAGAGTTCTTAGATATGAAGACGACTTTCCTTGGATTCAGCGCTATAGTGTAAACTAATTCTTTAAGCGTTTTACTGATATTTATACCTCTACTCTCTAGAATCTCATATCCATCATCTATAGAAGCTTTATATAACTTGAAGAACATAGCCGTAAGACTTCCATCAATTAAAACGATATCAACATCATTGATCATTTTGTTCATTGTCTCTATCTCCATACACATAGATAGTAATGAAAGTTCGTGCTCAAGATTAGGTGATGTAACTACATCTACATCGACACTACCATTAACTATTTCTTCTCTTTTAACATCAAGTACAACAGAAACTGTATTAACTACATAAAGTGCAAATCCTCTGTACTCTATGTGGTTGTAGCTACTATCTATACCACCTATAGAAAGCTTCTTTATGTAGGGGTTTACAGATCCTCTATATCTTACCCAGATATTTTTTAAAGACCTTACTACATCCTGTGATACCGCTTCATCTATTTTATTTCTCAGAAAACCAAAACGAAGGAGTGTTGCATCAAGTGTTCGAGTCAGCATAACTCTATACCTTGTTACTCAATACTTCTAGGAGTACCTGGATATTACCTGGTTTTCAGAGGATATAAGGGAGAGAGTTGAGCGAAAATATTAGTAGGTGTCTATTGAGTTATGCATGTATATGAATGTGGTAGAGAGTGTAGAGATATAGTTGAAAAAATCTTTAACTCTTCTTTCTCATGGTTTCATTCATACTATGCTACATCATGTACAGAGGTAGGGGTCTGTAGATCTGTTGTAGCTTATGAAGATGAAGGTGTGGCTATAGGTGTATTCTACTCTATTGATAAGCTATCTGTTGGCGTTATTTACTACGTAGCTGTTTTACCCACACATAGAAGAAGAGGTGTGGGAAAAATCATTGTGGCTTCTATAGAAGAGATACTGAGTTCAGAAGGAATCTACACATTTTTAGCTACAACTAAAAGTAGCAATATAGCCTCTAGAAGAATGCTGATTGGTTTAGGGTACATGGATCTAAAACTAGATAGAATTGATGAAGATACACGAGAAGCTATAATGATGCTGACCTGTGGATACGAAGACGATATTCTACAAATAAAAACGTTCGATACACCTATAGATGAATTTTTCAAGAAGCTTATCCAAAATCTAGACGCTATAGAACTTGTTTGGAGAACCATTTGCTATAATCCATGGAGAAAACTTAGAAAGAGAACCAATATCTAATTTCTGATCCAGAAACTCCTCTACGATAATCTATGGAAGAAACACCATCTATAACTCTATAATCAACTCCAAATACCATACAACTAGATCAGCAATCCTAGATGACAAGGATTAGGTTTAAAACATATTTTCGGTATAGTTAGTAGATAAGAGAAGTATGTGACTCTGTAGGTAGATCCTATGTACATTTTTGGTGTAGCCGGTCTAGATAAATACCTCAACAACGTGCTTAAGCCAAGCTCTATGGTTGTTGTTGCTGGTCATCCTGGTTCAGGTAAAACAACACTTGCATCAACAATATGCTACTCAAATGCATTAAGAGGACACAGATGTCTCTACATATCTTTTCAAGAAGATAGAGAAAAGCTTTTCAACAATATGAAGAGTTTTGATATGGATTTCTATAAACTAGAGTCTCAAGGCATTATAAAGTATGTACAGTTTCCTCTCTACTTCGCTGTTGATGATGTCGTTAAAGAGATAAATAGCTTGGTTCTTGATGGTGGGTATAGAATAGTTGTTGTAGACTCTGTTAATGCTCTTCTCGAGATGGTGAAAGATGATGCCTCTAAAAGGGCTTGGCTACAGAACTACTTCTATGGTTTGCCAAAGTTAGTAAATGGTGCATGTATACTAGTTGCTGAACTTCCATATGGATTAGAGAAGCTTAAGCTAGGCGCTATAGAATTTGTATCAGATGCTATACTTATCCTAAAGCATAAAGTTGTAAATAGCATACTTACAAGAAAGTTAGAGATAAGGAAGGCAAGATTTGCCCCTATTAATGTAGCTGAAGTACCGTTCACGATACGTGAAAATAGTGGAGTAGAGGTATACATACCTCCGCTACTCGAAGAAGTAGGTCCTGAAGGACCAGAACTAGATGTTATATGTAAACCTCTCAAAGATGTTGTGAATCATATCCATAAAGGAATGGTTATGTATATTAGTTATCCACCAGATGCAAGACCAATAGAATATGTACCGCTACTTCTCGGTATAGTTGCTCTCAATAATTTGAAAACTCTTGTAGTATCATATCACTATCCTCCAGAAACAGTTAAATCTCTTATACGTAAAAGCTTTATTTCCATAGGTGTAGAGGGAGATTTTGTCGAAAAACTTATTGAGAGGCATCTAGAGCTTAGATCTCTGAATCCATATGCATATGGTACCGAAGATATAGCATTGAAAGAGCTATCAATGGTTAAAGAAGAACACGATGCTGTAGTTTTCCATGGAATAGAACTCGTATCATCTGTTACATATAGAGAAAAATATCTACAAACTCTCTACAACCAGCTCAACTATCTAAAACACCTACACAAACTCGTAGTGAGGCTAGGTAGCATAATAGATGAAGATACATATAGATTTCATTCAGCTCTAGCAGATATGGTGATAAGGTTTAATCCTGTACAAGAGGGAGACAAGATACATTATGATGTGTATGTATGGAGGCGAGGCTCATCTCCCTCAATCCTCAGATACAGTAAGTTCATGGAGTGCTGTAGGGAGATCACAGAGAAACTAAAATTAAAAATTATAGAGAATTGAAATAATCCCAACAAACAATACCGCAACCTAACTCAATACTCAAATGATTCTATTTACACATATCAGTTACTGATCAATACTCTACATATGATCATCTGCAATGAATACCTCCCAAACACCCTATTACTCGTAAACCATCTATCTATAGCCATGAATCCTACAAATACATTTATTCTAAAAATACACTCACAAATATACCGACTAACTAGAATACAACATATTGTCTTTTTTAATACTATTTAGGATTTGGTGGGCCCGCGGGGATTTGAACCCCGGACCTCCGCCTCGTCAGGGCGGCGTCCTACCAGGCTAGACGACGGGCCCTTCGAATGACATACTAGAAAGAAGTAGCAAATATAATCTTTACTCCTAAATTCTCTAAAAAAACCTAATGATGTACTAGTATTTTGTGTAAAGATCTATTATGCTTAGAACAGCTTCCGGTTCTATCCGTTTCGTACTTAAGAATCTTCTCTTCTTTTTAATCGTTATAATATTTAGGATCTTTCCTAATGATTCTAGAACATAGTTCCTGGAGTCGGGAGCCTCTATAGAAAACAGGTATAGGTTTTCTGTTAACCATTTCTCGTCTACATTCTTTGCTATATAGATTCTATCAACATCGATCTTTTTAAGCATATCTAATGCGAACCCCTTGAGCGAATATATATCACTACATTCGTATACCCCATATTTTGGAATGAATACTGTGTGCCTGCCTATATCAATGATCATAAAGTTCCTTTTATGTTTCCCCATGTATTTGCTTACTATGGTAAGAAGATATGTAGAAGTACGTTCTATATATACACAAGGTCTATCGTGTATCGCCATAGTCACCACTTTCTAGTTAAACTTGCTACATCTAGACAAATTTATTCTCTGCTACATACTATCTACTTTGTTTCGAAGTTTATAAATATATCTGTGTAGAGCACGCAGTAACGCAGTAGAATATTCTATGTATCTAGTTTTACACAACTGTTTATATAGTTCTTTATAGGGAACCAGTACATTGTGATATACTAGTGTAACTGCGGGAATCACGAAACTATGCCTTATCACATTCTTATCACATATGGTAGTGTTTTCCTTCTTTCTCTTCTCTACTGCTTAATGGTATCTGTATTGGTGGTGGTAGGCCTAATTCACGTGAGAGTAGAGCTATCATTGGTAATGTGTAGCTGTATACTGTTATAAATAGCTGTTGAGGTGGTGTTGAGTTGGATAAATCTTCTTCTATTCTTTTAGCTTCGTTCTGATCTATGGGTGTGATGTATACTGCTCCCTTTAGATTTATTGAAGCTATAGGAGGTATGCAGTCTATCTTTACAATAAATTCAACTATATGGGTATTATCTTTCTTGATAGGCTTACTGAACATTATGTTCATATTTATATTCAGATGCTGTATAGGGTCAAAATTATATCTCTCAGCTCTTATACTATCCATTCTGAAGCTTATTGTCGGCATGGTTATCCACCTCTAGAGATCCTTAACTTATTTGTTTTGTCTATAGGTATCAAAGCTATAGCATGTACATCTAATCTAGGTGAAGACACGGGAAACACAAGAGCCTTCCCTTCTTCATACGACAGTATAACTCTATCAACATCGCTGTAATCCTTTAGCTCTACATATGTAGCATCTTCACATAATCTAGAGAAAATACTTCTTAGAGAACTTTCAGCAACAATATTTCTACAACCATTAGCGAAAGCAGCTATCCTCTTCAAAATGTTCTCGACATCTCTTCCATAGATTATGTATGCTCGATACCTAGGTATACCACTATCGTTTAACACCATAAACTTTACCGCTAAATAACTTTATAGAGGAGCTTATATCTTAATGAGCTACAAAGTATTATTGAAACTTTAGAAAAGTTAAGCCATATATAGGTATACCTGATTGGGTAATCCTTTATGTACGCTATTGCGTAATAGTTTATACTGTGTTTCTGGCCATAGTAATAGATTTTGTGATTTCTTTATCAACTTTGGCCGTAGATTCTTTTACTCTATAGATTATCCTAGATTCTCCGGAGATGATATTGCAGTAGTATTCATGTCCATAAAGGATTATGACCTTAAATACTGACAACTAACATAGTTACTTAGTTCTAAGCAAAAAGTAGTCTCAAATGAAGCATAGTCTATGTTCTCTACATCACATCTCATACATTAATAAGTATTCATAATGTTTAAAACTAGCCATAGACTTTATTCATAGACATAATAACAGAGTGATTCGATCTAGCTTTCGAGATTTTGTACCAAATTTTAGACCAAATCCATTACTTCTTCAGTCTTTACTCTAATTGTAGAGACTAGATATAGAGATAGATGTATATAATTTATTTCTAACTCTTATAAAAATAAATTTCACAAAACTGCACCTATCTTTAATAAGTATGTATATAAAGAAAACCTAGTTTAATTATTAATGCAAGAGAAACACATATATTTTGCAAGCCACAGGAAAAGATAGTATCCAGATAACATAGGTGCTCGAAATGATATCGGTTAAAAAGCAAAGAATCACTAATCAATTAGCTAGATACCCTGCCGATATCTATATCAATTGCTGGTGTTGGTGCAGCCTAAAACTAATACTATCTCAATAGGAGAAACTCTAAAGGGTAGAGCTAAAAGTTTCATACTTTCTTCACCAACGGATAGATCAAGACAGATACTGTAAGTAGGATAACTGCAAACACCACTTGGTATACTAGTGACATTATGTTTATCTCTAGGTAGAGCACATAGTTTCTTGCTGTAAATAATGTATGGAATGATGGTAGAATACGTGCAAACCACTTAAGCATTTCTGGAAACAGCTCGTAGGATGCAAAATATCCCGAAGTAAATGCCAGAAACAGAAAGACTGGTACACCCATACTACTTGCAGCAACTATTTCTTTCGATGTAGTGCTTTTGTAGAGAACTATAGAGTACAAAATCAATGCTAAAGCAAATGCAATAACATAATTAATTATATACGTAAACCAGAACACATGAGTCATGGCGAAACTTAGTGAAGTTCTAAGGAACATTCGGGATACGAGGAACAATACCAGAGTAGATTCCAACATGTATAAGAGTACAGCTACAAAAACTATGAATATTGCTGTAAACTTGCTGGTGGGGGATATATACATCCTTTTATCGAGACCCGTAAGAGTGAACATCGCTAGTAGCGAAATAGTTATAGTTATGCTCGATAATGGGATCACTAAAGCTATCTGTAGCGTCATGATTTCTCGACTACTTATATCTGAAGCCACTATCTCGGTACTGATATTGAAGTTACGGAAGAGTAACATATGTGGTAATCCTATGTACGTATTGTTTAGCAGAAAACCGAAAAGAGCTTCACGTAGAACTCCAGATAAATAATTTGCATAGAGACTCGATGTAGAGTATATATGGATATTCTTGTTACTTTCAAAATCTTTCGGTATATAGATATAGGCTACGTGATCTAGAGAGCGCAAACTCTTCTCTACGACGTAGGTTCGCGGATTATCTACAATGTTTTCGACTACCAGGGTCTTAATGCCTGTGTTATTGAGTTTTGACTCGATATGGTTAACGATAGTGGTATCTCCTGATATATATACAGTTACAGATGGTTGTTGGTCTGCTAAGGATCCAAACAATATTAAGAGTATAATGGGAAAGACTATCTCCCAGAATAAAGCGATTTTAGATCTGTTAAATATCTTTAGAATAGAGTATACTTGGTAAAAGATACTTCTAATAACATTCATACATGATTAACCTCTTTAACAATGTTTTCAAAAGCTTTAGCAAGCGTTGGAGGTTCAACAACTATACTCACTATATTATTTGCATAGGTATTTAATTTCATAAGTAGCGATATCGCATCCAATATGTTATCTAACTCTACTACAACTTCACCTCCCTTGACATTCACCATATCGATTTCTACTGGTTTCCTGAACCTCACCATTACGGTCCATTTCCCTCCATATATAGAAGCAATATCGTATGGATCACCATATGCAACAATCTTGCCCTTAACGATCATAGCTATTTTTGTAGAATATCTAGCCGCTATCTCCATAACATGCGTCGAATATATAACTGTTATATCGTTCTTATTGAGGAGCTTGACTATATCCATAAGCTCTACTCTTGCAACAGGATCTAGATTAGCTTCAGGTTCATCTAGTATAATCACCCTTGGTTCTGTAACTAATGATGCCGCTATTTCGACTCTCTTCCTTTGACCTGCTGATAAACTACCATACAGTTTGCTATAGTATTCCCGCATACCAACAAAATCCAGCAACTTCTTTAAATCCTCATCTCTCAGCTTTATTCCCCATAACGAGGCAACATACTTTAGGTTTTCCTCAACTGTTAGTCCCTCAATCAGCCTAGAGTTCTCGACAACAACACCAATACTTTTCGCTATATCTTGAGGTAATCTCTTCTTAACTTCTCTACCAAACCATACTATTTTACCGCTGTTAATTTTTCTCAAGCCTAGGACAGACTCTATGAATGTTGTTTTACCAGCACCATTAGGTCCAATAAGACAAAACATTTCGTTGTATGCAACCCTAACAGTAACTTTGTCTAAGGCTACCATATCTCCATACTTTTTAACTATCTCTAGAGCCTCTAACACATAGTTACCATTACTCATATCCTCCCACCACCAAGATTGAGGCCGATAGCTCGCAATTCTCTAGTAGTAAAATTTTGCACCTTATATGTTTATCAAATTCTGCAACCATGGCCGAGTGTAACAATGCTACAGTACATGCTAAATAGGGGTTCAGCTCTGATGTAGGTTTATATTAGTTGATTTCATTGCCTCATCTCTTTTCCCCTGCATTCCGCTCGGGTTTTCATCGGGCTCAGGGGCGTTCAAGGGCACCCCACAACCCCCACATCTTGAGTATCTTAGAAGTAAGTTGATGCATGCGATTACGTCTCTATCTCCTGTGAATCCACATCTAGTGCATCTCAGTACTCTATCACCTTTATCCTTTAACCTGCTTCCACATCTGAGGCATGTTGATGATGTCTTCATTGGGTTAATGTAGCTAACCTCTAGTCTTTTCTCGAGAGCTTCATATACTATGGTGAACTGTATTCTTCTGTAGAACCACAGGGATAGCTTCTTATTGAATGAGCTACTTCTATTCACGTTATTCCTGAGTTTGTCTAGGTTTTCAAAACTTAGAGAATAGACGATAAACTCGTTAGAGGCGAGGTATAGTGTTCAAAGAAATCGATGAGTATATGGATCTCCTCAAAGTCTCGGAATTATTTGGTGACTATCATATATTCAAGAGCCCGAGAATTATTGTTCCTTCATCTACGGATCTACCTATGTATGTAGCAAATACTGAGGAGCTTAACATAGAAGAATTAGTACATACTATAGTAGGAGAATTTAAATTTATCTCTCATAGTGGTAAAGGCACAACCCCCAATAAAGCGCTTGGTTCTGGATTAGGGGAAGCTGTTGAGAGAACAATACCTATAATTAAGAGACCCAGAGCTGAAGTTTACGGTGCTTACAGAGATTTGAAGAGCAATGCATTAGGTCCTCAGCAACTTCCACTCTTTGCTCTAGAGCAATATGAGTCTATTCCATTTAATCAATTTACTGAGCAAACCTATATTGGTTGGGTTAGAATGCATGATATCATCAATAGTGAACAAATTTTAGCTCCCGGCCAAATAATGGCGTTTGGATACATACCTGTAGCTACTGAGAAGCTTATAGGGTACTCTTCATCTGACGGATTAACTGTTCATACAGATATAGATAAGGCAATCTACAAAGGAGCTATAGAGTTTATAGAAAGAGATGCTGTAAATTTAGGATGGCACAGTGATATTCCTCCATACAAGGTAGAGCTAGACCTCAAAGAAGCTCTAGATATTCTAGGTCTCGATACTAAAATACCATACAACGATATAAAACTTGATGTATTCTTATGGAGATCAGACACAGACTTATATGTCGTCTCTACACATGTTATAGATGAGCGTAGAAAATTCTACACCTATTTTCCAGGCGAAGGTGCTGGTACAACTTTTGTTGAAGCCTTATCGAAAGCTCTAGCTGAAAGTTGTCAAGCGTATTTTCATTCATATGCAATACATCGTTACCGTAGAGATTTTGGTGAAGATGCTGACTACTATTACGTAGACGAAAATAGTTCGCCAGAGGAGGCTGATAATCTATTCAGAATAGTTTTCTACTATGGGTATCCGAGCAATCTCCAAAAACTATATAGAGAATTCTTTTCAAGATCTCCGAGATACGATTTGAAGAATTTTGAAAGAAATGAAGAGATTACGAGGTTTTCGCATAGATACTCGATACTCAGAACTATAGCTAAGGAGAAAAGGTTATCGCTGTTGCAATTAAATCAAACACCAGAAGAACTTGAGCATCTAAACATAGTTAGAGTATTTATACCAGAACTAACTCAATACAATGCTCCTAGGTATCCCTACTTTGGTCAATTCAGATACTATCTAGCTAGAAGAATACTTAAAATAGATGATATAACTCTAAACTATAAAGATCTCAGGAAAACTCCAATTCCATATCCGTAGAGCAGGGATACGCTAATGGAGATCAGCAAAAAGATCAAAAATTTTCTACGAATAGTAGATACAGGTTTAGGAGAATTTATCTAAATTACTCAAGAGAATTATATTTACCACTACAACTTTCAGGGTGTTGGTGCTCTTGGTGTGGATTCCATTATATATATATCAATAACTTTCCTATGATAATTGAGGTTACAGCTTAGATACTCAAATTTCTATAACCTCCACACATATAGACATATTCGCAAGTTTCGCAGAGTTGCAAAAAGCGCACAAAACTAACTGGTATGCAGGGCTAGAGTAGGTATTTGTGGATTAGAGAAGCTTAAGGACTAAGATAGTATGGAAGAAATTAGGCAGTTGATTAAACAAGATAAGCAAGATAATATAGTGACGTAGATTCTTACACTCTTCTGTATAACTTGGTTCACTAAGCATATACATTTATATGGGTTATATCGAGATCATTAAGCTATTTGTAGCTACACTCATAAAAGTATTGTAAAGCATCTTGGATGTATCTTTATGTACTGTAATGGTGAATACGTATGGATAGCGTACAGGATTGGGGGAAGATTTCACTAGATCTTCATAAGAGGTATAGAGGTAAAATAGAGATTGTGGCCAAGGTCCCTATAAAGGATTTAAATGATTTCTCTATATGGTATACACCTGGTGTAGCTGAACCTTCTAAAGCTATAGCTAGAGATATAGAGAATGGATTGGATACATCATTTGAATACACATATAGATGGAATAGTGTAGCGGTTATATCTGATGGTACACGTGTTCTTGGGCTTGGAGATATAGGTGCTGAAGCTGCTCTACCTGTTATGGAGGGTAAAGCTCTGTTGTTCAAATACCTTGGTGGTGTAGATGCTATTCCTCTTGTTATTCGTGAAAAAGATCCAGATAAATTCATCTATATAGTGAAGGCTTTAGAGGCAAGTTTTGGCGGTATAAATCTTGAGGATATAGAGAGCCCTAAATGCTTCTACATACTCGAGAAGCTTCAGCAACTTCTAGATATACCTGTATGGCATGATGATCAACAGGGAACAGCATTAGTTGTTGTTGCAGCTATGATTAATGCATTAAAGGTTGTTGGTAAAAAGGCTGAAGATGCTAGAGTCGTTCTTGTTGGAGCTGGTGCAGCAAATATAGCTATCTATAGGTATCTGAAGCTGGTAGGCTTCAAGCCAAAGAATATAGTTATGGTTGATTCAAAAGGTGTTTTAAATCTACGTAGAAGAGATATAGATGATATGAAGATGTATAATCCATGGAAATACAGAATCGCATTGGAAACAGATCCAGAGATTGATGGAGGTATAGCTGAAGCTCTTAAAGGTGCAGATGCTCTTATAGCCATGAGTAGACCAGGACCCAACGTTATCAAGAAGGAGTGGATCAGAGAGATGAACAATAATGCAATAGTTTTTGCATGTGCTAATCCTGTGCCAGAGATATGGCCTTGGGAAGCTAAAGAAGCTGGTGCAAGAATTGTTGCTACAGGTAGAAGTGATTTCCCTAACCAAGTCAATAACTGTCTAGGTTTTCCAGCTGTTTTCAGAGGTGTTTTGAGTGTAGCAGCGAGAAAAATGGTTGATGAGATGTTTATTGCTGCTGCACAAGCTATAGCTAGATATACAGAAGAAACAGGGTTGAGTGAAGATAGGATAGTTCCTTCGGTAAACGAAGTAGAGGTGTATGTTCGTGAAGCTGTAGCTGTTGCTGAAAAAGCTATAGAGCTTGGGCTAGCTAGAAGGAATATAGCTAGAAAAGAGCTTGAGTATGAGATTAAGTGTCTTGTGGAAAGACCTAGAAAGTATATGGATATAGCCTTAAGAGAGAACCTTATACCTATCTATAAGTGATAGAGGATGGATGCTAAAGAGGAATTGATAGATGTACTGATTGAGTTTATCAAGATTGTAGAGACTTCACTTTCAATAGATGTGTATCATGCTATAGACAGACTTATAGAAGTTGAAGAAGGGCTCTCTAGAGAGATAGCTAAGGCCATGGTCATGAACATAGATGTAGCGAGATCAGAACGTATACCCATATGTCAAGATACAGGCATATTTGTATTCTTTATTAAACTTGGTTTAAAGAATCCCTATATAGATATCATAGGAGATGCTATAATCAATGCTGTTGAAAGAGCAACTAGAGATATACCTCTTAGACCAAATGCTGTAAATCCTTTCACAAACATCAATAGTGGTACCAATCTAGGTAGGTATATACCTTGGATTCAGTACGAAATCGATAAATCAGATACTCTTGAGGTATGTCTATACGTTGCTGGAGGAGGAAGTAGTTCTGTAGGTGAAGCAAAAGTGTTACAACCTATAGATGCTGAAAAAGAGATCGAGAAAATAGTTCTAGAGGTAGTCTTGAAGCGAGGTATAAATTCTTGTCCTCCACTAATCATAGGGATAGGTATTGGGCCAACTATAGAGATAGCGTCTGTATTATCCAAGAAGGCTCTTCTTAGAGAAATAGGCAAAAGACATGAAGATCCCAATGTTGCAGAACTAGAGCAGAAACTGAAGGAGAAGCTCAACTCACTTGGTTTAGGTCCCCAAGGACTTAAAGGAAAAACATTTGTTCTAGATGTATTTGTAGAGTATGCATATAGACATCCAGCTACATATGCTATAGCTGTATCAGCTGGATGCTGGGTTCATAGGAAAGGATGTATAAAGATATATCCAGATATGAGTTTCGAGATACCTACACATAACGTTATAAGGAAGAAGCTCTATGGTTAACATCTATAGAATTTCATCACCATTTCATGAAGAGCTAGACTTTCTGAAAGTAGGTGACATAGTCTACTTATCTGGTATCGTTGTAACAGCTAGAGATCAAGTCCATAAGAGAATCGTGTTAGAGGGTCTATATCCACCGATACAGATAAACAGGTTAGCTGTATGGCATGCAGGTCCTACAGTTAAGAGAAAAGATAATGAATGGATTGTAATCTCCATAGGATCAACATCAAGTAGCAGAATGGAATCTATTGAAGCAGAATTCATAGAGAAAACAGGTGTGAAGATGATCATAGGTAAAGGGTTTATGGGTAGGAAAACAGTAGAAGCCTGTAGAAGATATGGATGTGTTATAGCTATATATCCTGGGGGTTTAGGAGCTTTAGGAGCTAAAGCTGTTAGAAAAGTTATTGATGTTTATTGGCTAGACCTGGGTATACCAGAAGCTATGTGGGTTCTAAGCGTAGAGAATTTGGGGCCCTTAATAATCTCCATAGATACACATGGAAACACCATTACAGACACTAGTGTTTAACTTAGTTATCTCTAGATACAGCAATTATTTCTAGTTGTGTAGCAATACAATTGTTAAACCGATAGTAAATTGATGTATATTGCGTTACTTTATAATACTCTAAGCATGTTAAATCCTATAAAATTGATAAAGTATAGCTGAAGTATATACACATCTAATCTAGGTGATAATGAACACAGAAGATATTTCAGTATAAGTAAGAACGCTTTGTTTTGAGATTATCCACAATAATAAGTCGAATAATTTTTTATACTGAATGTAGCTGGTTATACACAGAGTAGTATGTTACATCATAGGTGCATAGAATGAAGAAGAGTTGTGAATCACTAGTACTTGTTGTAGTTGCATCTATCATCGTTCTTTCTCCTTCGATACTGTGTAGAGCTAGCAATGTCGTTAGTATTGATGAGTATGGTGTGGTAGAGGTGTCTATAACCTTATCTCTTGATAGAGGTGTTCATGAAATTGTGGCACCTATAGAACCTATAGCTTCAACAGCTATAGCTACAGCCGATGATAGTGCTCTACCGCTTATCTATGATAATGGCTCATTCTATATAGTGCTTAATACTGAAGCCAATGTAACTATAACCTATATAGCTAATACCAGTATTATCAACAATATATTCTACCTAGATATAGTAACAGATGATACTGTTAGCATCAAGATACATAGAGACGTCATACTCTTATCATGGCCAGGTGAAAAACTAGTTGATGCTAGAGTAGAACAAGATAAACTAGTGCTCGTAATTAGGGGTCCAGAAACAATTAGATACACCATTAGACTTCCATCACTAGTGACGATAACTTCACCCTTAACACGTATACCAACAACTACCACAGAGACTCCGGTACAATCTTCTGTAGCTACAGAAACAATAACTACAGAATTGACATCGGCTGTAGCGCAATTGCAAAGACCTGCAGATATAGTGATGGTAGTTACCATAGCTACTGTTCTAGCTGTTGGTGTAGCTACAGGTTTCTATCTATATAGATCTAGATTGAAGAAACCTAGTTTTATCAGTGATATGCTCAATGATATTGATATAGCTATAATAAGAGCTCTAGAAGCTAGAGGTGATTCTGCTCTCCAAACAGAACTACAGAACGATGTAAATATCCCTAGAACAACTCTGTGGAGACATATTAGAAAGCTAGAGAAGCTAGGAATAGTTAAAGTAGAGAAGATTGGTCTTCAAAATAGGATCGTGTTGATTAAGAAGGTTAAGGTTTAGTCACAATCTATTCAAAACATATGAAGTCTCTTTCCACAGGGTACCTAAAAAACCTACTGTACATATACCTGTTTCTGGTGCTCGAAATGGTGAACCTAAAAACAAGACTCCTATCCATAATAGTCATGTCAATGGTTATAGCATCACTAGCTACACCAATAGCTGCAAGTTTTGCAGAAGGAGATACAGAAGCTGTAGCAGATGATGCATCAAGATTAGTTGCTAAAGCTTTAGCGATACAGGTTATGCTTAGAAACGCTTTAGCATTAAATATATCTGCAGAACTTGTAGCTGAAGTAGAGACTCTATTAAACGTGAATGTATCTTCTCTATCTGTTGAAGAACTTAAACAATTCATAGAGAGAGGTAGAGAGATATTAGCTAGAATTGAGCATGAGATTAGAGCGGCCTGGAGACTGGATTTAGGCAACATATATGCCGAGAGACTTAGAAAAGCTATAACGTCTAGAGCTAGGGTTATGGAGAAGCTATGTAATGTGTCATTAGACGAGGTAGTGGCTAACATATCCAGGGCAAGAAATCGAGTAGAGCTGATGAAGACTCTAAAAGATCTAGATAGAGTTGTTGAAAAAGCGAGGCTTAAGATATTTGCAGCGGTATCGATGGAGCACGGTATACTAGCAGTAAATGCTACAATTGGAAGGCAGGAAGAAAGAACAGTTGTAAAAGCCTACGTGGGATTGGGGAAGGCTATAGATGTATTAAAGAGGATTAGGGAAAGACTTGGATCACTAAACATCTCTGATGAAGTTGTTAAGCATATAGATATTGCTATCGAACATATATCTATCGCTAAAGAAATTTTGGCTAACGTATCTGCAAACATGTCTATACAGCTACCATATGTAAATAGAGAAAGAGTTAGAGAAATAGTGAACAAGACTCTAGAGAAAATCTATGATCGAACAAACAAAAGTTTATATGAACTTAAGAAAGAAGTGGATGAACTTCTAGAAAGAGCTCTAGAAGTGAATGCTACAGAAATTATCGAAAAATTAGAGTCTATTGTTCAGAAGCTAAACGATTTAGAGAAAGAATTACGGAAAACAAATATATCTATAGTAGAGCTCAATAAGATAATGATGAGTTTAGCTAGAATAAAAACCGAAATTAAGAGGGTAGAGTTTGAGATAGAAAGACAATTAAAAGAAGTTCCGGTACGTAGTATCGATAATGCATTCAATGTTACGTTATCTAAAGCTATAGAGAATATCAAGAAACTGAAAGAAATGTATAGATTCGTTGAGAATAAATCTAAAGAGATAATCTGTATAGCTGTCTATCCACCTCCACCAGCATGTAGATTCCTCGTAGCACTGCCGATACTCCTAAAACAAGTGAATACAACAATTATAACAGCTGAAAAAATGATCGATAAAGCTATTGATCTATACAACAGCGGTAATAAAGTTGAAGCTCTACAAATGGTTGCAAAAACAAATGCTATGGTTACTATTGCAAAAGCACAACTAGAGCCTATCTATAGACTGCTGAAAGCTTCTGATACAGTTAGAGGCAAATCTGGTTAAGAATTGAGAGACAAAACTTGTTAAGGAACTACTGGATTTAAAAGAATTTATAAATGATGTGAATAGCAATGTGCTATAGAAGATGGTCTAATATTTTTAACTATGCAGATACCTATCCAATTTTTTCTCTTTAGTAAGTTTTTTAAGGATATACGATTTCTCTAACCATCTGTTTATTCCTATATTGCTAATCTTATCGATTATCTTGAAAGATTCCTCTAGAGAATCAACAACACATATAGGACCTTCTCTATACATTGCCCTTAGCTGTTCACGTACAAACCAAACACCTATGGGTATATCGAAACCAGAGTATATCTCTCTTAAAACAACAGCTATGGCCTGTCTACCTATTTTCTCGAGATATTCTGCTGTTGCTAATCTTGCTGCATAGTAGCATCCACCTATAGATGCATAGGTATTCCTATTTGCTGTAAACAGCTCATGATCACCTTCTATAGCTACCTCACTTCCAAACATATTCCATGTAGATCTAGGAAACCATGTCTCCATCCATTCGAAACACCACTTACCTGGAATTAGGAGAGCTATAAAGAGATTCTTGTGTATTGATCTCATAAATAGCTGGATTTGATCTACCTCTCTGTAGTACTTAATGCGCTTCTCTACAAGATATTTTGATATAGCATCATCTACAGCTGTTATAGACCATCTTGTGGGAACAAACCTTCTAGATCTTTTCCTACCTAATGCACCTACACTTAGCAGTTTCTGGATATATGAGACAGGTATACCGTAGCGATAGAGTTCTACAACAGCTGTAGATGCTTTGGTATCTGTATCGCTATATAATCTATCCACTATACGGTTAGATGAGGTTGAGCCAACTATTCTGAGATTAACTAAAGGTGCTCTAGGACCTATTGGAGGCTCGTATTCTGAGAATATGAATCCTTTTGGAGGCTTCTCAAAAACCATCTCTATATCTGTAGGTTTAGTATTTAGAACAAGCTCGTGAATAGCTTGAGCAATCCTAGAGTCTACATCTGTTATACCTATCTTAGTTCGTCCAAGAACAAGACTCAGCCGCATCTCGATAATCTTGTCTATTTTTAGTGAACTCCATTGCTCTGGAAAATCATATAGAGAAGTATTACCGCATTCGGTAGGCGCCATAGGGCCCACGTAGATGTCGGGGTAACCCATTCTACCAACAAAAACAGCTGGTGGACTTGTTCCAAAAAGTTCGTTACTTCTTTTTAGATTAGCTATCATGCTTAGTGTACGCATTCTGGTTATAATGGGGCAATACGCTTTTCCACAGAGGTTTCTACCTCCTCTACAGTGGACACAGAGCTGGGTGCTAAAGCTCATAGATAAGTACCTGTTAATCTATTGGGGATCTGTTTTCGAGAGTTTATAAAATACGCTACTTATGGCCTATAGTATAGCCTATGGGTATGTATCTAGTTCCACAGCCTACCGATAAGAGGTTTCTATGAAGATCCTTAATTCTTTCAGAGTTTCCTGAAACTATAAACATGCATATACAAGTGTTCTCTAGATGGTTATGTGTATAACTTAGAACAACATCTTTAAAGCTCTCGATTGCTCTATCTATTTTTTCTCCTTCATCTGTTTCTACAATAATCACGCCTCTACAGAAGTGGTTTTCATGAGCATGGCTATAGCTGTACTCATTAACAAAGTTTGTTAATGCTTTTTCAACAAGCTTGGATCTATCTATACCAAGTATTTTAGCAAGTCTATCTATTTCACAAGCTAGAGAACTATCTATAGATATTCCGAAGCGCTTCTTTCTAGTCATCATTTCTTCACTCTCTTTAAAGCTATCGAAAGCATATACATCGTTAGTGCAGTAAATCCTATACCACTTGCTGGAGCTATATTTAGCCAATAAGAGAGAACGAGTCCCAGAAGTCCTGAAACAATAGACATGTATATGCTTAGGGCCAAGACCCTATTACTTCCTTCAACACTATTGATTGCTGTAAGAGCTGGAAGAAGGAGAAGAACATGTTCAACTATATAGCCTATGATCCTCATGAGGGCTATACAAGCTACACCTAATACAGTAAAGAAGAGAAATTCATAGATGTGAGTGTTTTTAACGCTAAGCATAACGGTATCCCTATCTATACCGATATAGATTGTAACTCTATATATAGCTAGCGCGGTAATGAGCAAAACTAGGCCTATTGCTGCAAGAATCTGTATGTCTCTCCATGTCGTGAGTAGAGGATCTCCGAGAATTATGCTCCATAAACTGTACTCAACTCTGTATCTAGTTAAAACAGCAAACATGGATACAACACTACTTGAAGCAGTAGCAGAAACAACAATAGAGGTAGCCATATCTGGATCAAAACCTTTGTGTATAGCATAGCCAACAACATATACTATAGCGAGACCTACCATTATTGCCCATAGAATCTCGGAATTAAGTGGTGTTTCTCTAGAAAGAGCTACAGAGATAGTTACTGCAAAAAGAGCTATATGGCTTACTTCAGATGCCAGGAAATATAGTCTTCGAGCAGCTATCAATGGACTTACGGATCCATATATAGTTGCTGAAAGAATTATAGCTAAGATCCATTCAACTCTAGGTATATATAAAAAAGAGACAACTGTAAGAACCATGAAAAAGCCGATGAGTATACATGTTGCTCGAGCATTCAATGCTTTTTCGCCACAAATAGCACTATAAACACAATTAGAGCCAAACCCACGGCTACGTAAACTAAGTAGTATCCCTCTCTCCAGACATCTGACTTATCTAGAGGTACTGGCGACATCATATCTTGTGAAATCATCTCTAAAACAGATTCGTGGTAGCCTAGTATGGAGTTATAGCTAAGAGGATTAGGTAGCTCAACAAATGGTACTCTATATCTATACGCAATATCATTTAATGATGCTCTAGCTATCGACTCTTTTAGAACAACCATAATGGTCTTGTTACCATATGTCTTAACCACATCTTCAGCTTTAGCTATATCTTTTGGTGTTATCGGTACTTCATGTTCTATTTGAACAATATGCTTAACCTCAGCTCCTAGAGAGTTAACAAGATATTGAAGTATAGGTGAATCTATTACAGCAACTCGATCCTTTAATAACTTCTTAACACCGGCAACTCTAGCTCTACTCACAATCTCTTCAAATTTAGATCTATAGACATCACTACAATCGTGTCTGATAAAGGTCAGTGTATTGGTTACATTCTCTATGAACGTTAGATAGTTGTTTATGTCCATAAGCAGACCATGGTAATTGATTGTACCTGATAATGGATGTTCTAAAAACTTTATACCGGGTATATTAGGTATCTCTATGAGTTTGGCTTTCAGTACACCATCACCGATAAGCTTCTTGATGTTTGTTTCAAAAGGTGTATGTGCTGTAGATATAATCAGGTCTGCTTTACTGAGAATTTCGAAATCTTGTGGCGTAATTTGGTATTCATGCGGATCAACACCTAGGGGTACGAGACTATAAACGGTATCACCATCGCATAGAATGTTTTCTACATCTTTAAGCATGAAGGGGAAAGTGACAACAACATGTACACCGTCTTTGGTACCTACTGCTCCAGTAACCGTTATAGATGTTGCTAGAATTATGTGGACCAACAATATGGTTGCAATCTTCTGTAGCATCATGAGGCACCTAAGCACCAAATGTCTTGTTGTGTGCACACAAAAGTTTTTAAGCTTTATTTATCTGTGCACATATGGTAGTAAGTATGGTTTTATTGAGAACAGAAGGACTTGCTATAGGTTACGAAGGACCTCTTGTAGAGAATATAGACTTAGAGATAGTCTCGCCATCGTTTATACAGATCATGGGTCCAAATGGCTCCGGTAAAACAACATTCTTAAGGACTTTAATAGGTGTTTTAAAGCCGATAAAAGGTAGGATTTATATCGATGGAGAGGATGTGACAGGAAATACAGCTAAAACAGGTAGATACATTAGCTATGTACCTCAGATAGCCACTTACGTACTAGGTGAAGTTTTTCCTATAACTGTATGGGAGTTCATAGAATTCGAAGCCACTGCTTACGCTAAAACACTAAACATAGCTAGAGATAGTATAAGGAAAAGGGTTAAAGAGATTCTCGAGCTTATAGGTATACCTAGAGAACTATGGTATAAAGGTGTACATAGGCTTTCCGGTGGTCAGAGACAGAGGCTTTTAATAGCTAGAGCTTTAGTAAAGGATGTACCTATAGTTGTTATGGATGAACCTCTATCAGCTATAGATGTAGAAGGTAAAACAGTTGTAGCAGATCTAATCAGGGTTCTCAGAGATAGAGAGAAGATTGTTATAACAACGTGTCACGATCCATCTATGCTTATAGAATACACAGATTATGTAATGATTCTGTCGAAAGGTAGCTATATCTATGGAAAACCAGAAGAAGTATTAAAGCCTTCTGTTCTAGAGAAAGTCTATCGCGAATGCTTTACAGAGTACGAGAAGCATATACATCTCTACGACTATCATCTATGAAGTTAGAACACGCTACACATAGTTGCCCTTTAAATGATTAACCATAGAATCTAGCTACGGAGTACCGCTTTATCTTGAAGCCTCTGCAGTAGTTTTTCCCAATCAATGTACATCATCAATACAGTTACAATAATGAGTGCTGCTGTTGTAATTAGAAAAGATATTTCTTCGTTTGTGTAACCTTCAACATATGTTGCCCAAATCCTACCAAGAACACTAACTAGGTAAACCATAAAGATTTTTCCAAGAATTGTGAATGGCAGTATTCTCCATAAACTATATCTCATCATACCTAGAGGAAGATACAAAATCTTATCTGGTAGAAATGTGAACGAGAATAAGAAGGCTAGAAATGGCATGGTCCAAGATCCTCTTTTCTGAATAAACTTAAGTAATGTGTTGATTCTCCTGAAGTAGATGGTATCGTAAAGAAAATGAGCACTAGCTCTCCCAATACCCCAAGCTACTGCTTCGCCTAATGCTGATCCCATACCAACAACAATAGATATCGGTAATATGTCTACATATCTAGCCACTTTGAACACTATAGGTATATAGGGTATTGGTGCTATAGAGAGACACGATATAAAGGATAGAACGAAGAATCCAAGAAGACCTGGAAAACTACCCAAAAGATACACTATTTGTGACCTGTAGATATATAGAACGATACTGAATACCACGAATACTACTATAGATATGTATACACTGACTAATTTCTTGATGATTTCTCTACTATTTAGTTTAGCCAATGTTTTTCTACCTACACCTCTGATTAAATCATTGTATATCTAGATACAGGACTCTAAAACAAAATTTTTAAATACATAGTACAGGATTAATGCTGAAGTAGTTGGTGTACTACGGTTTGAGAGTTAAGGTAAAAATCTTTTCACTATATAGAGATATTGTAGGTCTTCCCGAAGTAGAAATAGATGTTGAGAAGTGTAGCGCTAAAGAAGTTCTATTGAAACTAACAGGAATCTATCCAAAACTTAGAGAAACCTTTAGGAATGTATCGCCAATAGTTTTCATAAACGGTGAACCAGCTGATCTAGAGACAGATAAAGGTCTAGAGATATGTACTGAAGTAGCTATTGCTCCTCCAGCTTCTGGCGGTAGTAGCAATATTAAGGTTGGTTTCTTTTCTAGTGATATAGAAGTTTCACTAGATAGCATTATAATGGATAGTATTAGAAAAGAGGTTGGCGCTATAGCTATTTTCATTGGTGTAGTTAAAGGTGAAATCAATGGTAAAGAAGTTGTGGAGCTAATATATGAAGCTTACGAACCCTACGCTACGAAGATACTGGAGAGGATAGCTCAAGAAGAATTGAAGAGACATGACCTTTATTCTGTACAGATTCTTCATAGACTCGGTAATGCTAAACCTGGTCAAAAGACACTTGTAATAGCTGTTTCAGCTAGAAGTAGAAAAGAGGCTATAGAGGCTCTTTCAACAATCTTAGAGAGAGTGAAAAGCGAGGTGCCTGTTTACAAACTTGAGAAAAGAGTTGATGGTGAATACTGGGTAGTGGGGGACGGCAATAGGTATAAGAGATCTACAAATGTATAGCTCTATAGAGCTGAATCTTGTGCGGAATTTCGAAGCCCAGTATATCAACTATCTTCACGAAATACTTAGAATCCAGCTGTGGTTCATAGACATACTCATTTACAGCTTTCTTCAGTAGAGCAGTATCGATACCAACAACTGTTGAATACCACTCTACATATCTTTCTCTATCTCTTTTGAACATCTCTATCGATTCTCTATATATCTTGCTCATAGTCTCTATAACTTCATAGCTAAGAGATCTAGATATAGCGAAAGTACAGCAATACTTCATTTCCTCTAGATCAAGACAACCAAACATCTTTCTACCACCAATAAGCTCCATCTCTGTATTTAATGGATGCCATACAACTGCATATCTAGCTAAACGTTTTCTAGCCAATAGTGTAGCTTCTTGAGCAGAAGAGAAGTATCTTGTAGAGACATCTCCAATATATTTCTGCTTTAGCGCAAGATATCTACATAAATCCATTGTCGATATCTCGCTAGATATGATTATATCTGTTTTTGATTCTGGGAATTCGTAAATATATCCTCCACCACTAGCTCCACCACCAGCTATATAGAAAGATCTAGATAGGAGATAGCCATAGATTTGTGTAACCATAGGGCTTAGAGAAGCATCTACTTCACCTTTTATAAGAGCTAAAACAGCTTGAACTGCACTTGGATAGACATGAACTTTAAGCTCTATGTCTTCTTTTTCTCTAAGATTTTTAGCAAAATATCCTAGGAAGAGATATTCGCTAGACCACACAATACCTATTCTAAAGACTTTTAATTCTTTATTGTAACCCAAACAATGTTTTGGTATTACTGGTTTAACTATGTATGTATTGCCTATACGTACTCTATAAATCAAACTCTGTTTCTCTAGTTCTCTTAGAATAATACTGATATAGGCTTTAGATATTCCCAATGCTTTTGCTAAATTTGATTGAGGAATACCTTCAGGATTTCTAGACAGTAGTTCTAGTATCTTTGTCTCTATATTCACAGTATCACACATACTGTATATATGTTGCTAAACCTATATGTTGCATTAAGTTTTTTAAACTTAGCTGAACAGGTAAGTATGTAAACAACCGTTTATAGGTGATTAAGATAAAGAATCTTAAACGTTATGCATTAACTTTTGTATTCCTAACAATACTATTCTTCATACCCTCTATACCATCCATATCAGAGATTATGGTTAGTATGTGGAGCTTTTCGCTTTTTGTTTACTGGATTCTGTTAACCATTATAGCTATAGCTCTAGGGCTTAAGGCTATAGAAGGTTGTGAATCATGATGGAGCTCTTCATAATTACCTTAATAGTCTTCTTTTCTACAAGTTCTCTTATAGCTTTTGCATCGAGAAAGCTTATGGGAAAAGGATTTACAGAATTTACTGTTGCTGGCTATAGATTAGGGGGATTTCTATCAGCTATGACATATGCTGCAACAACCTATAGCGCCTTCATGATGGTTGGTCTCGTGGGTCTTTCTTTTGCTACAGGTGTAGCTGCTTTAGGATTTGAACTAGTATATCTTGTGGCAACAATAGGTATACTTGTTAGTGTTGGACCTACCATATGGATGAAGGCTAGATCAAGGAGATGGGTATCGCCATCAGAAATGTTGGGGGATCTCTATGGATCCAAGGCTCTGGCATCAGCAATAGCAATTCTATATCTACTTGCTTTAACACCTTATTTAGCAGCACAATTCAAAGGTGTAGGTGAGATTTTTCAAGCCCTTGGAATTGATTATACAGTTGGTGTTACGTTTATGGCTATAACGACATTCTTGTGGATAGCTATTGCAGGTATATGGAGTGTAGCGACTTCTGATGCTTTTCAAGGTCTCTGGATGATTGTTACATCCATAGTTCTTGTGACATGGATTGTTATGGTTATGCTTCCAGATTCTGGTCTCGATGTATCTAGAGCTTTAGTGATGCTAACTAATACATCAAATGGTAATATATTGGGGTTTAGATGGACTATAAACATGTTTTTGGGACTATCTATACCATGGATATTCTTTGCTTTAACTAATCCCCAAGTTGTTCAAAGGCTTTATATCCCTAGAGATATTAAAGCCTATAGAAGAATGGTCAGATACTTCTCGATATATGGATTTATATACACAATTGTTTGTGTGTTTCTGGGTCTTGTATTCAGATCATATGTAGCTATATCGCTTCCCCACCTAGAGAAGATCTTGATAAGCTCTAGAGATAGTGTTACACCAACAGTTCTACTCTATACACATCCAATCCTTGCATCAACAGTTTTTGTAGGTATTGTAGCAGCAGCTATATCTACATCAAACAGCATAGTCCTATCGGTTGCTAGCTGTATTGCTAAAGATCTCTATACAGCTTACTCAAAAAAGGCTAGTGAATCTAGAGCAATACTGGTGACATACATATCTATAGTCTTGATGATAGCTATAGCAAGTGTCATAGCTATACAGAGAATAGCCTATATAGTAGAGCTTTCAGTTACATCGTCAGCAATCTTGATACCTATAGCACCAATAACATTGATAGGTCTATATAGAGAGCCTAAGAGAAGAGGACTACTGTATGCTGTATCATCTTTAGCTATAGGTTTAACCATAATGGTTATAGCTATAATACAGCTAGGACCTTCTAGAGCTCTTACAGCACCATTTATAGGTGCACCAGCCCCATTATGGTGTCTAATTGCTTCCTCCATACCTCTACTTATAATGCTACTAAAGAATAGATAGAAAAACAATAGATTATGAATAAAATCAAGAATTACTGGAATTTATACAGTAGATATTGTTATTCTCTTGGTCTTGAAATTAAGGTAGATATTAAGGTAGGTACAGAGACTCGGTAAACAGTTTCTTAAAGTTTGGATATGCAGATATCTCCACATACTCTATTCTCTTAGATAGAGAAACAGTTTTATCTCTAATATCTCTAGACTTGAGTATAGCTTTAGCACCTGTGATAGAAGCATTACCTATGAAAACATATCTAGAGATAGATATATTTGGTAAAAGACCTATTGTTATAGCGTTCTCTATATTTATGTATGAGCCAAAAGATCCTGCAATATAGATTTTACCTATATCGTTAACCTCTAGATCAACCCACTCAAGTAATGTTTTCAGTCCTGAGGCAATAGCTGCTTTTGCTAGCAACAAATTGTCTACATCTCTTTCATCTATAGCTATATCCTTACCTATCGATGTTTCATTAGCTCTTACAACAATAAATTTTGTTAAACCATTCTCCTTCACAATTCTTGATGACTTGATATCGTTATAGAATTTGCCACGTTTATTCAGTACACCAACTCTATAGAGATTAGCTACAAGATCTATATAACCTGAACCACACACACCTGCAGGCTTCTTTCCACCAATAACACTATATTTAACAACATAATCTCCTAGAGATTTGTCGAAGTATATATATACTTGGTCTATAGCTCCTTCAATTGCCCTTATACCGAAGCTCATCGAAGCTCCTTCGAAAGCAGGTCCAGCAGGTGTAGAGCCAGCTACAATCTTTTTCCCTGTATTCACTATTATCTCTGTATTGGTTCCAATATCGATTAATATACATGGTTCTCTACATTCATCTATATCGATAGATACAGCATCAGCTACAGCATCAGAACCCACGAAACCTGCTATAATTGGTGGCAAGTAAACAATACCATACTTATTCATTTTTAGGCCAAGTTCTCTAGCCTCATAGTGTAGAGGTCCTCGGGCTCCAGGTGTGTAAGGTGCGATACCAAGGTATCTGGGCTCTATACCTAGAAACAGATGATGCATAACGGTATTGCATACAACTACAGCTTCATATATCTGATCGAGAGAGATAGATACTCTATTAACTATTTTCTCAATAAGAGTGTTGATGCTATTCACTATCACGGTATGGAGTTTCTGAAGATTCTCTACAGATCGAGATGCATATACAAGTCTCGATATTATATCTGCTCCATAAACTGTCTGTGGATTTACCATAGACTCTATAGCTATTGTTTCACCTGATAAGAGATCAACAAGATGTACCACAACTCTAGATGTACCTATATCTATGGCTAAACCATATGGCTTAAAAGAATCTATGTGAGGTCTTACATCAACTATCTTTTTACCACTCCATAGAACAACATCTATATCCCAATCAGCTTTCCTCAGTATCTCTGGTAGTTCTCTCAGTATCTCTAGAGGTATCCCGACTTCATCTACAGCTAATGCTTTCTTAATCTCTTCTACAACTCTATCGAGATCTGGATAAGGATGATTAAGTGTTGGCTTAGATGGTCTAACCCTATAGATATTTATAGCTGGCTTCAACACTAGAGGTTTCTCTAAACCTATGTCAGCAGATCTGTATTTTTGGATTATGCTCTCAGAAGGGATATAGATAATGAAGCGACCGCTAATCAATTTAACTTGACATGCAAGCCTATATCCTTCAGCTATACTTTTTTCCCCAAGAATATTCAGTTCGCTTTGTGTTGGTTTAGAGAGCTCTCCATCAATAGTCTCGAATCTTACTCTACATTTTCCACAGACACCTATACCACCACAATCGGCTCTAACAGGGATTCCGCATTCTCTAGCAACATCTAGAAGAACTTTGTTTGAGGTAGATACAGCTCTTGTCTCTATTGGTTTGAACACTACCTCGATATCTCCATGACTCATTCTAACCATCTTGTGACTTGAAGATACACTAAAAATAATAAAGTTTAGGAAGTATTTTAATCATGAATCATTGGAAATTTAACATGATTATGCATAAGCTTAAATAAATACTGTAGATAGCGCTTATAAACTTTCTCAAGATTTATGAACATCAGGTGTGTAAATATGGTGAATAGACTGTATATAGGTCTAGCCATAGGAATAGTGATAGGAGCTCTAATAGGTTCAATTTCATTCTATACCCTTTACACACCATCAGTTTACACAACAACTACTGTAATTCGAACAGAACATAAACCTCCAGAGAAGATAAGAGCAGCATTTATATACGTAGGACCTATAGGTGATTTCGGATGGTCACATGCTCATGAAGTAGGTAGACAAGTTGCTGAAAAACTATTTAGTGATTGGCTGAAGACAGAGAAAAAAGAATTTGTTTCTAAAGAAGCTACAGCTAACGTTATAGATGAGTTTATTAGACAAGGATACAATGTTATATTCACGACAAGTTTCGATCACATGGATCCAACATATGAAAAAGCTCTACAATATCCCAATGTTATGTTCTTTCACTGCTCTGGATACAAAAGAGCACCAAATATGGGTACATACTTTGCTGATCTCTACCAGATATACTACCTCAATGGCCTTATAGCTGGAGCAGTTACACAAACAGGTAACCTCGGCTATGTAGCAGCACACACAATACCCGAAGTCGTTAGACATATCAATGCCTTCGCTATAGGAGCTATGGAGATGGGTAGAATTCTTGGCAAGAACATAAAGGTCTATGTGATAGAGATAGGTGCTTGGTATGATCCTGATGCAGCTAGAGAAGCTGCTAAAACATTTGTAGAAAGATATGATGTCGATGTCCTTGCCTTTACTGAAGACTCTACAGCTGTTATTGAATATGCACAATCACTTTACGACGAGAAAGGTAAACTAGTCTACGTGTTCAGCCACTACAGCCCAATGTACGAATATGGACCGAATGTAGTGATAAGTGGTCAATTGGTTAGATGGGAAGTAATATATGTGGATATCTTGGCTAAGGTTAAGGCAGGTATATATATGCCAAACAATCTCGAGAATGTGGATTACTGGTATCTACTCAATACAGGTGCTGTTGAACTTGGAGCCCACATATATCCCAACGGATCTGTTATGATGATAAACCCCAAGTATATACCGATGCTACAGAACATTAGGTTCAGAGACCCTGAGACAAGAAGAGAGGTATCGGTGTATGAATACGTTATGAAGAGATATGAACAGATGAAAAATGCTCCAATACTACAGTCACTCCAAGGTACGGCGGTTACCCATGAGCATGAATCTGTAGCGTATGTAGATATAGATATAAGAGCTATACCCAGACATATAGTAGCTCCAGTATTCGATCCATTCATAGGTCCTCTTGAAGGTTACTGTATAAAGGGTGGTGAAGAAGCTTACTCAAGATTCTGCAAAGGTAGAGCTATTGGAGCCACTGTTACAGTATCAGCTGGTGTAAGACTTACACACCAAGATCTATGGGATATGGATTGGTTCATCAAAGGAGTAGAATATATGGGTAAGAGGTAGGACAATAATCGCCGCTACAAATATTTTTTGCCTTGGGTATAAAAATGGCTTTTCTGAAGATTGTTAATGTAACTAAACGTTTTGGAAATATTATTGCTCTAGATAGAGTTACACTAGATGTCTATGAAGGTGAGATCCTAGGTGTTTTAGGTGAAAACGGTTCAGGTAAATCTACGTTAGCGAAAATAATTTATGGCATCTATACACCTGATAGCGGCTATATAGAATTCAATGGAGTTAAGATGAATCTTTCATCTCCTAGAGACGCTATAGAGAACGGCATAGTAATGATTAGCCAAAGACCTCAACTAGTTGAAGATCTATCCATAGCGGATAATGTTGCATTATTCTTGAAGATCTCACCTTCTATGGCCAAAAAAGTGACTCAATCTATTACGAAGAGATTTGAGATAGATATAGAGCCAGATGTCCCAGTTAATCTTCTTAGCTATACAGAGAAACAGTTTGTAGAACTTGTGAAAGCATTAAGCATTAAACCAAAACTGTTAATAGTTGATGAAGCTACTACATACCTTCCTAAAGAAGTTAGAGAAAGGTTTTATGGAGCATTAAAGATGTTTATATCTCTCGGTAGTTCAGCTATATTCATAACCCATAAAATAAATGAAGCTGTAGAAGTATGCGATAGAATAGCTATTCTTCGTAAAGGGAAGCTCGTAGATGTTTATCCAAATAATGGTGGACTTTCTGTTGAAGTTTTAAGAAAAACTATGTTTAATAAAGGTAGAGAGGTGATAACATCTTTTCCCAATGTCTCCGGCGATGATATTGGGAAACCAGTTCCTAAGACCTTCGATAAGGGTATACTGGAGATCGAGAATCTGGCTGTACTTGATGACTATGGTAGAAAAGCTGTCGAAGGTGTAAATCTATCTATTAGAAATGGAGAGATTCTATCTATAGTTGGTGTAGCTGGTAATGGTCAGAAAGAGCTTTGCGAAGGTATTATAGGTCTTAAGAAAGTAGTTGAGGGAAGAGTGCTTCTTGATGGTGTCGATATAACTGATGCACCTACATCTCGAAGAGTCGCTATGGGTCTTGGGTATCTACCAGAAGATCCGTTTAGAGATGGTGTTGTACTGGATTTGACTGTGGCTGAAAACCTTAAATTAGTAGCAGGTAGAGGAATTAGCAAGACAGATATATCTAGTATACTCAATAGTATGAGGATCTATCCACCAAATCCAAAGGTTAAGGTGTATAAGTTCTCTGGTGGAAATGTACAGAAAATCTCTATATCTAGACTAAAGCTTCTTCCTCTAAAGTGCATCATAGCTTATAACCCGACTAGAATGCTCGATGAAGCTAGTTCAAATTTTGTGAAGTTGGTGTTTAAGGATATGGCTGATAAAGGTGTAGGTATTCTGCTTGTTACTGAAGATGTTGATGAAGCTCTTGGACTAGCCAATAGGATTGCAGTTATTTCACGAGGCAAGATTGTCAAGATTTTTGATACAATTTCACCAAGTATTAGAGAAGAAATTGAGGAGGCTATGGTTCTCTATGGTTAAGGTAGCTATAGTTAGAAGAGAGCTACCGATTTGGAGCAATATTCTGCTTAGGATTAGCGTAGCTATAGGTGGAATAGCTCTAGCGGTATCTTCTCTAGCATTTCTATTAGGGATTCCCGTAGATTTGGTTGCTAGTAGAGTTATAGATGTGTTCATTAGACTAGATGCGCTTAGATATATGACGGTTTTCTTACCAACAGCACTAGGTCTAGCAATAGCGTTTCACGCAAAGTTGTGGAATCTAGGTGCTGAAGGACAAATAGTTCTAGGAGCAATAGGAGCTACATATATAGCTCTCTTTACACCAGTTGGTGAGGTCCCTTTTCTAGGTGCTACAGTATCTCTTGTTTTTGCCTCAATTGCTGGAGCTCTCTGGGCTTTAGTACCAGCACTACTTCGTACTTTCTTAGGAGTTAATGAAGCTCTTACAACCCTAATGATGAACTACATAGCGTATTACTTAGCTAACTACCTAGTCTATGGTCCATGGAGAGGAAGAACTGTGTATGGATATCCAGAAACAGACCCTATACCTACTCAATGTAGATTTCCGTGGTTCCCTGGCTATAGCTTCTCCATATATCCTCTAATCATATCGTTCGCTTTAGTTCCACTTGTGTATATGTTTCTCTATAAGACTAGAATAGGTATAGCTATAAGAGCTCTTGGATCTAGTGGAACAGCTGTAGAATTAAGCGGTATCTCGAGGAGAAAAGTGGCTATAATAGCTTTTGTTCTCTCTGGCGCATTAGCTGGTTTTGTAGGAGGTAACGAAGTGCTTATGTATCATAGAAAACTCGTACCGGGAGAGAAGATAGGTGCTGGAATGGGGTTCATATCTATTCTTGTTGTATGGTTTGCTGATCTCAATCCTCTTGTAGTACCTCTCGCTTCATACTATGTCTCATCTCTTCATTATCTGAGAATGGTTATACAGGTTGGAGAGTTAACAGAAGCTGTTGCACGATTCTTCGTGGGTTTGATATTTGTTCTCATGCTTTTATCGATATTCGTGGCTAGGTATAGAGTGGTGGTAAAGAGATGATAGATCTCGGGATATTGTTTGAAGAATTCTACCTATTTATTGCTCTAGCTGTTTTAGGTGATATAGTTGTAGAACGTAGTGGTGTACTAAACCTAGGAATAGATGGGTTCATAGTATTTGCTATAGCTTTAACATATACATGTACAGTTGTGTTCAATCCTATCGTGGCTCTAGCAATAACTCTAGCATCTGCTATAGTATACGCCATACTGATCTCTCTACTCATAAACGTAATGCATTTATCACATATATTATCAGGATTAGTACTCAATATGATCTTCTATGGATTAAGTGTTGTTGTAGGAAACATAGGGCTTTCTCTAGCCCCAATATACTTAAGAAGAAGAACACTTGTAGCACCTATAACACTAAATTGGGGCGTAATACTCTTGATATCTATAGCTGTATCTATAGCTATATGGTTATTCCTATACAGATCAAGAATAGGTGTGGCTATAAGAGCATGTGGATTCAATCCTAAGGCAGCAGATCATCTTGGTGTAAAGATGTGGAGAACAAGGTTTATAGCGTTAGCTCTAGGTTACATAGTTATAGCTTTTAGTGGATATGTATATACACTTCTATACAAAAAGTCTTGGTCTTCGTACATAGGCATGGGCTATGGATTTCTAACACTAGCTTTAGCTATGGCATCGCTATGGCATCCCCTAATAGCTTTAATACCTGTAACAATATTTAGCTATCTAGAGAGATCTCTCTACATATATCAACTCGAATACGGGATACCACAACAAATACTCTCAATGATACCATATATAGCATCTATAGCTTTTGTAACATTTGTAAGCGCATTGCCAATAAGCAAAAGGTTAGCTATACCTAGAGCACTAGGAGAAATATACTTTAAAGAAGAAAGAGCCGCATAGCATCTAGCAAAATACTAGATAATGTTTATACTTCGGAGCTACTATGTTTTAATTTCAGATGAAGTTCTATCTCTATTGCTAAGAACAATGAATCTTTATATGGATCAGACTATTCTAGATTTGGCCTTAGCCTTAGGGATTCTCTATCCATCTGCATGGTTAGAGCATTTATTTTCAGATAGACAATGTATTTAGGGTTGTTGCTAACAACTATATCCTTTCATTTCAATAATATTATCTCTTATTGTTGCTACACTTACAGATTTCTAGAAAGAGAATTCTGATTAGTTATCAATCACATAGACTTGAGGAGCAAAAAGTGATCGAAAGTCATTCACAGACAATAATAGAGAAGCTATTCTTAGAGGTAAGGTAAAGTTGACGAGATACATCTTTGTGGATTTCTTCACAATGGTTAATAATGTTACATAGATTCTGTAGGGTTTAGATTTTAATCTCCATAATCCAGCTTCTTTTTGTTACTCGGTATAAAGAATTCGTAGAAAGGTACTCTAGAGATGTATGTAGATTGTACAAGAAAGCTATGAGGAATGGTTTTTGCTCATAGTTATTTCATGGAATAGAGCATCACGGAAAATACTCTACAGAAGTGAGGAGTTTCTGAAGTGGAATAGGGGTATCTCAGCTGAAAAGGTATAGGTAGCAAACTGTGTTATCACTATAATCGTCTAGTTTTTATACCTCAGTATATTCGTTATGCATAGGAGTGTGGTGCTTTTTGATAGAAATTGATGGTATATCGAAGTCATTTGGTTCTTTAAAAGCCTTAGATAGAGTCTCATTCTCTGTTAAGAATGGAGAGATAGTTGGATATGTGGGTCTCAATGGTGCTGGAAAAACAACTACCATAAGGATATGCATAGGTGTTCTTAATCCTGACTCAGGTGATGTAAAGATAAATGGATATTCTATTACCTATGAGAAGAGAATTGCTTCTAGATATATTGGATGGGTTCCTGAGCTACCTATATTTGAGCTAGATGAAAAAGCCCTCAACTATTTTGTGTATCTAGCAGGTTACTACGGTATATCGTATACAGAAGCTAGATCCCTAGGTAGGAAACTTCTTGAAGAAGTAGGTCTAGGGAATGCATTAAACATGAAGTTAAAGAATTTTTCACTAGGAATGAAGAAAAGATTCGCATTAGCTGTATCGATGATCAATAACCCAAGCAACTTTCTATTTGATGAAGTGCTTAACGGTCTAGATCCCCAGGGAATAGCTTTTTTCAGAGAGCTTACTAAGAGATTCAAGAAAGAGAATAGAGCTGTTCTATTCTCATCACATATACTTAAAGAAGTTGAAGATATAGCGGATAAGGTTGTGTTCATACATAGAGGTAGGATCGTGAAGATAATGACCATAGACGAGATAAAGAGTATGGCGAAACCTAAATTCATTATCAAGATACCGAGTATTGATGAAAGAGCTATAGATATCCTCAAGAAATATGGAGACATAATTAATATAGATAGAGATACCATACATATAGAGAACATTTCTAGAGATATTTCAGAAATTGTTGAAGATCTTGTAAAGAAAGGTTATAGAGTTGAAGAATTCAAAAAAGAGGAAGCAAGTCTTGAAGATGTGTTCTTCAAAATCATAGGTGAAGCAAAATGAAGATACCTATACTCTATGACTTTAAGAGATCTTTTCTAAGAATATCAACAATAATTATCCTTGTGGTAGCCATAGCTCTAGGGATATCTCTATCTTATCTTACCTACATAATGCTTCTACGGACTCAATTAATCAATAGTGTAGCTCTGCACATCGAGAAAGACGGGGAATGCACAATCATAGGAACAATATTTGATAGAAAAGGAACATTAATAGATGGTGAAATAAACATTATTAGAAACGGTATGACTATCTATAGCACGAGTTCTAGAAAAGGTGTATACATGGCTACTGGTTCTCAATTATGTGGAGAAACTCCTGATTCTATAGAGATTAGAACTAATGTAATGAATTTCAATATAACGAGATACCGAGGAGAAAGAATATACCATCTCTACATATCTTTGTCAGGAATAGAGGAGAGATGGAAAGGAATTGAATTTCCTGAAGATACATTCTTTACTGTTTATGGTTCTCCAGATGCATGGATTTTTGTCAATGATACTATTGCTGTCTTTAAATTATTTACCATCAGCAGAAGAACAGGTCATTCAATTCTAATTGTATTGAGCGCAAATATTTCTTCCATAGATCTTAAACCAGATCTACTACTATACTACTCTACATATAGAGCTTTCTTATCAAGTGAAGATAGTTTTAAGAATCTATCTACGAGTTATAGAACTCTAGAGATCAAAAATATTGTTGAGGTCTACCATATTGATCTAGATCCATACAACGATACAATGATTCTAAGTCTTGAGAAAGAAGGTGCGATAGGTATGAACACTATATCGTATGGTGGAATTAGTTTTGAACAAATGTATATCGAGATGGCTTTAGGATCTGGAGGAATGAATATACTCGTAGCGTTTTTCCCGATAGTCATGATATACCTAGTCAATACACTTTTCGCTAAACCTAAAGAAAGTGGTGCACTAGAATTCATATTGGCTAGACCTGTAACTAGATTCGATATATACTTACTAAGATATTTATCTGGTGTACTAACAGCTTTATCATCAGCAACTCTATATGTTGTTTCTATAGCAGTATCTTCTGCAATTATTTTTGGAATAACTCTTGATATAACTAGCTACATAGTCTTAGCACTAGGTTTATCAGCGTCATTCATAATGTTCTATACATTATGTTATACATTAGCATCAGTAACACGTGGCAAAACCTATTTAGCTACAGCATTAGCTCTATACATACTTTTCGCATTTCTCTGGACTTTTATACAATTTGCAATTGCTTTAGCACTAAATATACCGTTAATTGGTAAAGAGTTTACAGAATTTAGTCACAGACTTAACCACATCAATCCCATAAACTATATAGATGTGGTCCAATACTTCATAAAATTGAAATACGATCTAACTCAAGAAATCTCTGTAGCTAATCCATACATATCTATTGCTGTACCTATAGCATGGATTACAGTACTCTTTATCATAGGTTACAAGATATTTAAGAAAATAGATCTATAACAATTATATATGATTATCAATATCACCCTAAATTATAGGGAACTGGTTATAGGGGTTCATTAGAATGTATATCTCGAAGATAGTGAAAACATTTTATGGCTTATATTAAATCTTTAAATATTCAGATACATAGATATCTAGGAATAATGTGGTTATAAAAATCTGTTCCACAAGTATCGTAAGGACGATCTCTATATAGACTGCAGTTTATATAGCATCCCAATATATTGCTAGAACTAGTGTGTAACCAAGATACTGGATGTGTTAAACTTTCTTTTAGAATTTTGATAAGCGCTAGAAGAGACTCTAGCTCTATTAGATACTTCGTGTTTCTATAGGTTCATTCTCTATGTTTTAGCTAAACAGTTCTCGTGTAGCATCTAATGTATATTAAGATGATCATCAAGTATAATGGCACTACTATTGATTATCGATATAGGTTATATTTTTGTAGATACACTCTAGTTCCACAGCAATTTTAGAAGAACGCAGATTTTTAATGTAGACTAGATATATCTCGGTGATTGAATGTTGTCAAAATATGTGTTGAAGATCTGTAGTGTTGAAGAGATGAAGAGAATTGATGAAGATACTGCAAAAATTTGTGGTATAGATCATCTTCTGCTTATGGAGGATGCAGGTTCAGCTGTTTTCTCGGCTATAGTTAAGGAAATTGGTGATGTTCTTTATAAGAGATTTCTTGTTGTAGCTGGTACAGGAAATAATGGTGGTGATGCTCTTGTTGCTGGTAGAAGGATCTACTCAGCTGGAGGAGATGTGAAGGTGGTTGTTGTTGGTGATGTTTCGAGAGCTACTGAGTTATGTAGAAAGAATCTAGAGCTTGTTAAGGCCTTGGGTATAGAGGTTGTAAATGTGTCTACTTCAGAAGAATTGGATAGATTGAGGAAACTTCTTGATTGGTGTGAATATGTGGTTGTAGGTCTTATAGGTATAGGTTTGAGGGGAGAGGTGAGGGGTCTATATAGAGAGGTTATAGAGGAGATAAATAGGTGGGGCAAACCTGTCGTAAGTATCGATATTCCTTCTGGTATCGATGGAAATAACGGGCTTGTTAGAGGTGTTGCTATTAAATCTTGGCTAACTGTTACATTGGGTCTACCTAAGTATGGAAACATTCTGTATCCTGGATACAGTTACTGTGGTAAGCTGTATGTATCTTTTCTATCGTATCCACGTAACCTTCTAGAAGATATAAAGACAGAACTGAATACACCTATACAACCTCCAGAAAGAGTTAAGTGGGGACATAAAGGTGTGTTTGGGAAGTTTCTAGCTGTTGCTGGTTCTAGATATTACTATGGTGCACCATACTATGTATCTTACTCTTTTCTTAAAGCAGGTGGAGGTTACTCTAGATTAGCTACACCTAAATCAGTTGTACCATATATTGCTGCTAGATGTAGTGAGGTAGTTTATATACCTCTTGAAGAAACAGCTGAAGGATCTATAGCTCTCAGTAATCTCGAACATATTCTGGATATTGTAGAAGAATACAGTATAGATATAGTTGCTGTAGGTCCTGGTATATCTCTCAATCAAGAATCTCAACAACTTGTCAGAGAACTTATTACACATATAGATAGACCTGTTATAGTTGATGGTGACGGTATAACAGCTGTAGCAAGAGATATAGAAATCATTAGGAAGAGGAAAGCACAAACAGTAATAACGCCTCATCTAGCTGAATTCTCTCGTTTGATAGGTCTCGAAATCAAGAATATCCAAGAAAATCCTATAGGCATTCTTAGAAAATCATGTAGAGAATTAAATGCATATATAGTGCTTAAAGGTGCTCATAGCCTTATAGGGTACCCAGATGGCTATGTATATATAAATATGACTGGAAACCCCGGAATGGCTAAAGCTGGTTCAGGTGATGTTTTAACAGGAGCTATAGCGGCTATGTATGGTATAGGTTATAGAGATATAGGATTGGCAACAAGAATGGGTGTGCTTATACATGGATTAGCAGGTGATTTAGCAGCAGATGATATTGGTGAAGATGGTGTAACACCAGACGATATAATGAACTATCTACCTAGAGCTGTGAAACTATTGAGAGAGAATCATAGAGCTATAATAGATAGATACTTCCCCAAACTTGTTTGATGAACCCATAGAGTGGTTTAATGATATCTGTAGCTGTTTTAGCTGGAGGAAGCTCCACTAGATTCTTTGTGAATAAGCTCTTCTATCCTTTTAAAGGTAGACCTCTGATTATGTACATAATTGAGCGCCTTGGATTATGTAGAAACGTTATGAAGGTTATAGCCATAGCTTCCCCATATAATGTACATAATCTAGTCGATCTAGGTGTAGAGACAGTTGTAGACAATCTGTGTATAGGACCTATTGGAGGTATATATATAGCCACAAAGATGTTTAATAGAGTTCTTGTTATAGGAGGTGATATGCCTAACATTAGCTGTAGCTATATAGAGAAGATAGATGAATTATGTGTTAAAGATGCCTATGCATGTATACCAACTTGGGGAGGAGTATATATGGAGCCTCTTGCAGCAATATACACCAATAAGATAACTAATATAATTGAATACGGTATAGCAAGTACTGAATACAGTATACAGAGACTGTTAAGGAAACTTAAAGTAGATGTACAGTTCATACATATAGATACAGAATTAAGCGAGTATAGAGAGGTCTTTAGAAGTATCAATACTCTAGAAGATATAGAAGAGATAATGGGTTAAGAAGCATTCAAGATATAGTGGATAGGCAAAATCGTGATATGTATACTAATAATCTTCGCTCTATGCATAATCATGTTAAATATTAATTGTATCTGGTATCCAGCTAGCATCATCCTCATTGTTTTTTCTCTAGAAGTGCGTAAAAGAATCCGTTGACAGAATGTCTATGAGGCCACGCTCTCATTGTGCCTTTGAGAAAGCCGGGATCGAAGGGTCTAGTTAATGGTATAAGAAACACTTTATCGCTATATCTATCAAGAATGTATCTAATAACGTCTTCACCTTCTTCTCTAAATATAGAACATACAGTATACAGTATTCTTCCACCAGGTTTCACAAGCTTTATAGCTGTCTCTAGAAGCTCTATCTGAAGTCTCTGAACATCATCTATTCTTTCATAGACAACTCTCCACCTAACTTCATGATTCTTCGCTATAGTTCCTGTAGATGTGCAAGGAGGATCAACAAGAACTTTGTCTGCCACATCTTCACCAATTATTTTTGAAGCTTTTCTTCCATCCTCTTCATACACCTTAACAATATCTATTCCTGTTTTATTCAGAAGCTTCTTCATCCTGGCTATCCTATTCTTATCTATATCGAAAGCATATATAGTTCCATTATTATTCATAAGCTCAGCCATATACTCAGTCTTTCCTCCTGGTGCAGCACATAGATCTACAACTATTTCACCTGGTTTTGGATCAAGTACAATAGAGGCTACAGCTGATGCCTCATCTTGAATAACTATCTTACCCTCATTGAATAGCCTAGATCTATTGAAATCATAAGGCCCTCTAAACTTCACTACAGTTGGTACATATCTACCTACTACTGGTTCTAAACCTTCTTCTCTAAGTGTTTTAACAACTTCATCAACCGATGCTTTGAGTATATTGACTCTAACACTTATCGGAGGAACTCTGTTTACAGCTTGAAGAAACTTCTTTGTCTCTTCTCTGCCCATAAGCTCTACAAGCTTCTTTATAATGAATTCAGAAACTAGGTATCTATATTCCCATTTAAGGTAGAGATCTCTAGGTTCATATCTATAGGTAGCTAATCGGTCAACAAGTTTCCAGAAGTACATACCCACATAAGGGTGTGTAATATTGGATAGAAAACTAGCTACAGGTCCCTTCAAATACTTTATAAACAGATTTCTAGTATCTCTATCTCTATCTCTAACGAATTTCTCGAAAACGAGTAGCTCTATAGCTACTCTTAAAGCAGCTCTTAACCAAGGATCTAGTACAGCTATATCACTAACATTGGTAAACTCTATAGCTATTCTATCTATTATACCCATACGTCTCCATATATCGTAGAATATAGCTGTCAAGATTCTATCTTTATATGTACCAGCGATACCTTCTTCCTCGAATACCTTTCTTTTAGCTTGTTGACTAGGCTTTACTTCTTCACCATATCTAGTAGCTTTAATAAGGGCAATGATATCTCTCGGAACTATTGTTATAATACTCATACCTCATCATCTGTACTACAGCATCTCCTGCACTATCTATATATCGATCTAAAGTTTTGTGGATTACGTAGATTTAACGTTTTTAAAATGTTTTTATATTCATAAACAGATTTATTCTGGAGTTCTACAACATTTGCGGAAGAATTATGATAGACTATAAAAAGTATAGATCAAGAGATGGAGAACATGTAGCTTCAATAGTAGCTAGATACTCGCTTCAGTTTCTAGAAGATAAATCGATAATAAGTTTTGCTGGAGGGTTACCAGATCCCTCCACATTTCCTATAGTAGAGCTCAAGAGGATAGTGATAGAGGTTCTAGAGAGTTATGGAGCTGATGCTCTTCAGTATATGCCAAGTAGAGGTATATCGATATACATGAATGAGTTAGTAGACTTTCTCTATAGGACGCGGGGAATAAAGGCATCGCTAGAGAATGTTTTAGTGACAACAGGTTCTCAACAAGCCATAGATATTGTGGCTAGAATGTATTTAGATGAAAACGATGTGGTTGTTGTTGAGGAGCCTACCTATATAGCTGCACTTAATGTATTTAGAGCTAGAAAACCTAGGTTCATTGGTATTCCAATAGATGATGAAGGTATGAAGACAGAAATTCTTGTAGAAAAACTTAGGAGGCTTAGATCCGATGGAGATAAGGTTAAGATCGTCTACACAGTTCCTACAGCTCAAAACCCATCGGGTGTAACACTATCTATTGAGAGAAGAAAGCATCTAATTGAGCTTGCTGAAGAATTTGATTTCCTGATAATCGAAGATGATGCATATGGTTTAGTGATATTTGATGAAGGTACCTCAGTCCCCCCACTCTACACACTAGATAGATCTGGAAGAGTTATCTACATAGGTTCATTAAGTAAGGTACTGACACCAGGTCTTAGACTAGGTCATATCATAGCAGCTAAAGAAGTTATAGATAGTCTCGAGACGTTTAAACAGATAGCAGATCTACATACACCTTCATTCAATCAATACATAGCTGCTTTTGCGTTGAGGGAAAGAATCATAGAGAAGAATATAGAGAAGATAAAGTCTATCTATAGATTAAAGAGAAACACAATGATAGAATCCATAGAGGAGTACTTTCCAAAAGAAGCTTGGTGGACAAAACCTATAGGAGGTATGTTTGTATGGGTTAAACTCAATAGAGATATAGATACAGAGAAACTTCTACCTAAGGCATTCAGTAGAGGCGTTCTCTATGTACCTGGAAAAGGGTTCTACCACAACGAAAATGGTCACGATACAATGAGACTCAACTTCACATACCCAACAGTTGAACAGATAAGAATAGGGATAGAGAGATTATCAGAAGTAATCAGAAACGAAGAATAATTTGAGAAAAAGTCTATAGCCAAAGATCTACAAAAATTTAACTCACACAATCTCACTACTCTTTTGACGAGTTTTAGCGTATCATGCTACTATCTATCTTTATTAGACCCATGTTCTCAGCTATTTCTAGAATCCATCCAGCAATATCTCTAGCCACAATATCTACAGCAATCTCTTCATCAATATCGCTACCTAAAGCCTCTCTAACAGCCTCTTTAGCAGCTTCTCTATGCACTCTAGCCACAATTCTAGCAATAAGCTCTTCTAAAACATCTAAAAACTTTTTTCTACCAGAGGATACAAGCCTCACAACAAAATCCATATCACTTGAACTCGGTAAATACAGAGATTTATCTACCCCCATCTTCTCTAACAAATCAAAATACTTCTCCAATACTGTATAGTTCTTAACAAGCTTACCTGAAGACATAAACAACAACAATAGATCCCATTGAAAGATAGATGAATCTAGAGCTAATAAATATGCATGAACCGGTAAAAAGAAAATATTTTTAAACATCAAACCTTAAAAGATAAAGTGGGAAGGCTCTCAGACGCTCCGTAGATACGGAGAGAATGAAGAGAGAAGCCGACGGGGTCGCACACCCCCACATACACAATACCTATGTGTCACACACTTATGCAATTCTGTCAAGTATAAGTTTCCACATTGATACAAAGCTCTATATCACAATATCTATCTATATATCTATCTATAATACTTAACCAGTCTATAGAAAGTAAAGTTTATATAAGAGAAACCATAGCTAGATAGAGAGTGAGGTACAGAAAAATGGAATCATCACAATCTTCTGTAAGTACAGAAAGTAAGTCCATAGCTATAGAGGGGCTCAGGAAACTCAGGACAGGAGCCATAATATTCATAGTAGCAACACTACTGGTAGGTGCCACACTTATAGTGGCAATATCTGCAATACTGGCAACAGCCTTTGCTGAAGGCGAGACGGGGGTGCTCATGGGTTTAACTACGGTGCTAGGATTAGCTATAGTTGGTTTCATACTGAATTTGGTTGGTCTATTCGGATTTATGATTCCAGGTGTATCAAAATTAGTGAAATGGAATGAGAAGTTCTCTACATCTTCAAAACTCCTAAAGATAGGGTATGGTGGAGGAATAGTACTACTGTTAATAGCCATAATAATCATTCTTGCTGGTGCATTTGCGTTAAACCCTGGAATCATTTTGGGGGGTTTAGCATTAGCAGTTATAGGGGGTATAGTGCTCTTTATTGGTTACATAGGTTTGATAATTCTATCATTTAAACTCAACGATATATTTAAAGTTACTTCATTAATGGTGGCAGGCATACTATTCGTAATAGGTATATTTGTGGGTATATTGCAGTTTGTGGCATGGATATTAATGTTTGTAGGTCTTGGATCGGCGATAGAGAAGTTAGAGAGTGGGAGTGTATAAGTAATTTAACTATTTTTACTGGTACTCTAACATTCATAAACAGATTTTGGTGCTTTTTTCTAGTGTTGTATATGGGGTGTTTAGAGTATTTGCTTATTAACCTATGTTGATAGTTATTACTTAAGATCTGTATATCTCCAACAGTATATGTATCTATTGTTTATTCTGGTTTTTGGCGGTGATGTGGTTTCACATTTATTTGTTTTCCATGGACACCAGCCAGTTATTGGGCATAGATTGTTGTTTATTGTTGTTTTGTTTATTGTTTTCTCTGGGTTTAGGAGTAGTTGGGTATAGGGATGTAGTGATTCTTTCAGTATTTCTTCTGTTGGTCCTTCTTCAACTATTTTTCCTGAAGCTATTACAGCTATTCTATCCGCTATGTAGCCCACAACATCTATATCATGTGAAACGAATGCATAGGTTAGTCCGAGTTCTTCTTTAAGATCTTTCAACATGTTCAGTATCTGTGCCTGTATAGAGATGTCTAGATTACTTGTTGGTTCATCTAGTAGAACCAGCCTGGGTTTTGAGATAATGGCTCTGGCTATAGCTATTCTCTGTAGCATTCCTCCACTAAGTTCTTTGGCATACATCTTCCTTATTGATCGATCTAGATCGAGCATTTCGAGAACTAGGTCTATTCTTCTATCTATATCGCTTTTGGCTATGCCTAGAGATTTTAGTGGTTCTGTTAAAACATCTTCTATACTCATCTTCGGATTTATGGATTGACTCGGTTCTTGAGGTACATAGCTTATCTCTTTTGCTATCTTTTTCCTATCTCTAGGCTTGAGCTTGAGTAGATTTATACCTTGGTACAGAATTCTACCTCTAGCAGGTTTAACAAATCCTAGTATAGCTCTCAATATAGTTGATTTACCGCTACCACTACCTCCAACAATTCCAAGAACAGTTCTAGAGGATACTTCTAGATCTATACCTTTTAAAACCCATACCTTTCTATAACCAAACTTGAGGTTCCCGATAGGAACCACATAGTATATATGTAGATCTTCTATTTTAAGCAATGGATCATTCATAATATCTCCAACACCTAATCAAACGGTTTCCTAAAGCTATTAGTGGAGGTTCTTCAATTCTACATCTATTGAAGACATAAGGACATCTAGGGACAAACTTACAGCCCTGGGGATATCTTCCTGGTGGAGGTGGCATGCCGGGGATATCTGTTAATCTTTCTCTAGCTAACCTCTTTGGATAAGCTTTAAGCAGAAGCTCTACATAAGGATGTCTAGGATTCTGAAGAACATCAGAAGCAGATCCTTCTTCAACAATTCTTCCAGCATAGATAACAGCTACTCTATTGCATACATATTGTGCTATAGGGATTTCATGTGTTATAAAGATCATTGTTAGTTCCCATTCTCTTTGGAGCTTCTTCAGGAGAGAAGCTATTGCATGTTTTAGATATGCATCAAGTGATGATGTGGGTTCATCTGCAACAATTATCTTAGGTTCTGGTGCAAGTGCTAAAGCTATAGCGGCTCTTTGTTTCATTCCTCCACTAAGTTGATGGGGATACATATCATATACTTCTCTATCTAACATAACCTCAGATAGAAGCTCTAGAGTCTTTGCTTTAACTTCTCTATCTGATAGATTCCGAAAATAGTTTTTCACAGCTATATCTAGCTGATCACCTATAGTCATGTATGGATTTAGAGCTGAAGCTGGATCCTGGGGTATCTTTACAACAATCTTTCCTCTAATTCCATTGAATCTTCTAACACCTTCATCTATGACGTTTTTATCCATAACTATGAGCTTACCATGTGTATATGCATAAGGTGGTAATAGTCCTGCTATAGCGTTCCCTATAGTTGATTTACCACAACCAGATTCACCTATGAGGCAGTACGTTATATTACTCTCTATACTCATGTTGAGGTCTTCTACAACCCATGCTATACCTTCGTCTAATTCATAGCCTATATAGAGCTTCGAGCTCTTTACGGCTAGAACCATAGCCACCACCTCTTCTTCAATACTGGATGGTGTTCCTCGTAGATCGCTTCACCAAATACTGTAAACACTATAGCTATAGTGGCAAGAACTATAGAAGGTGCTAAGAATGTCCATGGCGCTCTAGCTAGATCCCTTAAACTATATGCTATCATCATACCTAGATCTGGCTCCTCTATAGAGGTTATACCTATCCCGAATAGGAATGTTATTGTAGAGATTTCTAAAACTACGCTACCCATGTCGCTTAAAGCTTCTATAAGCATTGGTGCAAGTATGTTAGGAGCTATATGCTTTATTATAACATATCCTTTTGATAGACCGTAGTATAGAGGTAACTTGACGAAGTCTAGTTCTTTGAGATTTCGTGCCTGTATGTATGCTATTCTTGCATACCATGGGAACCAAGTAACGATTAGTGCTACAACTATACTGGTTAGGGTACCCCCCATGAGTATCGCTAGTAGAGCTGCTAAAAGAACTGATGGTAGAGCTAATAGAAGCTCTATGAGGTATGATAGAGATATCTCTATAGGTTTAGGCAAAAGCGTGGCTGTAGACCCTATAGCTATACCTAGTAGAAGACTCACGAAAGCCACAACAATGCTTGGATATAGAGCTCTACTTAATGCGAAAAGTATTCTGCTTAATAAATCTCTTCCAAAGCTATCGGTACCCAGTAGGTGTTCTGGAGAAGGAGGTAGAAGTGCTCTAGATCTATCTACATCTAGACCGAGACCTTGCCTAGGATAGGGAGCTATATGTGGACCTAGGATAGCTAGTAAGAATACAAATGTCATGGCTACTGAGGCTATCCTGAAGGAGTATCTCTTTCTCCAAGTTCTACTCAATATTGATAGAATATCATGTACAACCACGTAAATGCTTCTAATCATATCTGCACCCTAGGATTCGTAATAGCTTGAATAACATCAGCTAACGTGTTCGTGATTATGAGCACTATGGCTGTAAATACTGTAGCTCCTATAAGTAGTGGAAAATCTGAAGCAACAATAGCTCTCGAGACTAAGTTTCCTAAACCTTCTCTAACGAAGACATTTTCAACAACCATTGCCTCAAGAAGTAAGTAAGAAAACATAAGTCCAATTAGTTGAGCTACAACAGAGATGATGTTTGGGTATGCGTATCTTCTTACAATACTTTTTCTGTCTATTCCTAGAGATATGGCCTGTCTAACATATTCTTCTTCAAATGTTTCAGATAGAGATACCCTGATTACTCTAGTAAGAACACCTATAGGGTATGTAGATAGTGCTAAAGCTGGTGGTAAAAGCCTCAATAAGCTATCCACAAATACATCTATTCTTCCACTAATGATAGAATCTATTGTTATGAATCCTGTTAATCCTCTAAATGTTGCATAACTTGGTGAAGTTCTTAGACCTAAGAAGCTGTATCCAGATAGATATAGAATGAGATAGAGAATTCCCGCCACCATAAATCTTGGGCTACCAGCAAAAACAACAGATATATAGTATACCAATCTATCGATATAACTTCCTCTACGAAGAGCTACAGTAGTCCCTAGCCATAGTGCTATCGGTATAGCTATAATAAAGGAATATACCACAAGTTCTAGAGAAGCCATAAAACTTCTAGCAACAAGATTGAGTACAGGTAGCTTGAATTGAACAGATGTTCCCCAATCTCCTGTAAAGAATCTATATACATGTATAGCTATACGGGTATAGAGAGGTAGATCAAGACCTAGATACTCTCTTGCTTTCTCAATAGCTATAGATGCCTGAGGTCCACGAGGTTTTCCAGCCCATACAAGAGCAGGATCACCTGGAGCAAAATTGATGAGGAGAAACGTTATAACTATGGTGCCAAGTATTAGGAATAATGATGCAAAAAATCTTTTCAGAAGATAGTTTAGTGACAACATTTTGCTATAGCTTCACCTCAACATACTGGAAGAATATAGTGTATGTGTATAGCGGGTTTATTGCTTCATATCTTATCACCACGTGTCTAGGATCGTATACATATATGTGTTGCATATCCCAAAGATTAACAGCAGGCGTATCTTCGAAAACAATTTCTAGAACTTTTTCATAGAGAGATAACGATTTATCTATATCTTGGAGCGAGGTATAGTAAGCTTCGTAAAGCAGTTCATCGAATTCTTTATTGCAGTATCCAGCCCAATTCCAGTAATTATACACACCTTCTTCAGGCTCAAGACACTCAAGAAGACTGAAGTAATCATAAGGCACCATATATGTTGGCCACCAGTCATTTATAATTATGTGTGGTGCTGATTCAGGATCACTCCAGACAGCTTCTCCCTGCTGTTTGACTTGTTGCCAAGGTAGAGGCTTTATAAGGAGGTTTATGCCTAATGTTGATAGAGCTTCCTTAAGCATTTTGGCGAAAACTTCTTCTTCTTCATATCCTTGCGTTATGACGATCTCTAAATCTATCTTTTTATCTAGAAGCCTTACTCTTTCGAGAAGTTCTCTAGCTTTCTCTAGATCTTGATTCAACTCCCATTTCTTGCTATATCCTGGAAAACCATATGGTATTAATCCACTTCCCTTTCTACCGTAGCCCATGAGTGCTTGCTCCACAATTCTATTCCATGGTATAGCATAGACTATAGCTTTCCTGAACTCAGTTATATTTGTTGGCCATCTCTTTGTGTTAAACATCATTATGAAGTTATGGAAAGTATCAACAACATGGATTTTGTAGCCATCTTTCTCTAAACTGTTTAGCGATCCTCTAGGTACGGATGAAGCAATATCTATGTGTCCTGTTCTAAGCATTCTTTCTTGGCTTCCCGGATCTTCAACAATCTTTATTATGACGATATCGGGTGCATCTGGATTGTTTATCTCTCTCCATCCCCACCAATTCTCAAACTTACGTAGAACCACTATATTCTCTGGCTCGTATCTCTCGAGTCTGTATGGTCCTGAACCAAGGGAGTTTCCAGAATTAAACCATTCGGTAAGTTTTTCAGATAACATATCGTCTGCTTTACTGAGCTCTAGAATCCTTCTACTGTATATAAATGCTGAATAAGCAGCTGCAAGAGATACCCTTATATCACATGAGTATAGTGTAGTTATATAGAGAGTTTTGTTGTCTACCACATCTATCTCATCTAAACAATCCCATATATAGCCAAGTCCTAGACCTTTTTCTTCATACATAAGCTTTGATCTCCATATACTGAAATTGACATCGTATGCTGTAACAGGTGATCCATCATGAAACTGTGCATCTCTTAAAACAATTCTCCAGGTGTTTTCATCAACTCTATCGATTTCTCTAGCTAATACATACTGATACTCATTTCTAATAGGATCATATCTCAGGAGAGTTTCATATACTAGGTGAAGCACTATTATACCTGTGTCATCCTCTATACTTGGATCTATGCCTGTTATAGCATCTCTATAAGCGTAGATAATGTTCTTCTCTAGTGGGCTGGGAACTTCATGATCTGGGTATGTCGATCTACTTGATTGGGAGAAGTAGCTATATAGAATAACAATAGTGATTGTGGCTACAATTACTACAGCTATTGATGCATATATCTTTTTTCTGTTCACCTTAGACCCAGAGAGGCTAGCATATACCACTATATAAGTTTTAAACCTCATATGGATTTATGGCTAGATACAATCCAGTTAATTAGGTATTACCACTATTTGACAGAAAGCATAATAAAGCTCTACATTTAATAGCGATTCAGTATGAGTTCTATCTAGTGAGCTCTATGAAGACATATGTGGGTTGTTGTGGATACTGCTTAGCTAGATCAAAGTACTACACGGTATTCAATGCTGTTGAACTACAGGAGACGTTCTACAATATACCTGGTACAGATAAACTTAAGAGATATAGAGATGAAGCTCCTGAATCATTTGTATTTTCTCTAAAAGCTTGGCAAGCAATAACCCATCCACTAGATTCACCAACATGGAGAAAAGCGAAACATGTTCCAGATAAATCTCTTAGCAATAGATACGGTTTTCTAAGACCAACAAAAGAGGTTTTCGAGGCATGGGAGAAAGTTGTTGAAGCTGTAGAGATTCTAAATGCAAAAGTTGTGGTTATTCAAACACCTCCAAGCTTTGGTTATAGCGAAGAAAACTATAGAAATGCTCTAGAGTTCTTTTCTACAGTTGATACAGATAGATTCGTTATTGGTTGGGAGCCTAGAGGTTCATGGCTACAGAACCTGGATAAAGTAGCCGATATTGTATCTAGGTTCAGGAATGTGGTAGAGATTGTAGATCCTCTCAAAAGGTTTCCAACTGTAGTAAAGTCTGTAGCTTACTTCAGGCTTCATGGTCTAGGTGAACACGATGTAAACTATAGATACAATTACACAGATGAAGATCTAGAGAGATTATGTATAATTGTCAAAGATCTTAGCTCTAGAAATTTAGAAGAGATTTACATAATGTTCAACAATATCTATATGGCTCAAAACGCATCAAGATTTAAACAACTTTGCATTATTTCCTAAACAAAATTGTTAAGTCAATCGAGATCAGCTACATATGTATCATCAAACAAGTTTAGTGTATTGTTCATCATGATGGTATTGAGATAGTTTCTATAGCTCATATCTTTTATAGTTCAATATAAGATTTGTTATACCTATAGATGTATTAAATCATTATGTAATGTGATAGTAATAACAAACACTAGATCTCGCCTCTATTACTCTAACATTTCTAGCTTGATATCACAACATCACTTCAAAATTGTTCATGAATTTAGATATCATTCAGTAAATCGCTCTCTATATGATGTAGGCTAATAGCTTAAGAGATCACTAGAACGAGACTATCTATACTATTCCATAGAATTTTTGTTGCAGAAAAAGTTATGGTATAGAGAGTAAATCTAATGTATTTACTGTAGAAACCTTATTTTAAATGGTATGTGGTCTGTCATTAAATGGAGGCCTGGTGGTAGCCTCTTTATCTTTTCAGCTATGTTTAGAACAACTGCAACAGTACCTTGGTCACCTGGTGTTCCACTACTTTTCCATGTTACAGAATAGTTCTTCCCCACGATAGTTATCTCTTCATATTCTGGGGCTCCTACATAAGCGTAGAACTCTATCCTTATAATCTCTTTATCATATACATAACCTATACCGGTACCCTTGACTCCTCTACAGAAGCCTTTCTCTATTCTTAAGTCCATCCACTCTATTGTTTCCTCAGCTACCAATGGTTTTTGTTCTTCTAGAACTTTTGTTAGCTGAAGATCACCTGCATGAGCTATAAGGTAGACAGATTCTGCATAACCAACATGTCCCGATAACTCTCCTCGTTTCATCATATCTTCAACAACCCTAAAGTCCATCCCTATCCCAATCTTCTTCCTAAACGATTCTCTCCTCTTAGAAGCATCAACACTTCTAACAGCTCTTATAGACTTTACCTGTGTTACTGATGAAGCTAAAGATGCTGTAAGAGTATCTAAGAGGAACCCTGGATTAATACCTGTGCCTAAAACTGATACACCTTGATCTAAAGCGATTTCGTTGAGCTTAACAGCTAAGACAGGATACCTATAGTAAGGATATGCAAGAGTTTCACATGTAGATACAACGTCTATCCCCATATCCAGTACAGAGACTATTTGGTTATAGACCTTGTCTAAATAAGATCCTGTTGCATGTACTGCAACATCTGCATCACCAAGAACACTCACATCATCAGAAACCTCTAGCCCTATGGACCCTATTCCCAGTATCTCTCCAATATCTCTACCTATCAGAGCTCTATCTACATCAATAACTCCTGCAATCTCATAACCACGCTCAATAGCTTCTCTAGCCACCAGTCTTCCTATAGATCCAAACCCGTATATCCCTATTAACAAGCTATCACCTCGAATAGCTAATTAATGAGAGTAAAAATATCTTAAAGAATTCTAGTGATCTAAAACTTGTTAATGAGTCCATGGCTTACTAATCTCAGAAATATTTCATTATATTCTGACGAAATCTATGGCATTAGTCTCTCCAAAATCTTCACAATCTCTAGCTCATCTCTATACCAGGTCTAGGGCTTTCATTCAGTACTTCACAAAGCTATCCAGAGTTTTATTCTATCTATCATCTCTATTTATTATACAATAACTAATTTTCTGTATCCTCATTTTAGCTAAGTTGTTTAACAGATAGAAGTGCTATAAGTGTTTTAGCATCAGCAGCATCATCTGCTAGAATCATTTCGAGAGCTTTATCAATATCAACTTCAACAATCTCTATAAGCTCTCCTTTTTCAGGAGATGCACCTACATACTCAAGATTTTTAGCTACATATATATGTATAACTTCATCACTATATCCAGGTGACATATATACCGAGACAAGCTTCTGAACATATTTAGGTACATAGCCAACCTCTTCTCTAAGCTCTCTTACAACAGCTTCTTCAGGTGATTCACCAAACTCTATCCTACCTGCAGGAATCTCTAGGATCCATTTATTGATAGGAGCTCGGAACTGCTTAACCATAACAATTTTTCTCATATCTTTAAACGGTACAATAGCCACACTCTGACCAAATCTAACAACGTCTTTAACAAAAACCTCAGTACTATACATGTATACTCTCTGGATAAGCTCGACACGTTTACCTCTACATAGAGTCCTCTCTTCAACAAGTTGAACCATTTACTAATACCCCTCTACAAAATATAGCAATAAGATCTGAATTAAAATAAAGTTTCAATAGATCTACTAACTAATGTTACATACATGGCCACTATATACAGGAAACACTTCACTATACTCTCTAAATGTCTGAGTTATTCTCTAGCAATATATTTGTTAAGGAAAGAAATCTCTCAAAGAACTTAGCTCAGAAACAAGAACTCTGTATAAGGTTTAGTAATTCTGTAGTTAAGATAAGATACAATTGAAGTAAGTATTCTATGTCTATAGGTTTGAATTACATCATATTCATAATTGCAGGTATTTGTGTTACTAAAGGTTCATGTATCATTAAGAGATCTAGAGATATAAAGTGTGATCTTTATGTAGAGATTGTTTATGAAAGATGAACAGATAATGTTGTTTAATATATGTTTCAAGTATTGGTGCTATATCTTCATAATCAGTAGAAGTGAAGTTTGTGGTGCTACATAGTTTATGAAGAATAAATGAATTGAATTATATGGATTCGGTTCAGAAATCTGTCTAGTAATTCTATACTTCTCTAGTTAGAAAATAGACAACAAGTAGAAGAAGTAGAGCACAGATATAAGCATATAACATCAACTTAATGCTTAATACAGATAGCTCCTAGCTATCTGTAGTTTATGAAAAATGCTTAGTGATAGCTATTGGATTTCAATAATTTGGTTGGATGAAGATATTTTAGCTCTACTATCTTGCTATACACATTATTGTAGCTCAATAGAACATCGTTTTCAGCTATAGCTACTGATGCATGGAGGCTATCGAAATGGGTGAGACCATATGTTTCTCTAAGTTTCTGAGCTATAACCATGTGGATAGGTTTCACCTGGATGATCCCTATGCTATAGAACTGTATGACTTGGTCTAGAGCTTTATAAAAATCTGGTAGAATAACCTTTATCTTGTTAGACTTTATCAGTATCTCTAACTCAACTAATGTGTAGGGAGATAACATCAGATGCTTCACATTTCTGACGATGTTCATTGCTTCTAGATGGCGTTTATCTGTCTTAGACGCTAAAGCTAGTACGAGATCTGTTTCTATAACCACCATACCTCTATATACCTCCCTCTATCTCTTCATCGATAGCCTTTCTAAGCATACCGATCTCCATCTCTACATCATTCGTACCGCTAACAACCGATAGCTCTAGAAACTCTATAGGATCTTTAATACGCTCAACAATAATCTTATCTTCTTCAACACGAAGACGAACAATATTATCAATACCTAGCTTTTTCCTAATATCGCTAGGTATCATAATACAGCCTTTAGCATCTATCCTAACAATAACCTCCATAATTCCACCACAGAATACTCTGGCTACTCTAATTAATAAGTTTAGTAGTATCTACTGAATCAAGTTAAAACCAATTGTTATACCAAATAAAATCATCAATAAACAACAAGAGTTTAATATAGAGCAAACTCTATTCAATTAATAATCTAAAGTGTATCAAATTAATATAAATCAATAAGCATTACTAGAGATGCTGTATCCGTTCAGAGAAATTAAAGAGGATGACTATTACTGGAGATCATCAGAACCAAGTAGAGTGTGTTATCATAAAGGTTATTATATTAAGAAGAGACTTACCGATAAGTTATTCCCTAAATTAACCTCTATGTATAAGACCTTAAACTCGTATCTACATTAGATAATCTTTGATGACTTAATAAAAGATTTTAAATTCAGTGGTTGGAGGGTTAGAAGCAGTAGTGGTGAATCTCATGTCTCAAGAAAGTAGCTATAGTGTTAGTGATGACGAGAAGTTGTGGGGATTGTTAGCATGGTTGTTATCTATTGTTGGAGCTATACTAGCGCTAGCACTCAAACCTAACTATAGATACGCTAAATACTGGTCATATCTATCGATATCCTTCTTCATAATAGCTATTATTGCTTCTATCATTGGTGGTATAGTAGGTCTTGTACCGATTTTGGGCTGGATCCTACAGGTGCTTATATCGTTAGGTCTCTTGGTGATATGGATTATAGGTATAATCAAAGCGTTGAATATTGAGTGGTGGAAGCCACAAATAATATATGAGCTAGCTAAAGCTATAGGTATAGAGAAGATATAGAAACTAGATATATCCAGATGCAATATTTTTTGTATTGTTTATCTATTAATTAAATTATATTTATATGTGTATTTGAGTTCGATACAGAGTATCGATCTAGTGGATAATGGAGATCGTAGGTGATGGTTTATACAGATTTCGTACGATAATGATTTTCTATCTATTGATGGCTCTAGAGTCTTTTTGATGTGTGGTGAAGTTCATTATTTTAGAGTGCCTAGAGCTCTGTGGTATGATCGTTTGCTGAAGGTTAGGAGAGCTGGTTTTAATTGCGCTGCTAGCTATATTCCATGGAATTGGCATGAACCTGAAGAAGATAGTGCAATATTTAGCAATAGGGTTTTTGATTCACCTTATGAATCAAATTTGTTTAGTAGAGATTTAGAGAGCTATATCCAGATGATCAAGAGTTTGGGTATGTTTTTTGTAGCTAGACCAGGGCCATACATATGTTCTGAATGGGATAGTGGTGGACATCCTAACTGGCTTTATAGAAAAACAAAGGTGCTTAGATCTATTGATAAAGACTATATCGAAGCTGTTGAGAAATGGTATAGAGTTGTGCTACCGATAATAGCTCGATACACAGTTCCACGTAATGGTCCTACGATTCTTCTCCAAATCGAGAACGAGTATTTCTGGGGTGATGCTCCATACATATTGAAGCTCTACGAGATAGCTAGAAAATATGTAGAGGATATACCTATAGTTACAAATGAGGATTGGTTTCTAGAGGATACACCTATTGCAAACACTATAGATGATTATCCAGTACCATGGGATATAGAGGAATTCGACAATAAGATCAAGAGCTATATGAAGATGCGGAAAGGTTTCTTGAAGATGTTTATGGAGCTAGAGGGTGGATGGTTTACATACTTTGGCTCACTCTATCCCACTAGTAGAGGATCTATTCCTGCTGAATGGAGTGAAACTCTATTGAAGACAGCAATAGGATTAGGAATCAATTCAGTAAATATATACATGTTTCATGGAGGAACAAATCCAGGGTACTATACAGGTAAATATATAACGTCTTCGTATGACTATGAAGCACCAATAAGAGAGTGGGGAGAGCTATCGCAGAGATACTATGTCTTGAAGAGGATAGCTATGTTCATCAAGTCATTCAGCAAACTTTTAACAAAAACAGTCCCTGTTGATGGTGCTGTAGAGGTGAGCAATAAAGATGTTGAGGTATTTGCTAGAGTTAGTGATAGTGGAGCTATAGCTATCTTAAGGAATCTAGATATATACCCTAAACTCACGAAGATTATCTACAGAGGTCATGTATATCCATACAGAAACATTGTTATGGTTCCTCATAGAAATGCTAAAATAGTTCTCCTAGATACTGAGATAGAGGATACTCCATTCAGGATTCTTTATACATTATCAGAACCGCTACTCATAGAGAGATTCGATGTAGATACTCTCATCATGGTTTATGGTGATGTATCTGAAGTTGGAGAAATAGGTATAGAGTCTAGTAAACCTATATCTATTGTGTATACAGAAGGTATGGATGTGGATAAGAGGAACGATAGATTAGTTATATTAAGTTATGTGCATAGCTACATAGACTCTATAGCTATTCTAGAATCAGAAGGTAGGAGGTTATATATTGTGGCTCTATCTAGAGATAGAGCTAGTAGAACATGGTATATAGATGATGTAGATCCTCCAATTATTGTGGTATCGAATATATACTTCATTGGGCGAACAACATCTAGAGAAGATGGCTTGGTTCTAGAAGCAGAAGTTGATGAAGAGAGCTGTGGATCTATACTACTTGTATCTTCTAGACCTCTCTCATCTATATACGTGAACGGTAGATCTATAGAGTTTGAGAATATGCATGGAGTTCTCTATAGATCTAGTCTTAGTCAAGATTTCTGTAGAGATATAGATCAACACAAAATTATGTATGGACATATGTGGAGATATAGAGAGGATATCATAGATGTCGATGGGAGAGAGATAGAGGCAATGAAGCCTCTAGAGATTGTTGGATATACATCTAATGGCTACTACATATATACAATAGACTTCAATATAGATAGAGATGTTTTTAAGTACCTCAAGAATTCTTATATCTATATAAGCTACTTTAACGATTATGCTACAGCTATACTTAATGGAAAAACACTTGGATCAAGATACCATACTCTAGAAATAGATGCATCAAATATACTGAAAGAAGGTGCAAATAGATTAACTATACTTCTAGAAGCTACTGGTCATCCAAATGATGGTCTTGTCTATATCCCCAATGGTATTGTTGGAGGCATATACCTAGGTAAACTTGAAGAGATTCAGCTAAACGACTGGAGATACATAAAGATACAGACTAGATATGGTAGAGACTTCAGTATGGCTAGATTCATTAACAATCCTGAGGAAGTGGTAAAGATACTGAATAATATAGATGCAGAGAGTTCTAGTGATACAGCTAATTCTCTTGAGAAACAAGGTCTCTATATAAAGTATCTAGATATAGATAAAAAGAGAGGTAGATATATTCTAGATCTAGGTAAAGCTACATACTATAGTAACTACTTCTACTATCCAAGAGCCCTAATATTTGTGAACAAGAGATATGTCTCGATATATACAGGACCTATAGATATAACAGAGTATCTTACTGAAGGTATTAACGAAATTGCTGTATATATAGATTGGTCTCGTATAGCTCTACACCCAATCCTAAAGATATATCAGTATAAGGTCAATGGTTTATGGAAAGTTAAACCATATACCAAAGGACTAGAGGAGAAGTGGTATACAGAGGATCTAGATGATAGCTCGTGGAGCTGTATAGAGATCCCCAAGATCTTTAAGGATACCGAAGGTAGAGTTCTATGGATCAGAAACAAGATACATATAGATTATCCAATAGATACTGTAGCTCCACTAAAGCTCATCATTAAAGCTAGTAATGTCAAGATCTTGGTATTCTTCAATGGACAGATTATTGGTAGATATGTTGATGAAGGTCCACAGAGAGAATTCTACATACCTGAACCCCTACTTAAAAACGGATTGAATACTATAGCTTTAGCAGTACATGTAACAAGCAGTAGAGCATCAATCGATAGTATACGTATTGAGCCATTCTACGTAAATAAGAAACTAGCTATAGAGTTAGAGTGGTAAGCTCTACAACAATTCTATATCAATAATCAATCAAATTTATTTTATATTGAAAAACATATAGAGAATTCTACTAAATATCTCTACTTGTTCTAGAGGATGTACTACATTAGAATGTATATATGGGTACTAGATAGTATATGGTATTCATGTACTTCAGTAAATAGAGCTTGAAGTGATATAACCTAAATTTTTATCGGATAGATTTTATATACTTAATGTACATAGTTATTTAGTTACTGCGATACTACTTAATACGCATCTCTAGCCAGTATATTTAAATACTATAGTAAAGTTTTTAAATGGGGAATTGCAGTAGTGAGGAGAGCAGTAGAAGGGCTTAGCAGTGTATGGAATTTACCAATACAGTAGTTAATGTTTTTAGTGGTAGTAGCTCTAAATATCTAGCTCTATCCAGTATACCTATAGATGGATATATGATTATCTCTATCGATAAACATATCCTTGGGGGTATCTATGTGTATTCAGTAGAATTTATTGGAATCATGTGCTGAAGAAGTTTATGTATATAGGGTGTGGAATTGGTGATGCAAAGTATATGTGTTGAAAATCAAGCAGAGATAGTTTCTTTAAAGAGTATATATAGAAGTGCTGTAGATCTATCTATGGTTTCAGTAATCATACCTGTACTTAATGAAGAAAAAGCTATAGGTATGGTGATAGATGAGATAGTTTCTATAGGTATCTCTAGAGTCAATATAGTTGTTGTTGATGGGGGAAGTAGCGATAGAACTGTAGAGATAGCTAGATCACGTCAAGTTCTTGTTGTACCTCAAGAAGGTAGAGGTAAAGCTGATGCTGTTAGAACTGGATTGAGATATGTTTCAACTCCATATGTAGTTGTTATAGATGGTGATGGGACGTATCCAGCGAAATACATATCTGCTATGGTTGAGGCTTTAGAGAGTAATGGATGTGATCTAGTTATAGGTGCTAGAATCTATGGTCATGGATCTCAAAAACCTGTTTTCAGGTTTGGGAACAAGGTTCTTACAAAATTCTTTAATATACTCTTTGGTACTAATTTAAGGGATGTATTAAGCGGTATGTATATGGCTAGAGTAGATGAGTTAAGCACTATTGATTTTGAGATGGATGGATTTAGCCTAGAATCTGAGATAGTTAGTCATTTCGCTAGTTTTGGAAATATATGTGAAATACCTATAGAGTATAGATCTAGAGTAGATCCAAAAGCAAAGAAATTAAATGTTCTTCACGGACTCAAGATAGCAAAAGATATTGTTAGACTTATGTGGAGATATAATCCAACTTTATTCATATCATCAATAGGAATTCTAATGCTTATACCAGGACTTGTTTTAGGAGGATATACAGCATATCACTACTTCTTTACAGGCATAAAACATTATGTTAAAGGAGTTATAGCAGTAATACTTACAGCAACAGGTCTTATATCATCTGTAGTAGCAGTTCTATCACTATATATAAAGAGGTTCGAGATAAGAATCACTAGGCAACTCGAGAAAATAAGAAAAGAAATGACTAAGAACATCAAAAGATAATGAAGTATCACAGGATCTGCTACAGGATGTATCTATCGATAACCATAAGCGATAGAGTCTCTCTATAAATATCGCTCTATAGATCTCTATACCCATTGGTAATACAGTATTGACAATCCTTATACAAAATGTATTAACAATACTATATATGCTACTCTATGTATATCTATTATACTACTTATCTCACAAGTTTTAACTAAGTTATGTAAGAGAAATTTATTAACTACTTCACCTATAGTTATATAGAGTTGTTTAAAATGGTTATAGAGGGAAAAACTATTTGGATAAAATCAATAGCTGTATCCTTACTACTTCTACTGATAGCTATTACCATAACTACTATCTACATTAATACACAATCAGTATCAGGAAAACTAAGTATAGTTCTCGATGGAGAAGATAATGAATGGGGGAATATATTTGGATGGATAAGTCCAGCAGGAAGAGGTGTATGCTCAATCCCTATAACAAACTATGCAGTATGGTTGTGCTGTAACTCAACTTCTTATCCAAGAGAATGCCAGATAATGTGGAAAGATGATGAAGGGGGAGCAGTAGATATACATTATGTTCGAATATATGTGAATACTTCAGGCATATATGCATTCATAGAGATAAAAACAACCAAAAATACAAACATAACAATAACTCTAGATGATATCAAAATTACAACAATATTATCAGTTAATGGTTTTCCTGTAGCTAATGTTAATCTGATTCATAATGATTTGAATATTAGTGGTATTGGTGTAGTTAGAAGTTATGGCGCTAATGTTTATGGTGTTGAGATTGAGGTTAAATACTCAGTTAATGGTTCAAGAAAACTATCTCTAGAAGCGCGAAAAATAAATACCGAAGGTTCTGGGAATATTGATAACGATACTCAATTTTGTGTAGATAGTATATGTAGTAATAGTCTTGTTGTTTCTCTTGATGGTGTTATTATTAATGCGTATGTCACTACTACGGAAACTGTTGTACCTATTCCAGTTCCAGAGCCTGCATTAGTTATAGCTTTTGTTGTATTGTTATTAGTTTCTGTGGTATTGATTAAGATAGGAAAAGCATATAGATAGTCTTGAATAGAGATTTGTTTTAATGTGATTATGTTTAGGTGAATAGCTTCTTTTATAGTGTTAGAGAATGATTTAGTATTGAATGTGTATGATAGTTAGTGGTGTTGTGAGTAATTTGATGGATTGTTCTAGAGTTGAGCACTATATAGGATATATTCTGTATACTTAAGCCTGTATCTATTTCATGTGGTTTCATGTATATGGTTCTAGTCTTGCGTTATCTTATATTCTGTATATTGTGCATCTGCCGTTGGGTTTCATAACCATGTATCCTACAATCTTTTTATTTTCTCTGCATAGTATGAATCTACAGTTCCTGAAGATTGTTAAAGCTCTTACTATATTCAGTAGATCTACTGCTGATGCAGATATATGTAGCACTAGCTGTATATAGATGAATGGATCTCTAGTCAATGTATATGTTATTGCTAGAGGAAGTGTTATAAGCATCTGTGGAGCTAATGCTATATAGATGTACTCGCTCCATAGAATCTCCTTATACTCTATAACTAATCCACCTAAACCTATGGATAAACGTATCTTAGCATCTTTTCCAAGAATGTATCTAGCTACAAAATAGTGTATATATTCATGTGCTAGAGCTATAGCTATAAACATTAGGATAGTTGTAGTTAATATGTATGGTTTATTCATTGTGTTAATGTATTGAGTGATTCTCGAAAGAGCTGAAAAACCTATAGTTATAGCGACAATTATTGTGATATAAATAGATAAATCGTATTTAGTAATACATCCAGATACATTACAGCTCAAAATAATCACCATGAATGCTTTAGCTATATTGTTATCGAGATAAAGATACAAAAATCACAAAAATCTATATATATTCTGTAGATACATGTGTATAGATAGAGATGATTGAGAGAATATCTATCAACTATAGAGGCTTTAAGCTACAGCTTATCGATTTAGAAATATCTTGAATCCTGTGTGCTGGATATTATTGCTATGCTTCTTTAATTGTTAAGCTTTTTAGGATTGATAACAATATGCTTCTAGGTGAATAGCATTGGAATGCTTAAGAATCAAGGCTCCAGCTCATCTTCATGCAGGAAATATGGATCTTCATGGAGGTTTTGGAAGACTTTTCGGAACAGTTGGATTCACTATTGATTACCCATTCATTGTTGTTGAGGTTGAGAAGAGTAGAGATATTCAAGCTGATGATCCATATGCAAAAAGGTTTGCAGAATCTCTGGTAAAGAGTTTTGAAACTGGTGGTGTAGTTGTTAGAGTTAGGGAAAGGTTTTATGAGAATGCTGGTCTAGGGTACATAACCACGCTTGGGCTATCCATAGGTTTAGGTATCTCAGAGTTATACAATCTTAGGAAATCTCTTGAAGAAATAGCTCTAACTATTAAGAGAGGTCTTGTAACAGCTCTAGGTCTATATGCTTGTAGATATGGTGGATTTATAGTTGAGGGTGGGTTTAGGAAAGAACTTAGGGATAGAAGTATCCCGCCGCTGATATTTCGTGGAGATATTCCTGATGATTGGTTCTTTGTGGTAGCTGTTCCAGAGAGGCCTTGGAGAAAACTGAATAAGCTTAGAGTTAGTAGTGAGCCTAAGATTCTAGAGGAGGTTAGAGCTAGTGATGAAGAAGCTTCATATCTATCGAGACTTGTCCTCATGAAGATTATACCTAGTTTTATTGAAAAGGATCTCAAGAGTTTTGGCGAAGGTTTGACGGAATTCAATAGAAGGCTTGGTTATATATGGATGAAGTATCAAGGAGGGGTGTATTGTGATCCTCTTGTAGAGAGAGGTATCGAGATAATGACTAGATACACATATGCTGCTTGTCAATCTTCATGGGGTCCAACATTCTACGGTATAACAGATAGTGAAGAATCTGCAAAAAGAGCTGTAGAAGAACTTGAACAATTGTTGAGAGGCAATGGTGGTGGGGTTGTGTTTGTTACACATGGTAGAAACAGAGGGTTAGAGGTAGAGAGTTGTGGTTAGAGTTATTGGAACAGATTCGGGTACCAAGAGCTACGATATATTTGGTTTTGATGACGAGTCTGGAGAGATTCTTGTCGACGAGTCTATACCTAGAGATGAGATGGTTAGAGACCCATCGATAGTTGTCAAGAGGCTTAAACAGATAGATAATGTTTATCGAATTGATGCTATTGTTGCTTCAAGTGGTTATGGTATGCCTCTTAAATTAGCTAGAGATGCTACTGATGAAGAGATAGCTATGGCTACTTTTGTAACTGAAAACGATGTTAAGAGAGGGCTGAGGATACTTGGTTTAAGGAAGTTAATGAAGATGTTGAAAGAAGATAAACAGCTGAATGAAAAGACCTACTTTACCCCAGGTGTTATACATCTACCCACAGTCCCTAGGTATAGAAAAATCAATAGGATAGATATGGGTACATCAGACAAGATATACTCTGTAGCACTAGCTATAGCGAGACATGCAGAAGCAAAAAACATAAGCTATAGCTCAGTAAACCTGATTACTGTTGAAGTAGGTTTCGCATATACATCAGCTATAGCTGTAAAGTGTGGTGAAATAGTTGATGCTTTAGCTGGAACATCTGGTTTTCCAAGCTATCTTGGGGGAGGCTTTATCGATGGCGAGATATTCTATGCTGTAGCAAATGTTGCAGAGGTATCTAAAGAGGTTTTGTTTAGAGGTGGTGCAGCATATCTATCGAATATAGATCCATTTAGAACACCTATAGAGATGTTTATTGAGATGGAAGATGAGGGATATAGACTTATGCTTGAATCTATAGCGAAAGACATCTCTGTGCTAATGGTTTCAACAGAACCAGACTCTATATACTTTAGCGGACGCTTCACTAGAGTGAAGAAGTTTATGGAGGATTTATCTAGATATCTAGAGGAGAATCTGTTCAAGAAGTTTAGAGAGAGTCCTATGATAGTTAAACTAGAGAGTAGAGGTAGGATAGCTAAAGAAGCAGCTGAAGGAGCAGCTATAATCGCTAGCGGAATTGTTGGTGGAAGGTATAGAGAGTTAGTCGATGTTCTTAGACTTAGAGAGAGTAGTGGCACGATATTCGACTATATAAATATTGTGGATAAAGAGAAGCTTATAGAGAGATACAGCTTTTTACTCTATTAACCAGAGGTTTCTATCTAGAACACAGTATCAATAGCTATGTATCACTATAATCAGTTTATCGATATCTTGCAGAGACTTGAATAGATTTAGTTATTAGGTGGATCTGATATATCGGCTATTACTGGATTAAGTATAGCTAATATATCTCTAACCTTTACTAGAGCTAAAGAATATAAATCTCCTCCACCACACCATACATACTCTTTTCCAGCAACATCTTGATCAACAACAATCATATAGCTCTTTATACACTCAGTTAGAGGAGAAACTCCACCTACATCAAAACCTGTATACATCTTTACTTCATGAGGTTTAGCCATTCTCAGGGATCTAGCTTTTACTACATTTGCTAGTTTTCTGTAGCTAAGCTTCTTGTTACCTGGAACTATAGCTATCACAGGTAGAGAATCAGCTATCAGAACTAGTGTTTTTATGATACTCGATGGATCTGCACCACACATATGTGATGCTTTTTCAACAGATTCAACAGTATCGCTAAATCTGTATAGAGTAGCAGAGATATTGTATCTCTCTATGAATTCTTGAACACTATCGCTACACATCATAGTGCATCAGCTACTAAGTAGTGTAGAGACTATGTTTCTTAGACCTGATACAAACATTTCTACAGCAAAAGACGCTATGATTATCGACATAAATCTCCCTAAACCATGTATAAATGTGTTACCAAGAAGCTTTACAATCTTGTTTGATACCAAGAGTATTATGTATGTAGCTAAGAAGGCTATATATGAAGCTAGTAATGTGTTGACTATTCCATAAACTTTAGACGAAGCTATAAGTAGTGTCATAGTGCCTGGACCAACTATCAATGGAGTAGCTATAGGTACAATAATGTATTCACCAACACTTATTCTGGATGGCTTGTGTCCTGTTATCAATGTATCTATAGATATAGCCATAAGGAGCACTCCTGCAGCAATTTTGAGGTAAGAGATATCGAGTCCCAGTATATGTAGTACAGCTCCACCAATTGTTGAAAATATTGTTAGTAGAGCGAATATCACTATCGAAGCTCTATTAATATAAGTTCTAGCCTCTTTATCACCAAAACCAGATAGAGCTTCAACTAGTGCTGGAACAGCTGCTAGAGGATCCATTATAGCGAATATCTGTACCGATAGTATTGCTACTGTTGGTAGATCTATTGCTAGATTTATATAGCTCAATTACCTCTACCATTACTTGTTTTACCTCTTAGATGGTGTAGAGGTTTATTAGCTAATGGTATCGAGAGATGGTGTAGAGATACCTTTTTGCCATGTGTTGCTCTACATAATCTCTATACTTAGCATAGGTTCAGCATCTATACTTGTGAAATTATCAAATGCTAGTGGTGTTGCTTGTGCTTTTTGGAGACTCTCTATATCATCTATAGTTCTGGGCATAATCTATGGTCTATGGAGAAGAGGTAGAAAGAGGTTGTGTGGAAGAGAGGTTGTTCTTCTTCTTGTTTCAAGCTCTTCACTCGCTCTACACTTAATTCTGTGGATGGAGTCTCTCTTCAGATTGCCTATAGCTGTGAGTGTTACAATAGTTGTTGCATATCCTCTTCATCTCTCTATAGCCTATACAGTCTATGAAAAGAGCATAAGTCATTTACCGACTCTTTTAGGTTCTATCATAGGTTTCTTAGGTATACTGATGCTCTTTCGAGATGCATTTACATCAGCTACCATAGATATTGTGGGAGTGGTTCAGAGTTTTTCAGCATCAATATTTGCTGCACTATACTTCCATATAGGTAGAGTGTTGAGGAGATCGATGGATCTAGAGCTCTATACAGCATCTGTATATGGGATAGGTGCATCAGTAGTACTTCTGTATTCTATATTTGTGGAAGAGAATGTGTTGAGCTATATTCCATCTTCATGGATGTGGTTCTTGATGTTAGCAATAATACCTACAATAGGTGGACACACAGTTATGAACTATCTTTTGAAGTTTTATAGAAGCTCTACTGTAGCATCTATAGCTTTAACAGAACCAGTAGTAGCAACAATACTTGCCTCAACTATTCTTAGAGAACCTATAGAATTTGTGTATCTGATTGCCTTAACCAAGGTTTTGATAGGACTCTACATAGTGATTAGGTATTCATAGCGATACTCTATACAAAAGCATCTTCTATCTATGGTTCAGTCTTCTGTTTCTAGATCCATGGTGTATAGATAGGGGGTCCCAGGAACTCTTCTTCGGTTATATCTCTATCCTTGAAAACTACAACAAATATTGAGGATAGCGTTATAAATGAAGATACCAAGGCAAAGGGTCTAACAATGAATTCGCCTACGTTTTTTGCAACATCTTGTGATTTAAGATCAACTCTATCGATATATATACGGTTACCACGGCTAGCTATACCCCATATATTTACATTTATTACATCAGTTACAATACTGCCGGTAAAATTGATAAGCACACCTCTTTCATCATATACACCTCTACCAACTATTTGCATGAAGATCCTTATACCGTAATCACGTGCAACAACATTACCTCTAAAGTCTATGGGGACAAGCGTTGATGGTGGAGCTATATCGTTCTTTATTACTCCTGACCATAGCAGTCTGTTGAATGCTATCCTGGGTAGATCTATTGATGGAGATATAGCTTCATCTCCTAATGGTGTATATGCTGCTTGATCTCTAAAGCATATGTCTTGGTTACACACATTTACATCAATTATGTAGACATTTGCTGATCTTGTCGCATTTGCGGTAGAGTATGTAGAGCCTATGAGAACAGCTATAAGGAGTATTGATAGTAGTGTTTTAGCTATAGATCCAAGGCCCTTGGTTGTGTAGAGATCATATGGTTTAAGGAAATAGTAGAAGGTTTCTATAGATCTTCTCTTTAGAAGGTATATCAAGGCTATTCCAGCTATAAATCCTCCTACATGTGCAAAAAACGCTATTCCACCAAAACGTAGATATCCGTATATAACTTGTGTAGCGAACCAGAATAATAGAAAGAATAGAGCTGTTGTAGTAAAACATAGAGGTATCAGGAATAGAAACCAACATATATTGAGTCTTCTTCTAGGATAGAGCATTAGGTAGGCACCTAGAAGTCCACTTATAGCTCCAGAAGCTCCTAGAGCGGGTATAATGAGGTTTAGTGTACCCATGATTGGTGTGAATCCTGTGTGAAAAATTGTTGCAACTATACCTGAAGCTAGGTATAGAGCTAGGTATTTCTTTACCCCTAGTAGTTGCTCTATCTCTTTCCCAAACCAGTAGAGAAACATCATGTTGAAGAATATGTGGAATATATCTCCATGGAGAAACATGCTTGATAGAATTCTATACCATTGTGTAGGGTTTTGAAGCATTATTGGTACATAAGCGAATCTATCTACCCATTCTTGTGTAACACTTGAGAAAAAGTTTTGAGCTGATGAGGCAAAGTATATTGCTACATTAATGGCTATAAGTGTGTAGGTAGCTATAGGTCTCTCTCTTCTTCTAGGTGTCCAGATCCATTCATAAGACAATTCTCTTAACCTCTCACCAACACTACTTTAGTAGTTATATAAGGCTTCAAGAAGATATTCTAGAAATTATTCCCTATCTTTACAACAGCTTTACCTAGAGGAACACCTATGTCTCTCGCAATAGGTCTACATTTAGCTACAAGCATATATACCACAGGTTTCTTCAACATGTTCTCTATCTCTGTTATATATTCATAGTTAGCCATACCTTTAGCTACAACAACATCAACATTGTTAAGTATCTCAATAACTTCTGGCTTTACTTCGTCTAAGAATATGCTTGAGGCATCACTACATGTATCAATAACTCTATCGAAACTCTCATGTAGATTAGCATCTACAGTATCTTCTATAGTTATATCGTTTTGAAAAGCACCACCTTTAACAACAGCTATTACTTTCTTACCCATATACTTAAGTACATCAGCTAGAATCTTATCGAATACAGCTTCGCCTGAGTTATCCATTAGGATAGCTACGTCATTAGCATTCATAAAGATGTTGATTATTGGATCTATATCTCCGTATATTTCAAGAGAATTGGCTAGATTCTTAATGTCGTTAATATCTGGTGGTGTGTATCCTGCAACACCTGTATCTAGTGTGTTTCCTATAAGCGATATCTTTATAGCTATACGGAGTCTATCTATAGGGCTAGGTATGCTTTCTATTATCTGTTTTATCTCTCTATAGATCTTTAGAGCTTCTTCATTAGCTCTCTTCTTAAGCTCTCTATATGGGTCAGAAAGTCCTGTGGTATGCTTTATGTATCTGAATAGATCTGTTGCTATAACTGTTGGTATACATAGACTATCGTATCTATCTCTACAGTTCTTCAATCTATTGCTAACTTTCTCCACAATGTTCTTGATCATCTCTACACGTTTATCTTCATCATATATGAGTTTCTCTATATCTTTTAGCCTTATATTGATTTGACAAGCTATACATTCGGCATACAGCTTCACGTAGTTACACCGATGCTGATTAATAGTCTTAAGTATATAAGTTAGAGGTAGATAACAGTATCAATAGTTTTGAGGTGGTGGATATAGAGCTAGATTCATGGATCTTTACGCTTGGCAACGAGATTGTGCAGGGAAGAGTTATAAACACTAATGCGAGTTTCATTGGCAGAAGATTAACTCTTCTAGGTTTTCGTGTTGTAGGTGTATTATCGTTAATAGATGATGTAGATGTGATATCTAGATACATATCATTGGTGTTGAAGGAGAAGCCAAGAGTTATAGTATCAACAGGTGGTCTTGGGCCAACACATGATGATAGAACACTTGAAGCTATATCAAAAGCTGTAAACAAGAGACTAGTTATCAATCAAGAAGCACTAGAAATGATTAAAGCTAGATACAGTTTACATGGCATAGAGCTAACAATAGAGAGGATCAAGATGGCCTATCTACCCGAAGGCGCTATCCCGATACCCAATCCCATCGGTACAGCTCCTGGTTCTTGGCTTGAAGTAGGAGAAACAATAATAGTATCTCTACCAGGTGTGCCTAAAGAAATGGAGATTATGTGGAGTTCATGGGTTGAACCTAGATTAAGAGCTATAGGGCCACCAATACATATAGTAGAGAGGTTATTTGTAATCGAGGATGTGCCTGAAGCAACATTTGCACCAATAGTTAAAGATGTTCTTAAAGTGTTTTCAAATCTATACATAAAAACTCATCCCAAAGGAGATGAGGTAGGGAAACAGGTTCTTGAGGTATACGTGATGTATTCACATAGAGATAGAAATGAAGCAGAAGTAGCTATAGATAATGCTATCCAGCTTCTACACAAGAAATTTAGAGAAAGATACGGTACAGAACTTAAATCAATGCTAGTTAAAGTAAAGTAACGTTAATCGTAAACAGTATTTTTACTCAAACAATAAACGGAAATATCGATATAGCGTTGAAAACAGTATACAGACTTATTTTCTAGAATATAGAATAATTAAGATATAGACTTCTTACTATAGTAGTAATGCTTAAGTGTTTTTCATTGATATAGCATCTGGTAGTATTTTGTTGTGTCAAGATTTGTCGAATTTGAATGGGTTTATCTTGTTTCCGTATTTCTGTTTTGCTTCTTCTAGTTTTCTCTTTTGGTTCTTCATAATTTCGAAGAATATCGGTGGTGTATCTGGTATAGTTGTATATATGTTCCACCCTCTTTCTATTCTATCTATTAGTTTCTCTATCCTCAACATGAATTCCTTCTCATATCTTGTTTCAGGATACTCTCTATCTAGATGCTTGTTGAATAGTTTAGCGAGATCTCCATAGATAGGTATATAGCCTATAGGTGTTTCTATAGCATCAATATCTCTATGTACCCTAAGTTCCATCCATCTAAGCCAAACAGCTTTATCTCTTTTATCAGCTATAAATCTACCTTCTTCGTCTTTTAAGAAGTAGTTGACATTAAATATCCTAGGTCTAGTTACCAGTTTTTCGCCAAAATCTAGGTGTAGTTTTAAGAATTTACCAATAGATATAGATAGAAAGTCTAGTATAGCGAACGGATTGAACTCCATTTCACCAACACCATCTAGTATAGCTGTCGTTTTTTCTGATTCTAGAATAGCACCCATAGTGACTACTCCATGGATCCAATCGAAAGACTCTACAACTGGAGGTAACGTGTGGTAGTCTCGTCCTCCAAAAATCATTCCATGTATAGGAACACCATTAGGATCATCTATTTTCGGATCTAGATTATCTAGATATCTGATAGATATAGTGAATCTAGCGTTTGGATGAGAAGGCGGGATCTTTAGAGCATTATCGTTTTCAGGAGGCCATCTACCAGCATAATTGATGCCTGGTTTAGGTGGTTCTGATTTTCCTCTCCACCATACTTCTCCATCATCTGTTAGAAGCGTGTTTGCAAATATAATTTCTGTTTCTGGTGATGTAAGTAGTCTATATATTTCTGGATCTTCTTCAGGATTGATACCATCAACAATACCGAACATCCCTACTTCAGGATTTACTGCTCTAGCCATACCATCTACAGCTTTTATGATAGCTATATCATCTCCAACAACTATATCAGCTGCAAAAACAGTTGATGTTTTTCCGCATCCCGCAGGAAAAGCGCCTGTGAAATATGTTACTCTATCGCTGTTTCCTCTAACCCCAACGATAAACATGTGTTCACATAGCCATCCTTCTCTATAACCTTTATATACACAGAATCTGAGCATAAGTTTCTTGAGACCAACACTATTTCCAGCATATTGAGTGTTTATGCTATAGACTGTAGCTCCCTCAAGATCTATGTATATCCTTCTCTTGTCTGTATTCTTAGACCATCTATTCTCATTCAATTCTCCAGATGAATGAAAAAACTTCACATATTCAATATCTGGTGTTTTTTCAACGAATACGTCATAACAAGGTCTATAGAGAATATTCTCTGAATGGATTACGTAAGCAGAATCAGTTACTTGAACAGCATACATAGTGAAATCGGAATCTCTAGGTCCGAAACAATAGAAAGATACGAACATCTCTTTACCGCTCATAATGCCTTCAGCTAACTCGAAAATCTCTCTAAGACCTAACTCTCTACTGTATGTAGTGATAAGAGGAATACTATTATTGTTGGATATCAAGATTTTTGTGTTTTTTCTATCTCTAGCAAGATCGTTAGGTCCATCAAAATGCACTGTATGCATAGGGTATATAGTAGAGATTTCTTCTCCTCTCTCGATAGCAGCTTTCCTTACATACTCTATATCCTCTCTATCACCGGTCACTATATATACTGAAGAAGGTTTAGCTATACTTATTACTTCTGCTATCCATTTATGTAGTGTAGGATCTCTAATCTTCATGAGTCTCTCATACATTCTAGGTGATAACACCTTAGTTAAGCGAGAGTAGAGATCCTCGTTGTCGCTAAAGATCATAATGTTTAGCACCTTTTCATTAACATCTAGATAACTCTCTAGAGACTTAGAATGGTTGCGTATTTAAATATTTCTTTCATATAAATACAGTAAAAATATCTATAGATGCTATAAACTTCTGTATACATATTCTTATTCAGAGATTTTATGCCATGTATTTGTGTTCAGATATGTATGGTGATACTCTTCACATAGATTTTTATACCTCTTATTTGAAAAGGTGCAAGGAGAAGTAGCATCTTGATGAACTCTGGAAAAGGAGTTTAAAAGATATACTTCTCCACATGATGATGCAACTCTATCAACAAACATAATGTGTTTGTAGTAGAGATGCATCTGTATGAGTGATCGAGGTAATAGAGTTAAGTTGTCTTTGTTACCTATTCTAATATCTATTCTAGTATCTATGAACCTTCTCTCATCTTCTATAGCTTCTCTTACAATTACAGAAGGTTCTCTCAATATTTCTAGCGGAAACTCTGTTGGATGGAGAGTTGTTGCTGAAGGCTCCAGTATTTCTAGATATGAGTTTGCTTTAAGTTGTGTAGCAAATGCTTTAAGACTTATTCTCTATATGGATTCAGGAGGCGATATCAATAAAGATGGTATCAAAATGGTAATAGAGGGAACCACTATAGCTATACTACAGGATTCTCTTATAGAGTATAGAAGTAGTGTCATTGGTTACACGAGGATAGGTTATGAAGGTGATGGTAAAGGTACCGCTAAAGGTCTTCACGTAATATACTACATATTTCCAAACACTACATACATTCAGCTCATCAAGCTAGAGCTATACTCAGAACATGGATACCCTAGACTTTATACAGATAAATCATTGATAGAGCCAGTAAATATAACAATGTTTTACTAGTTGCTTAAAGACGAGAAGTACAGCTATGGAACATACTATGTAGACAATGTGAATCCGTATAACGGTGAGCTAAAGATGGCTAAAGTATCTCATGGAGTACCTACCGAGATATATAAGGATTATAGCGGGGTTTCATACTACTATGGGAGAACCTAATATCTATAGCTGTTATCGCTATAGCTCTCTAGATTGTTCTAAAATTCATGGTATCTGTAGAAAGTGTACTGAGGTCAGAGATATGGTGTAGGTACATCAGTAGTGTTAATTGAACATCAGTAGTAATTGAGCTAGTCAACTTTATGTAGATGTATTCGTAAAGCTTCAAGAGAGACAATGGATTACATGGTTACATATACTTGTTGAGAGATCTGAGAAGAGGTTTAGAGGGTTTCTGAAGTATGTAGGAAAAGTAGTGATGTGTATGGAATTCTTTGGCGCTCTATATACTGTTATATGTTGTAATGTTTGTATCTATTTCTTTGGCTTTATATATATCTTTCCACCGATAATCGTGGTATTGGGTATCAGTACTCTTGATCCATCTGATTTCTTGATTACTGTAAACATTGTTGATACATCATCTACAACACCTTCTTCACCAGCTACAATAACTTCATCGCCTATCCTAAAGGGTCTCGAGATAAGTACAAATAGACCTGCTACTGCTTGTCCTAGCACTTGTTGTGATGCAAATCCAATAACCATGCCCAAGAAGCCACCTAGAGCAACACCAGCAACTCCTCCAGCAACACCACCAGCTATAGCTGCAACCATAGCTCCTACACCAATAATTCTAACAACATTTCTAACAGCAACAGCTGTTGAATGACCGTATCTAGGTCTTGTAGACCAGTAGAAAAACCAGGCTACACTATTAACTATGAGGTAACCAAACATTAATGCTAATAGGAGCTGGATATAAATCTCGTAACCAGTTATATCGATATTGAGTCTAGTCAATAGAAGATCACTGATAACAAACTTTACTAAAGCTGAAACCACAACATAAAGCACAATAAACATTATTGTGCTAGCAATAGCTATAAAAGCATTTCTAGCAATCTCTCTACTACTTATATTCTCTCGAGATCCACTCTCCATAAACTACACCTCTACCTAAAAATCCTACACCAAATATATAAATTCACTATCTACACAAATAAGACAATAAACAATACACATAAATCTGAATCAACTAATCATGTTCAACGATATCGCAGTACTTAGTCAATAATAAAAGATGTGGTATATAGAAGATTTTCTATTAATGGCTCTAGTAGATGTAGACTACTATCCCTTTTTCTTTCGCATAATTCTCTACTTCCTTACCTATCCATACTCCTGCTAGAATACCTACAACTTCTTTCTCTATATAGTGTTTTTTAACTAAATCGATTTTACTTAAGAGGATACCTATATCTCCATGTCTAGGCTTAACCTTAACCTCAACAACATATACAGATCTATTTGTCTCTATAAGAAGATCTATATCAACATCATCAAGTCTAGCATTCCTAACTCTCTTGAGTATATGTTCACCTTTATGAGAAAGATCTTTAGCAAGATCTTCATAAACATATCTAGCAATAGAGGCTTCAGTTAAACCACCAATAGTCTGCTCAAGATCAGATGTCCTTTTAACAAGCATAGTAACAACATTTGTTAGTTCTTCTAGTCTTTTGCTGTGTTCTTCTAGTCTTTTGTTGTGTTCTTCTATTGTTTTTGTTAGTTCTTCTAGTCTTTTGCTGTGTTCTTCTAGTCTTTTGTTGTGTTCTTCTATTGTTTTTGTTAGTTCTTCTAGTCTTTTGCTGTGTTCTTCTATTGTTTTTGTTAGTTCTTCTAGTCTTTTGCTGTGTTCTTCTAGTCTTTTGTTGTGTTCTTCTATTGTTTTTGTTAGTTCTTCTAGTCTTTTTTCTATTGCATCTAGTCTTCTGAGGATATCTAGTATCCCTAATGCACCAGCTATAGCGTATCTAAACTCTATATCTTCCTCAATAGCCTTGAGTATCTTTATTTTCTCTTCTTTACTAAGTACGTCACTCATCCTTATTCCCTATATATGGTTTGTATAGAGACTATATATGTATTTTACCACGCGATTCTATCTAGAGAATAAATTATACAGTATCTAGTAACTTAGTACATTATCCACATACATTGTGTAGTAGGACGCAAGAACTACACTATTTCAACTATCTTTGGGTAATCCTCATACCTAGATATCTCTGTAATTGCTTCTGCTAGTCTAACTGGTTTAGTTACATAGTTCATAACGGATTTATATACTTCTTTAATGCCTCGTCTAGATAGTCTATAGATATCTCCATTTCTCTTAACCAGACCATTTATCTCCATAATCTTTAGCAGAAGCTTTATTCTGAGAGGTATTTTATTCAAGCATATTAATCTAAATGCTTTATCAGATATTTCGCAACTACTTAGTTGGTCAAAGAATAATCTCCATATCCTTGCTGATGGATTTATGTTTCTTGAGTATATAGCTGGAGGTATATCTCTTTCCACTAGATTAATATATTTTAGTGGATTGTGTATGTTTATGTATTGATATAGGGATAAAGTACTCCATGAACCTGAACCAAACCCTAGTAAAGGTCCTATCCATAGCGAGTTCATTGTGGCATATTCATAGCGTTGTCTAGAGATAGAGTATACCCTGATGAAGTATAGATTATTTGATTCAGCAAAGTCTATAGCTTCATCAATAAACAGATCAATTGAGTCTAGCTCTTGACTCAGTTTATTGTATCCTACTAACCTATATCCTGGAGAGCTTCTTGGTATTATTGTTGGATAGAACGTTATTTGATGAACACCTAGTGTATAGCATTTCTCCATATCTTCTCTAAATATCTTTAGCTTCTCTTCTAGAGGAATCTCGATATAGTCTTTAATATTAGGGTTAAGGATCATCAAGTCTATGTTAATCCATTTGAAACCAGCTTTAAGGCTATTCTCAATAGCCTTTATGTTATCTTCTGGAGAATGCTTTCTACCAATAGACATTAGTATCCTTTTGTCGAAGCTTTGAACACCTATACTAACTTCATCAACATTAGCTGAATAGAGATTCTCTACATATTCACGATTCTTAAAATCTTCAGGATTAACCTCTATACCTATGCTACACTTAATGTTAAAGAATTGTGCTAACGTATCGATGAGTTCTCTATATAGTTTCGGTGGAACAAGACTAGGAGTTCCACCACCAACATGTATATCTGTAACATTAAGATCATTCTCTTTTAATTGTTTACCATACATCTTGATCTCTTTCAACAAAAAGTTAAAGTACTTCTCAAGCTCTTGCTCATTCTTCAACACATCCTTAAAATATGGACAAAACATGCATATAGATCTACAGAAAGGTATGTGTATATATATGCCGATGTCCTTGGTATTGATGTTTTTCTCAACAAGATTCCAATGACTATATGTATCATGGATTCTATAGAACTTAACTCTAACTCTTTTACTAAGTAGTCTACAGGTCTTTAGTTTCTCGGAGTCAAAGATAGGTGCACTTATATCCATATATAGTGCACCTATAGATCCATCAGAGAGAAAGCATAAAAATCTAACCTTATTGATCTATCCATGGCTACTGAACCAGAAATTAATAGATCTGATATTAGTAGATGTTAGTAGATCTATATGATAGTGCTACTAGATCTATTTTAGATATAAGAACATCACTATAGTGCTTAACTATTGATTATGTATCAGTATATCTATTCTCATAACAGAACATCAGTAGTCAATATATAGAGATCTCCTATATGTATCAATAGATGTGGCTAAAGATATTGAGAACATATATGTTTATCTAGGTAGAGACTGAACATCTTTATGTATTCTCCATTTCTTGTATTAATGGTATATGTGTAGTATGTTTCTTGATATGCATAGATATAGAGTATTATAGAGATGTGGAGTATAGGGAGAACTAGGTTTGTGGATTGAGTATATAGAGATGTGTATTGAAAAATGATGTGTCTCTAGATCATGTAGATGCTTATCAATGTGTGGCTATATCTAGAGAGTGTTTTTCGTTATCTCTATATCTATTATCTATAGATCTCAGTATATCTACAACCTTTTTAACAGCGCTTAGGGTTAGTTCTGTAATCTCTTTACCACCTTCTTCAACAAGTCTATTGCTCCAATAGATACCAGGGCCAGAGATACCGAAGCCTATAGGTTTTCCATATTCTAGAGATAGATCCAAGAGCTTGTTAACAACTTGATTAAAAAGGAATTCTTCTAGTGATGTTTCTTTATATATTGCTCCAAGAACTATAACACCATCTACATAGTTTTTCTCTAGAACTTTCTTAACTACTAGAGGTGTTTCGAGAAGACCTGGAACTCTATACACATCAACAATATTAGCTCCATACTTTTGTGCTTTTTCTTCAACAGCCTTGATCATGTGGTCTACTATGCTTCCAAGCATAGTGGCTACAACAGCTATACGGATCATAGATTACCACCATCTGTTGAACAATAGCTTCAACAATATAAACATGTTCTTTAAATATTTGTTAAACTCTTTAACACTATATCTATTGATCCTATATACATACCTCTATATATACTTCTTTAAATATGTAAAAACAGTTTAAACTGCTTCATCTATATAGAGAATCTGGCTCTATAACCAAGAGCTAAAGCGTTTGCTATAAACATAATAATTTTTATATCTTCAACCATATTTTTGAAGCTAGAGGTATAGAGATATTAGATATATCTTGTTGGTGTTTCTCTTTATATTCATATCTATGGCTATCCATTATACAATTTATCTAGAGGGACAAGATATAGAGATTGATGTATGTGTCGATATTTATCGTATAGTTGATGGAGATACACTTGATGCTTTTCCTGTAGGTAGAGTTAGGTTAGCTGATATAGATGCACCTGAACGAGATACACCAGAAGGAGAGATAGCTAGAGAGGCTCTAGCAGATATAGTTCATAGATATGGGTATAGAGCGTATCTAGATGTAGATAATGTCTATGTTATGGATAGATACAATAGGATTGTAGCAGTTGTTTATCTAAGGTATAACGAGACTCATCTAATTAATGTAAATAAATGGCTTGTAGAAAATGGCTATGCATCTATTGATGATTACAGAAACCAGTTTAATCCATATACATGGTCTCTCTATGTATATCTACCGCATGATCCCTGCATAGAGAAGATTATTACCGAAACTATTACACATAAGGTAACAACTACAGTAACATTCGCAATACCTGTTACAACCACATTACTTGTCACAACTCCTGTTACAACTACAGTAAGAGGTAGTGTTACAAAAACATTAACAACAAGAGATATAGCAACAGTTATATCTACTGTAGTCAGTAGAGAAACTACCACAATCCATACAACATATACAGTAGTCTCACAATCAATACTAACAAAAACAGTCACAACAACATATACGGTAGCAGGTTCTGGGGAAACTCTAGCTATTGTATCTATACTCATTGTCGTATCTATAGCTTCTCTACTGCTTCTCTCTAAGCGTTTTGTGAAGAGATAACTAGAGTATTTTGCTGAATTGATCAAGTTTTTTAAGTATTGAGTAGTAACTTCTATCTATAGGTGGTTCAATGGGTATGGAGATGAATGTTGATGGTTTTAGGGTTAGAGTGTTTTATATGGGTGGTATGGCTATAGGTGTTGCTGAGGATTTTGGTCCTAGAGTACTTTATCTAGCTCCTAGAGATAGACCTAACCTTAATCTGTTTAGTGTATTGCCTGATTTTGGTGTAGAGACTGTTGATGGTTTCTGGAGGATATATGGTGGACATAGGCTCTGGATTGCTCCAGAGTCTATGCCTAGAACATACTCTATAGATGATAGACCTGTCTCTATCGAGGTTAGAGATGATGTTGTAGAGGTGATGGGTAATCCAGAGCTTCTGAATAATGTGTTGAAGAGTATAGTGTTTAAGCCTTTGGGGAATAGTGGTTTTGTTGAAGTTGTTCATAGGGTGACTAATATCGGTAGATGGTCTATAGAGTTTTCTTGTTGGGCTCTATCTGTTATGAAGAGAGGTGGATTTGCTATTGTGCCTATAAAGCCTTTCTATAGAGAGAGTCTTCTACCTGATAGAGTTGTAGCTCTATGGCCATATACACGGCTTTCGGATAAGAGGCTTATTTTCACAGATAGCTATATAGTTGTTGTACAGGATCCCTCTATAGAGAAGCCTCTTAAGATTGGTGTAAGAGCTAATCCTCCTTGGGTAGCTTATTATGTTGATGGCTATGTGTTTATCAAGATGTTTAGATATGTAGATGCTGTTTATCCAGATTTCAATGTATCTGTAGAGATCTATACAAACAACTTGTTTCTAGAGCTAGAGACTCTAGGGCCTTTGAGGAGAGTAGCTCCAGGTGAAGTGAATACACATACAGAGTTGTGGAGCGTTATAGAGGTGGGAGAGCTAGAGCCAAGTGAAATCGATATAGCTGATAAGCTTGAGTCAAAGATACTGAAGGGCTTGGTCTAGGAATTGACGTATCTTTCTTTGTGTAGTTGTGTAGATATAGCTAATTTTTTATTTTCTGTTGTTTCTGTATTTGTTGGTGGTGTCTATGGATGTATATGAAGCTATACTCTCGAGACGTAGCATTAGGGTATATAAACATGAGCCTATTAGGAGAGAAGATCTAGAGAAGATACTTGAGGCTGCTAGATGGGCTCCAAGTGCTGGAAATAGACAGCCATGGCATTTCATAGTTGTTGATGATGAACAGATCAAGGAGAAGCTTGTACCTGCTTGTAGGAATCAGAGCTTTATAAAGGATGCATCTTGTGTAGTAGTTGGTCTTGCTGATGTAGAGAAATCACCTAAATGGGCTATAATAGATACAACTATTGCTCTAGAGCATATAGTTCTAGAAGCTACAGAACTAGGCTATGGAACATGCTGGATCGGTGCATTTGATGAAGCTGAAGTCAAGAAGATTCTGAATATACCGGATAGATACAGAGTTGTAGCATTAATAACAATAGGTATAGCTTCAGAATCACCATCACCAAGACCTCGAAAACCGCTAAAAGAGATAGTATCTCTAAACATCTTTGGCAACCCATGGTGATTACTCAATAAATATTGCACCAGATGATAGCAATATCTAAAGCATTTATGCTACACCTAACTCTAATCTAGCATAACGATATAACTAAGCGTCTTTGGATAGAGATTGATGTACAGTATCCATGCTGTATAGAGTGTAATTGATTATCCAGAATCTCCTATCGAGATCCAGTAAACCAGGGTTCTAGAACTAAGTGCCTCAAGCTCTATTTGAAGTAGATCTATTGACTAGATACACTGTCATCATTATCATAGGGATAGAGATACACCATTACTGTATCTCTATAGCGATAGATTTTTAGCCTAGATCTATCGAGATAGACTTGGTGTAGAGTTTTGTCGAATTTTGAGAAGCCTAAGCTCTATGTCTATGCACCACCTATGATATCTCTCTTTTCAGCTATACTCTATGGTTTAGCTGCTCTTACCAACTATTTTACTGGTGAAGATCAGTACCTCTGGCAAAGTATCATATATACGCTCTATTCTCTAGGTTTTCTAGGACTCTATGTGCTACTCTCAATTATTGCTGCATTAGAGCCTCGTCTAGAGGTCTACATGGTTGGTTTAGGTCTTGTAGCATCTATCTATGCTATCTATCCAGCAATTGTCTTAATGGTTTTTGGCGGTATCGTGATATATGCTATAATGTTTTTCTATCTAATGGTATCTGTCACATATCACCCAACGGTCTATGGATACAGTAGGTTCTGGGGTATACCGAAGATTCTTCCAATCATAGTTGGTGCTCCAGTAGCTATTCGTGAGCTAGCTACAATAGTTTGGGAGATATATAATCTACATAAGGTTCCTAACATGGAGCCACTAACAACACTAACTCTAGTGATATTGGTTCCAGTACTAATCATGTGTCTAGGAGATATACCTCCCTATAGAAGAATGGTGAAAATTCTACAGCTACTCGCTATAGCTATAGCAACTATAGCTTACCTATGGCTACTTCGCATAGAGATAGCAGGGTTCCGGATACCCCATATAGTGCTTCAAAAACTAGAAGAATACAGAGCTATAGATATATTTGAGAAAGAGTTTAGAGCTATAGGGATGCTAGGTCTTTTAGCTTCAGCAGCAACATTTGTAGAAGTATTGAAGCATAGCGCAGATGTAAAGAGCTATAGAAAGAAGAGACAAAGAGCTATAGAATCAGTAGAAGAGGTAGAGCTAGTGTAGCAAAATAGAGCCACTAGAGCTTCCTACTCCCTTTCGGGAGTTTCTAGTACTCCATTGTCCTCATGGCTATGTTCTTGACGATGACTCCTTTCTACTCCCTTTTGGGAGTTTCGATATCAGTAGTTGGTATAGGAGAAATATATCTATTCAGTATCTTTCTACTCCCTTTTGGGAGTTTCATGAGTCAAGAACTATTTGAACTTGCAGAGAAATATGAAATAGAAGCTTTCTACTCCCTTTTGGGAGTTTCATATTACAGAAACAATCTAAAGACACCTGGTTTCTCAAAGTCATTTGCTTTCTACTCCCTTTTGGGAGTTTCTGTTGTTGATAGTTTTTGTTAGGCGGTGTACCTCCAGGCCTTTCTACTCCCTTTTGGGAGTTTCCTGAGGGGATTATATGAAAATATTACTCGTGACCTAGCTAGATTTGTCTTTCTACTCCCTTTTGGGAGTTTCTTAAGAAAGTCTCATAACAATCCATTGCCAATGGATAAAGTTTTTCCCTTTCTACTCCCTTTTGGGAGTTTCAATGAAGATACTTAGAGAGGAATATAGAAGAAATCTGAATGCACCTCTTTCTACTCCCTTTTGGGAGTTTCAATCAATATTTGATTATCCAAAGGACCCAACAAGAATCATGGAAGCTTTCTACTCCCTTTTGGGAGTTTCTTTTTATATTCAGGAAAGACTATATTGAGATTAGAGAGTTTAGCATCTTTCTACTCCCTTTTGGGAGTTTCATTTAAATACAATATCCCTGATACTGAAATAGAGAAAGTATTGGAAACTTTCTACTCCCTTTTGGGAGTTTCTCGGGATTTGGCTCAACCTTTATTAGACCAGCTCCCTCCATTAGCTTTCTACTCCCTTTTGGGAGTTTCAACTACTACGATGTTGCATTAAATGCGTTAATCAAGTACATTCTCACTTTCTACTCCCTTTTGGGAGTTTCTATGTTAGCAGAAAACGAAGTAATTGATGATGATATGTTAATGCATACTTTCTACTCCCTTTTGGGAGTTTCGCCCTAACGTACGAAGAATTTGTAGAATTTGTAACAAAAAACTTTCTACTCCCTTTTGGGAGTTTCGGATATCAAATTGATATCATCTGTGATATCAAATTGATATCACACCTTTCTACTCCCTTTTGGGAGTTTCCTTAATCTGAAGACAATTGCAATAGGGGATACAAAGTTTCTAACATATCTTTCTACTCCCTTTTGGGAGTTTCTATCTGTTGTTTTCTCTACGATTCCTGCCAAGACGTCTACTATGAAGTCCTTTCTACTCCCTTTTGGGAGTTTCTTCATATATGGACATATGGATACTTGTTGAGAAGAGTGATCGCTTTCTACTCCCTTTTGGGAGTTTCTCAACAACACAACATTCACACTACCGCTTAGAATTTCTCTGTACTTTCTACTCCCTTTTGGGAGTTTCAACAATCCATTATATTCTCAATCATATCCAATTCTAGTACCGACAACTTTCTACTCCCTTTTGGGAGTTTCCCCTATCATACCAATCTATAATGGTCGATAACCCACTATCTTGTAGAGCTATCTTTCTACTCCCTTTTGGGAGTTTCTTTTAGTCCAATTGATTGCGCAGAGATGCTGATGTTTACTAGAACATCTTTCTACTCCCTTTTGGGAGTTTCACTTCTATGTACCGAGAAAAACCGCAGATGAGCGTAGGACGTCTTTCTACTCCCTTTTGGGAGTTTCAAACAAAGAAACAGTTAAACAAAAAACAAACCGCAAACCTTATATATCCTTTCTACTCCCTTTTGGGAGTTTCCCATTCTCCTGTATAGGAATCTAGATTAGATGTTGTTACAATTGAATCTTTCTACTCCCTTTTGGGAGTTTCTTTCAGTTACTAATGCGTCCAAAGGAAGGTCAAGTATTTACTACTTTCTACTCCCTTTTGGGAGTTTCGTAAGAAATGATGAAAAGGAAGCGTATAGAGCTCTATCGCTTGGTTTAACTTTCTACTCCCTTTTGGGAGTTTCAAAAGCTGGTTTGTGCAATACTATCAAGCAATATTAAGAAAGATAAATACTTTCTACTCCCTTTTGGGAGTTTCCAAAAGTGAATTTGTAAAGTACATGTTCACGATTGAAAATATTGATGTCTTTCTACTCCCTTTTGGGAGTTTCTGAATTGAAAAACTTGAAACCAGAAGACAAGGAAAAAATTCTAACTTTCTACTCCCTTTTGGGAGTTTCAATAAGTATGGCACATCAACAATTATTGCTGTTTTATCTGATTTCTTTCTACTCCCTTTTGGGAGTTTCGAGCAAGAAAACCCAGAGCTACTCGAACAATTGAGTGATCTCTTTCTACTCCCTTTTGGGAGTTTCAAAACAATAGCGAGTCTCTCAGAACATCAAGTAATTGTAAATGCCTTTCTACTCCCTTTTGGGAGTTTCCTGTTGTACTTAGCTTCAAAGAGGATGGTGCAATAATAAGCCAGACTTTCTACTCCCTTTTGGGAGTTTCTTTCTATGATCATCTGTTATTATTGTTGATACAATTTCTTCAACTCTTTCTACTCCCTTTTGGGAGTTTCAATACTGTGCTCCCGGTCAAGGGCGGCGGAAACCCTTCGTATACCACTTTCTACTCCCTTTTGGGAGTTTCCAGCACCAATGGGTATATATATGTATCCATCTCTACACTTTAGAACTTTCTACTCCCTTTTGGGAGTTTCATTAGCAATAATACTCAAAAATAACAAACTATCTACTTCTACTTTCTACTCCCTTTTGGGAGTTTCTTGTGTTTACACTTATATATTTGTGTTTTTTAGGGTTTATAAATATTTTTATGAATTTAATCAGAAGATTCATAGCTATATTGATGATTTATAAAATGGTTGTTCTAATGGGTAAGAGTTGAGCTGATGTAGATGTTCTGATGATGTGATGAAAAGAATTGAATTTATATGTTCTAATGAGTAAGTATTGAAAGTATTACTTGCAAAGAATAGATGTTTGTATTTGGTGATCTAATGTTTAATGTTTATATACTTTGGTTTTTGTTTTGTTTTGGTGGTTGGTGTGGTTTGTTTTGTTGTTTTAGCTACGTGGGGTCAGCCGGCTTATTGGGGTGATGCTAATTATCATGTTGATGGTGCTTCTTTATGTACTTGTTGTTCGCTTATGGTGTTGCTTAAACGTATTGTTGATGGATATGGCGTATCTTCAGTAAGAAGGGTGTATTTGTTTGGTTTAGATAGTGTTGTTGATATTGATAGGGTTAGTAAGATTTGTGGAGAAGGTAGTGGTAGTGTTTGTAGGAATGTGGTTTGTAGGTATATTAAAAATGGTTATCGTTTTGGTGATGGTTGTTTTAGTGACTATCATGGGTTGATTGATTATGTATCTAAATTTTATGATCATGTTTATAAAGAACTTCTTGAAAATCTTTCGAAGGGGCTGGGTATAAGAATATTATAGATAGTCTATGTAATGTAGTGAAAGTTGTAGTACTACCGGCTTTGGGGTCTCCTGGTGGTTTGTTTAAGTTTGTTGGTAGTGTTGAAGATTATGTAGCTCTATCTCTGATTAACTTAGGTGAAGATTTGGCTAATCTAGATGAGTCTCTAGCTAGAGATTGTGATAACATCATTGTGGTATTTGATTCAACTCACGGTATAAACTACTCACCTGTATTAACAGCAAAGATTTCAGAAATTGTTGCTCAAATTCTTAGGCTACGCTACAACATTAATGTATCTCTCGAGATATACAACTCAGATCCATATCCACCAAAAAGTGGCTCTGATAAGCCTAAGATAAACGTCAATAAAGTTTTCGAGAAACAGGTTACAGAAATAGAGATTCCTCGACTAAATGATCTAAAAGACTTTGATTCATTTAGTAAGAATAGTAGATGTGTTGAAGAAGCTAAAAGAAACGATAAAAATTTAGATAATGAGTCTACAAAGAATCTTCGTAGCGTTATGGATAGCGAGCTCAAGCGCATCATCAATAATGTTCTAGCATCACTTTACTCACCATCACCTCTAGCATTACTATATTCATGCTATGATTATCAGAATTACTGGGAAAGTAGTAATGATAGGTGTAGTAGTGATAGTAAATGTATTAAAGATTTTCAGGAACTTTTATCGAAGATCAAGGATATGTGGATAGAGAACGTGAAGATTAGAGATAAATGTATCGAGAGAAGTATATCAATTAAGTTGAATACTATATGGAGTCTACTGATAACTGATTCTGTTTGTACACATGTTAAGAATCTTATAGATAAGCATCAGAATCCTATATACGAAATCAATCAGAATCCTATATCTCAAGCAAAAAACATTATCATGTTTAAACTATCTCTACTCAAAGACCTGGCTGAAAACATCTACACAAGAGTTAACTTTGCATTAAACTACTTAATTAAACATGAAATCAGTATCATAGAGTACTTAAGTAAAGACAAGATAAAAGAAAATGAATGTAGAGAATATAGAGAAATTTCAGAACTAAAAACTGATGAAAATACTGATAAACAACGTAGTCAACGAATATTAGAGAGGAATTTGATAGCTCATGCGGGTCTACTAAGAGATTTCGTAAAGATATGTAAACAAAACAATGAACTCTACATAGGATATAAAGATACTGAAACAATTGAAGATATATATAATCATCTAAAAAACATATTCAATAAACGGTCTAAAAAAAAAGGTCTAGATATTGATTAATCCACAACAACTAGAGCATCAAGCTATAACCAATCTATGAAATAGATACAGTAAGAGCTTGTGAAGAGATACAGCATAGTTGCTTACAACAATCTTCTAGTCTAATGCATCTTACTAAAGAGGTATACTGAATACTCCTTCAGTTAATAATGATGATTCTATATAAATATATATACGTATATATGTTTCAAGTCTATAGATAGGGTTAGAGGGTTTCGAGAAGAACTATCTATAGAGTGACTAAGATTATAGGATTCTGTAGAACCAGTTGTGTAGGAGATATACTGTAGATTTCTAGTCGACATATCTCTATATAGTGAATGGCATTAGCTCTATGAAGACAGTATTTCGTGGTACCTTATGCTGTCTAGATCTAGACACATTATGATATATAGCTTCTAGATACTGTATTTATCTATATAGTCTCTACACCTAGATATGTATCCATCTATGTTATACAAACAGTATGTGTATATACCTTGTGGCTATACCTTGTCTAGAACAACTATATTGTTGTAGTACTAGTACTTCCTCTAGGTAATTAAATTAGGGATATTTCTTTAGCGAAACACTTGGTATGTTCTATTTTATATCGAGATTCTATGTAAGCTTCTTGTGCACCTTAGCGTATAGGATTAGTGCATATGGATTTATTAACAACACTCTTCTAAACGACTATATGGCTTAGGTGGCCACATATGCATATCCCGGATGGTCTGCTAGATCCATATACAATAATCGCTACATATGGAATAGCTATACTTATACTAAGCTACACCATAATGAGATACAGAAGCATGGTTTCAGAATTCGAGATAGCTAAGATTGCTGGATTAGCTAGCTCAATATTTGTTGCTCAATTAATTAAATGGCCTGTACCAGGTGGCTCAACTCTACATTTCGTTGGCGGTGGACTAGCAGGTATTGTCTCAGGACCTCTTGGCGGGCTTATAGTTATGGCTACAGTACTCGCTGTCCAGACATTTATATTTCATGATGGTGGGATAACGGCATTTGGTGCAAACATAATTTCAGCTGGAGTTATAGGTGTTTGGTGTAGCTATCTAGTCTACACATTTTTGAAGAAGACTAGAGCTCCATTCTATATCGCAACTTTTATTACTGGATACTTATCAACAGTACTCACAGGTTTGACAGCAGGATTTATATTGGGATTGTCAGGTGAAATACTTGGGTCAAATATCTATAACCTTAGGATAACTCCTACGGTAATGTTTGTAACACATGCATTACTAGGGCCACTAGAGGGCTTAATTACTATGGGTGTTGCTGAATATATTCGTAGTAGAAATCCATCGATACTCTTTGAAGGGGGTAGAGCATGATTTCGAGAAAGATTATCATAGTGTTATCGTTATTGATCTTGGTTAGTCCTATCTTTGGGATCGTGTTGCCGGAGATCCTTGAATCAGAAGAATATATAGAGTCTCTAGCTGATATAGTTAATGCTACTGGTTTAATCTATTCACCATTTAGAGAATATATGGTACCAGGCCTAGATGCTTATTTAGGCTATATGGTTTCAGCTGCCTTTGGGTCTCTAGTCATTATATCGATCTACTACATAATACTCTACATAATGCGTAGAAAATCGTAGAACAGATTTTATGAAGAGTTCCCTAAGGATATAGCTATGAGTGTTCCAGAAATCTTATACAGTATAGCTAATGAGCTTTATGAAGTTCTCGAATCTCTATATAGCAGACCTAGAAAGAGGTTAAATGTGGTTATAGCTATAGTTGTGTTTATACTTCTAGTATCTTCATCACTCTATGGAGATGTGTTTAGCAAGCTGGTTATATTATCCATATCGTTTACAGTAATGCTCTTAATAGGTAGAAGCCCTAGAGATACTGTACATATATACGTAGATCTGCTTGTGTTTCTAATACTAATTGCTTTGCCTGCAATTGTTGTTAACTATATATTGTTTAACGATATTGTTGCTATAGCTCTATCGCTACTACATATTCTACTCAACACTATAACCATCTCTACAGTATCCATAATGCTGATAATGGCTATAGGTATAGATGGGGTATCGAAGACTTTATTCAAGATATCTAGATTCTTTGGCTACCTCTTTACAACAACATTTCTATTGCTCCCTAAAGTCATTATCCATATAACTTCTCTCATACTTGCTAGAACATCTAGAACCCTGAAGCTGAATAGACTAAATCTTCTGAAGATCCTTGTAGCCTGTTTAGGTGATACTGTATTCCACGGTATCGAGTTATCGCAACAAATGGTTCTAGCTATAGAGTCTAGAACTATTGTGGATAATATTGATAGAGGAAGAAGCGCTACTAGAAGTAGATTGAATGTACTAGACTATATTCTTCTAATTCTTTCTTTATCAATTGCTATAGCGGTGTACAGCAAATGGATATAGCTATTCGTGTAGAGAATCTATGGTACAGATACCCTGGATCACAAGATTTGTACACGTTGAAAGGCATCGATCTGTATCTATATAGCGGTAACATCTATATACTTACTGGACCCAATGGTGCTGGAAAATCAACTCTATTAATGGTTTTAGCTGGATTGCTCAAACCTGTCAAAGGTGATGTCACTATAAATAATGTTTCGATATTTAGGAAAAGAGATATGAGGAGGTATATAGGTATATTGTTTCAGAATCCTGATGCAATGCTTTTCAATCCCTCTGTTTATGATGAACTTGTGTACTCAATCAAACAGATAGAGAGTAGCGAGAAGATTATAGCTGATAGACTAAGCTATTGGCTAAACTATTTCTCTCTAAACACATCTATCTTGAGTCAGAAGCCCTACGCTCTTAGCTATGGCTATAAGAAGTTAGTGGCACTAATATCGATACTGATGTATTCACCACCTATACTTCTTCTAGATGAGCCTCACACAGGTTTGGCTAAGAGGTTTGTGGATAAGCTTCGTAAGCTGGTTGTAGAGCACAAGATGAAAGGCGGTTTAACTGTTATTGCAACACATAATCTGAAGCTTTATAGAGATATTGCGGATAGCTTCATTAGGCTAGAGAATGGATCTATAGTGGAGATAAGGTCTGTAAAGACATATATCTAGTTGTCTTGATCTAAGCCTCTTTCTATGCATTCCTTAATTTCAAATCCAAAACCTCTAGCTATATCGATAGCTCTTGAAAATGCTGCAACAGTATCTCCTTTCGATACATATCTATTAAACTCATCATCTGTAAATATAGATCTATAGAGATTCATACGCTCTTTATGGTTTTGAACAAAAATCTTTACACATTTCTTCAATACTCTACAGATATATATGAGGGTCTTGATCTCTATATCGCTTTCTAGAAGTATCTCTATCTTTCTAGCCATTCTTCGAAGAGCTTCAACAGAAATACCGTAACTCGTTATACCTATATCTATACCGTTTAATGATAATCTTAACGGGACTATTGTGTTGCCTAGCCTAGAGTCTACAGCATTATTAACCAGTTTGCCTAGAGATATAGCTATTCTAGCTATAGCTGATGCAAGAGATTCACTATCTATAGCTATCACCACTAGATGATGGTCTTTCACCAACTGCTTAATGGTCTCTATATCGTTTTCCTTGATATCAATTGACACTATATCAACTCCTTCAATCCTTTTTTCAGATTCTCTACATACCATAGTAACCTTAGCACCAGCATTACTAAAGAGAGAAGCTCTCCTTAAACCAACGCTACCACATCCTATGACTAGTACCTTTAGGTTAGAGAAATCGATGAATAGAGGTATATACATTTGTCTAACCTTACCGAGATACTCTTCTTGCTTCTGAACATATGTTCATGATGATTTCTCTAAACATCTCTATAGTTCCATCACCAACTAGAACACTATCTACATCTCTACAGAATTCTGCAACACCTTTTGCTGTAGTTCTACCTAGTACAGCTAGAGGTAGGTTATTGAGGCTCTCTACTTTTCTACACAAGATCTTTGCTATAGTGTAGCTAGTTATAGCTAATACATCTATACCTCTTCTCTCGATAAGCTTCTTCACAAGCTCTAGATTCTCTTCAACAACTCTATATCTATAGACCTTAACAACATATATACTCAACCTAGGGTATCGATCAACATCAATAACACCACCTTCAGCTTTAAACAGAGTTATACATTTAATACCCATAGACTCTAGATACTTCATCAACTCTTCAGTAAAAGGTTTTGGGGAAATAATGTGCGGCTCTATCTGTAGATAGTTTCGAATACTTTCAGCAGTTCCTTTACCTATGACAACAACTGTGCTTCTCTTTATAGCCTCGATCAATACATCAATCAACTCATTATTTTCAGCATCTCTAACCAGAATCCCTATAGTTCTTGGGCTAACAACAACTGCTACAGGACATCTCTTAAGATACATGATTGCTTCTATAGATGAGCCAACGATAGGCTCAAGCTCTATAAGCGGTAGCCAGAGAATGCTACCGATGTCTAAGAGCTTGTTAGGTATCTTTGTATCGGGAGAAAATACAGCAATACGGCACTTCATCTACAAACACTATAGAGTTTTTCGCTAAGTTTAGCAGATTTACCGACTATTATTACAGCTGGTCTCTCTACACCTTTCTCTCTAACCATATTTATCAAATCTCTGAGAGAGCCTCTGATTATTGTTTGTCCAGGTAGAGTGACATTGATTGCTATAACACCATGGGTATCATATCCCATGATCTTTCCTATCTCTTCTAGAACCTCATAAGCTCTACTAGCACCCATAAGCACAACTACAACATCTACAGCACTAGCTATTCTAGATAAATCTACAGATCTAAAGCCTTTGGCTGGATCTTCATGTGATGTAACAACAGCAAAACTCGATGAATATCCTCTAGCAGTTAGAGGTACACCAGAAACAGCTGAAGCTGCAAGAAAGCTTGAGACTCCTGGAACTACTTCACAACATATACCATGTTCAGCAACATATAGACATTCTTCTGCTCCACGTCCAAATACCATAGGGTCTCCATTCTTTAGCCTAACTACAGTTAAACCTCTTTTAGCAAATTCTACCAACATCTTATTGATTTCTTGTTGCTTATGGCTTTCACCAGGCTCTTTGCCTACGTAGATCTTTATAGCACTCTCTTTTGCATATGATAACAGTTGTGGAGAAACTAGTCTATCGTATAGTATAACATCTGCCTCCTTGATCAATCTAAGCGCCTTTAGCGTTATTAACTCAGGATCTCCAGGACCAGCACCAACTATATATACTTTGCCCAATTTCCTCAACTCAGAAGACTCTTAACTTCTTCAGCCATTCTTTCTCCAAGTCTTTCTGCTTTATCTATATCTGATCTACTCTGAATCCATATACCTTTACCCTCATCTACAAATACATTTGCTACTGCTGTAAGTGTGTTAGATTGATGGCTTATACATACAAATCCTAGAGCTGTTCTACATCCAGCTCTTAGTGTTTCTAGAAATGTTCTTTCGCATTTCATCATAGCCCATGTATATCTATCTGACTTGTCTCTAAGAACTCTAGCTATCCAGCTATCAGATGGAGCTACAACAGCTATTATGCCTTGTCCTGGTGCTGGTGTAAAGGGTATGATTGGTAGTCTATAGTATTTTATGTCTAGGTTAAGTCGTTTGACAGCACATTCAGCTACTATAATAGCGTCGTATTCGTTGTTCATTAGCTTAGCTACTCTTGTATCGATATTGCCTCTGAGGTTTTTTACAATCAATTCATTATTTATAGAGAGAATCTGTAGCCTCCTCCTCAGACTAGATGTCCCGATAACTGTACCAGAAGGGAGATCGTAAGGCGAAACTACTTCACCTGATCTATGGATTAAGGCATCGTTTGGGCTATCTCTCGGAGCTACAAAGACTATATCCATACCGTATGGAATTTCGCTAGGTATATCCTTTAGACTATGTATAGCTACATCAGCTAATCCATTCAATACAGCTTTATCAACATCTTTCTCAAATGCTCCAACAACCCCTATCTCGTGTATCGGTTTATCAGTAACAATATCGCCTACAGTCTTAATAACTACTTTCTCGAATTCTGCTTCAGGAATCATCTGCTTCATGTAGCTGATAGCTATATCAGTTTGTATCAAACTGAGTCTACTCCCTCTTGTAGCTACCTTAATCTTTCTCATTCTGTTAACCGCTACTCATATTCTTAATTGTTTTAAATACTGTATGGATAGAGTCTATGGTTTTAGATACAGCTTCATCTACATGGGCATAGCTTGTGAATATTGCTTCGAATTGACTTGGAGCAATAAACACTCCTCTCTTCTGGAGCTCTATCTGCATCTTCTTATACAATACACTATCACTATTTCTAGCATCGCTAGCGTTTTTCACAGGCTTATCTATGAAGAATACCTGGAACATGCTCTCCACATGGTTTATCTGGATATCTATGTTATTTTCTTCAGAAGCTTCTTGAAATGCTTTAACAATCTTTTCAGCAGATAATCTAGCGTAATAATGTACAGGTTCTTTCTCGAGAACCTCTATAGTTGCATAGCCAGCGACCATAGAGATTGGATGAGCATTGAATGTTCCTGCATTGAATACTTTTCCTTGAGGCGCTATAAGTGATGCTATATCTTTTCTAGCCACTACAACCCCTATAGGGAAACCACCACCAACTATTTTGCCTAGTGTAACAATATCTGCTGAAACGCTATAGTATTGTTGAGCACCACCTAATCCAAGCCTAAAGCCTGTTATAACTTCATCGAATATCAGTAGAGAGTTGTATCTATCGCATAGCTCTCTAAGACCTTTTAGGAAATCTTTATCAGGAGGTATCACACCCATATTACCTAGAACAGGTTCTGTTATTATGGCAGCTATTTGTTCACCCATATTCCTGAATATATATTCTACAGTAGATAGATCATTGAATTCTGCTACAAGTGTATATTTCGCAACATCTTCTAGAACACCTTCGCTAGTCGGTATACCATAGTGTTGAGCAGCACTACCTGCAGATACAAGCACAAAGTCGTGAGCACCATGGTAACATCCATTAAACTTGATTATGTATTTACGTCGGGTATATGCTCTAGCTAGCCTTATGGCAAGTAGTGTAGCTTCAGCTCCACTATTAACGAATCTAATCATTCCATTTCTCATTACATAGCTCTGGATCTTCTTTCCTAGCAAAACTTCTGCTTCTGTTGGGGTAGTATAGAGCCATCCTTTCTCTATCTGGTTCTTTAGAACCTTCTCTATGTATGGATGTCTGTGGCCTAGAATCAGAGTACCGTAGCCTAGTACATAGTCTATAAGTGTTTCTCCATCGACTGTATAGATATATGCCCCATTGGCTCTCTCTACAAAGAATGGATAAGGCTCTACAGCAGCTCTTATAGGGCTATTTACACAACCTGGGAATAATACACATGCTTCTCTATACAGTTCATAACTTCTATCGCTTCGATTCATCTAGTTCACCTGCTAAGAATCATAGCTATATCGAGTGCATGATATGTTATCATTATATCGGCTCCAGCTCTAAACACAGCTGTAGCTATCTCTAGTAGACCTCTATCTCTATCTAGATAACCATTCTCTATCATGAGCTCTATCATCATATACTCTCCACTTACGCTATAGGCTGCTAAAGGCACATACTGTAGAACCTTCTTCAGCATGTAGATCACGTCTAGATACATAAGCGCAGGCTTCACCATAATTATATCTGCTCCCTCTTCAATATCAATTATAGCTTCTTTTACAGCTTCTTCAGCATTTCTGAAATCCATTTGGTAAGACCTTCTATCTCCAAACCTTGGGCTAGAATCCATGGCTAATCTAAATGGTGTGTAGAAGCTACTTGCATACTTAACTGAGTAGCTCATGATACCTATATCTGTAAATCCATTGCTATCTAGAGCTTCTCTTATAGCTCTAACCTGTCCATCCATCATACCAGAGGGAGCAACAAAGTCTGCACCATTTTCAGCAAGACTTACAGCAATCTTCTTATAGACATCAAGAGTGCTATCGTTATCTATGACAATAGACCCATTCTTATTAATAATTAGTCCACAGTGACCGTGGTCAGTATAGCTACATATACATAGATCTGCAAAGAGTATGGGTTCATCATTTAGTTCAGATCTGATGAATCTCAGAGCTTTCTGTATAGGTCCTTCTCTACTGAAAGCAGCACTTCCTATAGAATCTTTAAACGAAGGTATACCGAATAAGAGAAAGCTGTGAACATCTAGCTCTAAAGCTCTTTGTATAAGCTCTATTAGTTCTTTTGACTGAGGGGGATAGTATTTATGTCCTTTCAAAGCATTGATTGGTATTGGTCTAGATACACCATCGTTTATGAATATAGGTAGCACAAGTTTTCTTGGATCTATCGAAACCTGTGCCACTAGATCTCTTATAGCCTCTCTTCGTCTCAATCTACGTGGACGTGTATAGGGGAATCTAAGTGATGTGTATATAGGATTCATCTACTTCACCGAATCAATGAGAGAATTCAGCTTGTTTTCGAAATGAGTGAGTATAGAGTTCATGTATTCACCATACTTCTCGTTCTGTAGGCTTTTCTGCAACATGATATCTATCAATGGGATCAAGATTTTGTGTGAATAATTACGGAAAGCAGCTACAACTATCTCTCTACTCTCTTCAGATATTCTAAGCTCTTTAACCAGTTTTTCAGCAGAATATATAGCTAGTACTTCAGCAGCCTTCATTATTGATGCTAAGCGATTTGCCACCATGTCTCTAGCTATACTCAGTAGAAAAGCCTCTACCTCTCTATCTATTGTCTGTTTTATCTTGTCTATACATGAGACAGCAGTCTCGTTAGCTTCTTCAGCATATCTCTGAATATCATAGAAAGTGTATACATTTTCATGAGTCTCTTTTACTATAGGAGGTAATGAAACATCAACCACAGGTATTTTCAGAGATTCAACAACTTGTCTTATCTTGTTTAAGTATTCATTACCAAGATTTGAGATAGCTATAAATATTCCATCGATTTTCGTTAGCCATTCAGCTAGTTCGCTAAATGGAAGCGGTATGCAGCTTTCTCCATACATGCTACAGATACTGGTAGCCTTATTGATGTCTTCGCTAAAAACCACAACTATGGAAGGTCTGTAGTAGTTCATGAGATATCTAATAGCTCTACGAATTGCATGACCAGAGCCTATGAACATAAGCTTCTTATCGTTTAAATCACCTAGAGCTCTAGACAGAATCTTGATACCAATCTGTGGATATCCTCTCTCATGTGTCTCTAGACCCATGAACTGAATCCTAACTTTTCGTCCAACATCAACAGCTTTTCGAAACAATTTTTCGAGAAGCCATGAGCTACAAGAAAACTCTATAGAGCGTTTTAGTGCTTCTTCAACTTGCTCAAGTATCTCCCATTCACCAACAATTTGTGAATGAAGTCCTGATGAAACTTCAAATAAATATCTTATGGCATCAATACCCACATGCTTATCTATGTAAATCTTGTATTCTTCTAACATATTCTCTAGATTTTTTTCTACAAAGCTCCATCTATCCTCTCCTTCTGTATGTATATAGACTTCGAATCTTAGACATGTTGATAGAACTACACAGCTAATTCCATTGCTACACATAGCTTTATAGAGGTCTCTATGTTTTGTTCTTAGAGAGGCAAGAATGTCTGGCGATAGTTTTCTAAATGTTAATGTATATGCTGCTAAAGATTGTGATAGCGCTATTGTATTAATCATGTGGTTACCCTAGCCATATTTCAGATGAATTTAAATCAGAATATAAAGCTATTGCTTACAATATATAGCTTCATAGTTCTGTTCACTATCAACTATAAAGAAAAGAGATTTAGCGTTAAGTGTGGGTTAAATAGAATAGGGTTATATATGGCTAGCCTGTACACATATAGTGTGGTTGATAAGATTTGCTGGAGACTCTTTGGAGAGGAATGGCGATTTTATATACATCAGATAGTGAAAAGACTATTGCGAAAAACATTGGGACTCAGATATCTAGCTATGGGGTTCCAGTAGTCATCGGATCCATAAAGAGCTTCGATATTGATAATCTATTAAAGTGTTATGATGCAATCATATTTATTTCTCCTATTGGTGTTGCTGTTAGAACTCTATGTGGAAAACTTGTACATAAATCTATTGATCCTCCAGTTATTGTTGTAGATCCTAGCGGTAGATTCGTGATACCGGTTATTGGTGCTCATTGGGGTGCAAACGAGATTGCGTTAGAGTTATCGAGGATACTTGAGCTAGAACCTGTTATAACAACAGCTTCAGATTCCCGAGGGGTTACAAGTATTGAGCAATTGGCAAGGATTCTTCACTGCCATATAGAGAATATTGATGATGTTCAGATACTTGATTCAGCTCTACTGAGAGGTGAAGAGATATGTGTATATGGTATCGATAGTATGCCCTCGATTGTTAAAGGGAGATACATAGTTAATGGTGGTAAATGTAGGTATGTTTTCTTTATTCGTTCAAAAGATAGTGATGTACATATTGATCTAGAGAATGCTAGAGTAGTTTGGTGTAAACCTTACACAATATCTATAGGTGTAGGTGCTCATAGCGATACAGATGCAAATGAAGTTGCTATAGCTGTTAGGGAAGCTCTAGATGAAGTAAATATAGGTTTATCATCAATTAAATGTATTGTTTCTATAAAACCTATAGTTAAAGAAGCTGCCAATATTCTTGGTGTACCTTTTAAGCTTGTGAAACTTGATGAGATAAACAGTATAGATGATATATGTCTAACACCACCTTCTCCAAATATAGTTAAGTATGGGTTCAGAGGTGTTGCAGAAGCTTGTGCAATCTATGGATGTAGCGGTAAGGCTCATCTCATATTTAGGAAACGTGTGTTTAGAAGGAATGTTACTATAGCTATGGCTTCGTGTCGTGATCATTAATGGTTTTATATGTAGTTGGGGTAGGACCGGGAGATCCTGAGTATATAACCCTCAAGGCTCTAAAGGCTATAGCTAAGTGTGTTACTGTTGCTGCATGGAGGAAGATTCTAGAGCAATTTAGATGGTTGGTTGAGAGAAAAGAGGTTATCGAGATAGATAGCAGACGTGTAAATGAGTTTGTAGAGAGTGTTGTGAAAAGAGCATGTTCAGAAGATGTTTGTCTTCTTCTGAGAGGTGATCCATTTGTATCTGAGAGAAACTTGATGAATACTGTAATCAGTTTCTGTAGAATGTATAGAGTAGACCATATTATTATCTCGGGAGTCTCTTCAGTTAATCTAGCTCTTGCAAGACTGCATATAGATCTAGGTAATACTGTTGTTCTATCTCTCCATTCATCTAAAAATATTGAAGATGATCTAGCATCTATAGAGGATATCCTTAGGCTAAACAGATATCTAATCATCTACCCTAGAACAAATTTTGTTGATGTGATTGCTATGGTTAAGAAGATAAGCGAGAAGATGGTCTGTGACTCTACTGTATATATGTTTCAGAGACTATCTTTTTCAGAAGAAAATGTGGTTAAATTCAAGCTTTCGGAAATGCTCTCAATGGATAGAGATCTAGATGCTTACACAATTCTCGTTATAGAGCCTTGCACAGAGGTGTAGTGATGAAGGTCTCAATAATTGTTATTGCACATGGATCAAACTCAATCGAGGTCTACAGAGATCTTAAGAACGTTATTGAATCTATGAAAATGTTTATTGTTGAACAAGATCTAGAGATACATTTAGCGTATAACGAAAAAGTGGGAAATGTGTCTGTTCCTCACTGGGAAGAGGTTTTGGAAGAAGTTCTAGAGAGAGGTGTTACGAATATCGTTATGGTTCTTCTATTCATAGCCAAGGGTAAGCATGTTGTTCGCGATATAGTGGGTAAGTTTATGGATAATCTTGTGTTTGATCAGTGGATGAAGGTTATGTGGAAAGGATATATCTTCAATCTATACATTACCTCACCTATCTCTAGTACAACACTGTTTAAGCTTATGATAGCTAACAGTATAAATAGGTCTATCGGTATGTTGAAGCAGAAGGTTCTCTCTGTCGAGAAGAATGTCTCTAGAATAGAGACAGAGTCTCTAGAGAGAATCAATCTACTGCTTAACACTATTATAGAGACTAGCGATTTCGAGAAAATGGTTATGGCTAGAGTTGTGTTTGCTAGCGGTAATCTTGATCTAGCGTACCATACCTATATACATCCAAGGTTTCTAGATGTAGCTAGAGAGGTTTTGATTAATCAGAAGATACCTGTGGTTACAGATGTTAAGATGGTTTATTCAGGTATTAGGTGGAGAGAGAAGTATACGTTTATAGATCATGAAGATACAGTTAGGCTAGCAAAAGAAATGAATATGGCTAGAACTGCTGCATCAATGGTTGTTGCAGCTTCGAGATACAGAATATTTATACCTATCATAGGTAATTCACCACTAGCACTTTCACAAGTCTTAGAAATGGTTAACAAGTCTTTAATCGAGATTCCCTTCGCTATAGCTACACCACCGGGGTTTGTTAATGCTGTAGTAGTTAAAGAGAGATTAATAAGATCTGGTATCCCATGTATAACTGTTCGAGGTAGCTATGGTGGAAGTTCGCTTGCTGTAGCTATTTTCAATGGTGTTGTAGAGTATGTTAAACAGATGTAGAGGCAAGATATATGTTGTTGGGATAGGTCCTGGAGCACTAGAGCTTAGAACTATTGCTGTTCTCAAGGCTATTGAAGAAAGTAGTGTAGTGCTTGGGTATAAAAGGTACATAGATTTCATTAGGGATGTGCTAGTGAATAAGAGGGTTGTTGAGTATGGTATGAGGGAAGAAGTCGAGAGAGTGAAAAAAGCAGTAGAGTATGCTCTAAATGGCGAGATAGTTGCATTGGTATCGGGTGGAGATCCACAAGTCTATGGTATGGCTGGTATTCTGCTTGAATATATAGCTAAAAACGGTATAGATGTTGATGTAACTATAATCCCTGGTGTTACAGCTGCTTTAGCTGCTGCTGCAAAACTTGGGGCACCACTAGCATCTGATTTTGCTGTAATTAATTTAAGCGATATCCTTATCCCTAGAGAAGTTATCTTGAGCAAGGTAGAGCATGCTGCAAAAGGAGATTTCGTTATAGTGTTCTATAATCCGGTTAAACTTGATCTTGTGGAACAGGCTATGAATACTGTAGCAAGGTTTAGATCTAGCGATACTCCTGTCGGTATTGCTAGAAATGTTTATAGAGATGGTGAGAAGGTATTTGTGACTAGGCTAAAGGATTGGATTGAATATCGCGACTATATAGATATGGGGACAACGATTATAGTTGGTTCTTCGAAGACAATCATCTATAGAAACTATATGGTGACTCAGAGAGGGTATAGGCTTTGAGTATAGTTCAGTTCTTTAAAAGATTCGGTATAACAACTGGAGCAGCAGCTGCTGCAGCAGCTAAAGCAGCTACAGTATTTCTCCTCCATAGAGTGAAGCCCAGTTCTGTAACAATTCCAACACCTGTGGGGCTTAGACTAGAGATACCTGTAGAGCAGATCTTTGTATATGGTGATAGTGTTTGTGCTTCTGTTAGAAAGTTTTCTGGCGATAATGTTGATGTTCTTGATGGTATCTCTATTGTTGTATGTGTTAAGCAGAGAAAAGATGATATTGTTAATGTTGTTGGTGGTAGAGGGGTGGGGATTGTGGCTCGATCAGGTCTCCAGATACCTGTTGGTGAAAGCGCTATATCGCCAACAGCTAGAAGCATGATTATTGAAGCTATTAGAGAAGTAGCAAAAGGTATAGGTTTAGATGTAGTTATAGAGGTTCCAAATGGTGAAGAGATTGCGAAGAAGACTTTGAATGAGTCTCTAGGTATAGTTGATGGTATATCCATTCTAGGTACCACGGGTATCGAGTGGCCAGTGAGTGCTGAAGATGATGTACATAGAATATCTCTAGAGATAAGTATCGTTAGATCTAGAAGCACAGTTATAGTTTTAGCAACAGGGAATAGAACCTTCGATTATGCATCACAGATATACAGTCCAGAGATTATAGTTAAGGTTGGTGATAGTGTGGGATTTGCTGTTAGTGAAGCTTCGAAAGCAGGTTTTTCTCGTATAGTTGTAGCTATTCAGCCTTCTAAGGTTCTGAAGCTAAGTGTTGGTATAATGAATACAAGTAGTAGAGTAGGTGATGCAAGAATAGAGGCTTTAACTCATGCATGTGTTGCAGTAGGTCTAGATATAGATGTTGTTAAGAGGGTTTCTGCAGCTTCTTCTGTGAGAGAAGCTCTAGATACTATAGGGAGTAGTGCTTCACTTGTCTTTAGCTATGTGGCTAGAAAGGCTCTAAACCATTTACGTAGATTGTGTAGTAACTCTACTATCGAGATACTGGTATTCAGTTATGATGGAGGTATCTTGGCTAGGGCTGAGACTTGATGTGGAGCTATAGAACCTATGGTATACCTGATGAAATGTTTGATAAGCTTGAGGGTATAGTTATGACTAAAGAGGAGGTCAGGGTTATCTCTATATCGAAGATGAGGATTAGAGAAGGTGATGTGGTTGTAGATATTGGTTGTGGAACAGGTAGTATTGCTATCGAGTTAGCTAATATTGTTGGCTCTAAAGGTGTTGTATATGCTATCGATAGAAATGAGAAGGCTATAGAGATTGCGAAAAGAAATGCTACAAGATTTGGTGTGGATAGAGTTATAAGGTTTATACATGGTGAGGCTCCAAATGCTTTATCTCTACTTCCTAGAGAGCTAGATGCTGTATTTATTGGGGGTAGCTCTGGTAGATTGGATGAGATAATAGCTGTAGCGTTTGATAGATTGAGGTATGGTAGAAGGATTGTTTTGAATCTAACTCTGCTAGAGAATATTTATACAGCTTTATCGATTATGAAGAAGCTTGGCATGAAGCTAGAGGTGGTTATGGTTCAAGTGGCTAGAGGTGAGCCTCTAGGCTATGGGTTATTCCTTAGGGGAGGCAATCCTGTATTCATTATTGCTGGTGAAAAGACTTGAGAAAGCTTTATGTAGTTGGTCTTGGACCTGGTGATCCAGAGTTAATCACAGTTAAGGGATTGAATAGGCTTAGAGAAGCAGAAGTGGTTTTCATACCTATGAGTAGTAAGGTTGATGACAGTATAGCGTTATCTATTGTCGAGAAGATATCTATTGCATCTAAAGTGATTAAACTTAGTGTATCTATGGGTGATAAGACTTGGGTTGAGAAAGTAGCTAGAGAGGTTTGTAATGCTCTTCACAAGTTTAGCTGTATAGCTATAGCTGTGTTAGGTGAACCTTCTCTATATAGTACATCGGCACATCTACTAGCTTCAATGAAATGTCTAGATGATGTGTATATCGAGATTGTGCCAGGGGTTTCAGCAATATATGCATGTGCTGATAGAGTTTTAATGCCTCTTGCTTTAGGTGATGAAGCTATAGCTATAGTGCCCTCAGCTAGAGTAGAGGCTCTAGGAGATGTAGTTGGCTACTTCAATACTGTGGTTGTTGTTAAAGGCGGTAAGATTATGGCTAAGGCTGCAGAATCTCTAGCTCAAAAGGGATTCAGGATAGTTTATGCGAAGAGGTGTTTTACGGAAGATGAGGTGATAGGTAGAGATATTATAGATGAAGACTATATTTCTCTAGTTATAGCTAGGAGATGAATATCTATGGGCAAAGTATATATAGTTGGTGCTGGTCCTGGAGATCCTGAGTTAATAACACTAAAAGCGCTTAAAGTGATCAGAGAAGCAGATGTAGTTATATATGCTGATTCTCTTGTAAATCCAGAGATACTGAAGTATGTGAAAGAGGGATGCGAAATCTATAGAAGTTCTGCAATGAGTTTAGAAGAAATAGTCGATATAATGGTTAGAAAAGCTAGAGAAGGCAGAATTGTTGTGAGACTGAAATCAGGAGATCCATCAATCTATGGAGCATTACTAGAAGAGATAAGTGAGCTCGAGAAAGCAGGAATAGACTACGAGATCATACCCGGTGTAACAGCAATGACTGCTGCAGCTTCTGTTCTAAAAACATCTCTAACTATACCAGAAAAACTCCAGACTATAGTTATAGTAAGACCTTCATGTAGAACACCAATTAGAGACGATATAGCTAAACTTCTCCAAGCAGCTAGAGATGTTTCAACAATCGCAATATACTTAGGCAGCTCTTGTATACACAATATCGTTGATCTACTAATTAGAGCAGGATACTCTAAAGATACAGAAGTAGCCATTGTATATAGAGCTACATGGAGAGACCAGAAAACATTCATATGCACATTAAACAATATCGAAAATATCCTAAAAGAAAACAACATATCCGGAAACTATATAGTCTTGATAGGTCCCCCAATACATACACACACTAAAACTCATCAACCTAGATCACTAGTCTATTCAGTTAAATAACTCTACTTCTATCTCTAGATCAAGCCAAAGCCATAGACCTCTAGCTCTAGTATCAATAGAATTCACCATTCTACTCCCTTTTGGGAGTTTCCTGAAGAAATTCATTGAACTTTTTGTTGAACTTAATGTACACACCTTTCTACTCCCTTTTGGGAGTTTCGATGAGATTATCAGAGTAATTGAATGTGCAATTAATAAAATAAAGCTTTCTACTCCCTTTTGGGAGTTTCTTTGAGAGGAAGAGTTTTTAGTTCTAGACATCCTAGAGTAGTATAGCTTTCTACTCCCTTTTGGGAGTTTCGCAAAAACACTACTTGGTGATAGACTAGATGGATATGTGATAACATCTTTCTACTCCCTTTTGGGAGTTTCTTAAGGAGAAAGTAGAGCCAAGGTTAGCTATACTTAGTGAAATCTTTCTACTCCCTTTTGGGAGTTTCCAGGACGAGGTTCAAGCCGTGGCAACTCTACAGGGGAGAGATATGCCTTTCTACTCCCTTTTGGGAGTTTCACATGGGGTTCATGCAGAGAATGGAAGCTTGTTGTTACAACTGTAAACTTTCTACTCCCTTTTGGGAGTTTCAAGCTATAGATGCAACTGTTTATCACGATATCAAATTACTCAAGACTTTCTACTCCCTTTTGGGAGTTTCATATATTCAGGAAATATCTATATTATACTACTAATATATTATACTTTCTACTCCCTTTTGGGAGTTTCTTGTGTTTACACTTATATACTAGTGTTTTTTAGGGTTTATAAATATTTTCGTGTTTTTCTTAAGAAAATACATAGCTATATCGATGGTTTATATAATGGTTGTTCTAATGGGTAAGAGTTGAGTTTATTTAACTGTTCTGATGATGTGATGAAAAGAATTGAATTTGTGTGTTCTAATGAGTAAGTATTGAAAGTATTACTTGCAAAGAATAGATGTTTGTTTTTGTTTTGGTTTATTTTGTATTGTTTGTTTTTTGTAGTTGGGTGTGAGTGGTTTTGTGTTCGGGGTTATGTTTATCTGGTTTTTTGTGTTGTTTTTGTTTGGGTGGTTGTTGTGTTTCCTAGGTGGGTTTGGGATTATGTTAGGTCTGTTGGTGGTGAGGTTGTTGCTGATGTTAGGGGTTGGAGGTTTGATGTTGTTGGTTCTAGGTTTTTGGCTAGGCCCAGTATCTCTGATGTTTCTAGTCCTTGTCCTAGTAAGAGGGATGTTTGGCTTAGGAGGGTTGTTAGGGTTAGGGTTGATGGAGGTGTTTTTGTTTTTGGTAGAGCTGTTCATGATGTTTTTCTCTATCCTTTTAGGTTTAGGGATAGAGATGTTGTTGATATTGTTAGAGGTTTTGAGAAAATGTTTCATGGTTTTGATCCAATGCTTAGAGGTTATAGGAGTTTCTTTAGGAAGTTGTTTAGGAAGGCTTTATCGCTAGCTATGTACTCTAATGAGGATGGTGTCCCTATATCTGTTGAGCCTATGATTCCTGGAGCAGCTATTGGTTTATCTGATTTTGTTAAACCTGATCTTCTTGTTGGTTTTCTACCTGTTGATATTTCTCTTGCGTCTGTGAGCGAGAGGGTTTTTGAGAGAAAGGAGATAGCTTTAGCTGGATATGCTCTAGCTATAGAGAGTTGGATTGGTCATCCAGTTGATTTTGCTGTAGCTCTCTATATAGGTATTGTTGATGGTGATAATCCTGTTTTAAGTTGGAGAATTGTAAGAATTGATGATAACCTTAGAAGAGCTTTTCTAGAAGCTAGAGATAGAGTGGCAATGATCTTAGAGCATGGTGAAGAGCCACCTATACCAGATAACTGTTACTCTAGTTGTCCCTATTCTGTTTTTTGTGGTGGAAAGAGATGAAGATTTTCACTATAGCTTCTCCTGGCTCTAGAGTTGTGTGTAGGAGAGGAGGTATCTATGTTGTTAAAGGAGACTCTAAGGAGAAAATCCTTATACCTCCAGATATAGATTGTGTAGTTGTAGCTTCTTCAAGGGTTAGTATATCCTCTAAAGCTATTAGAGTTGCTGCTAGAAGAGGTATTGACTTTGTCTTTCTAGACTTCAATGGAATGCCTATAGCACGCCTATACCCACCATATATAAACAAAACTGTTGCTGTAAGAGTTTCTCAGTACATGTTGTTTCAAGAAGACTACGGCAGGAAGCTGGCTAAAGAGATTGTCTATACCAAGATAGTTAACCAAGTAGAGCTTATAAGATATCTAGCGAAAAACTATAGAGAGCCAAGCTTAAGAGAAGTTGCTTACCAGATAGACTCTATAGCTACAGAACTTAGAGCATTAGATCCAAAGATTCTTGATAGAGATATCCTCATGTCGTTTGAGTCTAGAGCAGCTAAAGCCTATTGGCAAACCATAGCCTCTCTACTCCCAGATAGCCTAGGGTTTAGGGGTAGAGACCACGAGTCTAGAGATCCATTCAACATGGCTTTAAACTATGGCTATGGGATTCTCTATAGCGTATGTGAAAGATCTCTTCTTTTTGCTGGTCTAGATCCATATCTAGGTGTTCTCCATACCCCTAAAAGTGGAAAGCCTTCTCTAACGCTAGACTTTGTTGAGATGTTTAGAGCTATTGCGGTAGATAAACCTCTTGTGATAAACGTTAAGAAGATTAAGCTAGCTATTCAACAAGACAGACTAGATATAGATTCTAGAAGATCTGTAGCATCTATTGTTCTCGAAAACCTTAGACAGAGATATCTATACATTAAAACTAGTAAAAGAGAAGAGCTTTCTGAAATTATAAAGAGAGATGCATGGGATCTAGCTTACTGCATTAGAGAAGGTCTAGAGTATAGAGGAGCTAGACTGGTGATATAGTTTGAGCTATATAGTTGCTTTCTACGATATATCTGACAATAGTAGAAGACTTATAGCTGCTGAAAAGCTTCAGGGACTTGGTTTCCAAAGGGTTCAGAGAAGTGTATATATAGCTAAAGGAAACACTAGTCTAGCTAAAGAAGCTTTTAGAGCTCTTCTAAGAGTTATAGATAGATCTACAGATTCTATAGGTGTTATAGTTGTGCCTAAGGAGTACATGGATAAAGCTATGTTCTTTAATTCCCAGGCTAAGGTGGGTGAAAAGCCATTAGAAGTTCTATGATACCTATAACAATAATCAAGGAATACACCTACTGTCCGAGGATAGCCTACTTCAAGATATTCACTATACTTGAACCTCCTACAGAGTCCATGATGTATGCTAGAGAATCTAGACCTTCACTCCAAAACATATACGAAGCTATTAAGCATAAGCTTAGCGATAGATGCTGTATAGAGGTTGATAGATATGTCTACTCCAGTAGACTAGGTATACATGGCTATGTAGATGCTCTCGCTATATGCGATAAAGAAGCTATACCTATAGAGATTAAGCTCAGAAGCTCTCCTAAAGCTATTAAAAGATACACTCTACACCATATAGTACAGCTAGTAAGCTATGCTATAGCTGTTGAAGAAACAATCAATAAACCTGTCTATAGAGCAATTATTCTCTCCCTCGAACCTAGATCTGTATTCGAGATAGCTATATCGCCCAATATTAGGGAAATAGTCTATAGATCTGTAAAAGAGATCCACAAGATGATTGCTGAAGAGAAGCTCCCTAGATCAACTCCATCTAAGACTAGATGCAGTATTTGTTTCTATAGAAACATCTGCATCAATGTGTAGGAAAAGATCTTGGCTAGAGTTGTTGGACAGTATATCTTTTTCCTACCTCTATACACTATATCTATTAATCCTTTCCTCATCATGTTGAATAGTCTTCGTCTTGAGCTAGAGCTAGGGATGTTGAGCATATCCGCTATATCTCTACTAGCTCTACAGCTATCTAGTCTAGTCAGTATCTCTAGATCTCTAAGATCTAGCCAAAGCCTAGGCTTGAAGTCTAGTTTAATGAGTTCTTCATCATAGACTATGTTTAGAGGATCAATCTCTAGATCTATAGCTAGCTCAATTGTGTTAAAAACCATGTACATAGTGTGGATAGCTGTTGAAGTAAGACCATCTGTATCTCCTAGCACAAGCTTTACATAACGAATACCTCTTCTCTTAATAATCTCGACTACGTTTTTTGTCAATTCCTCGAAACCATTTAATGTATCTAGACACAGATACCTACTACAGTAGTCTTCTTCAGCTAGATTAGAGCCGACAATAGCTATAGCTGTTTTTCTATCGAAACCTACTACCTTAAGCATATCATCTATAGAACTATTTAAAGGTTTTGAAACTATGTAGAGCTTCATCAAAACTATATCCACCAATTCAAGACAATACTCTATAGTTTATATAGCCAAAACCTATACCCCTAGACCTACCAACACCAACCAGTCTACCGACCTCAAGTAGCTCAACAAAATCCCTAAGATTCTCCAGCCCCTGAATCCCGAAGACAGTTTTCCCCATGAATGCCTTAACCTTTCTATTCCTACCTATAGATACATCTACAACCTTGGTTCCATAACCAACTATCTCAATATTCCTAGATAGAGTTCTAGCTCTTTTCCTAGCAATCCTAGGATCAACACTCAAGAAATCAACACTAGACTTAGCCAAGGTATATACAAGCCTCTGAGGAGAAGGGTATAGCACCCTCCAACCCCTGAACATAAGCATTGTTGGACCAAAGAAAACCTCAACCATAGCTCTACCCCTAGAATCAATAAACTTAACAAGCTTATCCTCACCACAAAAATCGCAGTCATTAAGCAAATCAATAGACGACTCATATACACGAAACTCAACTTCAGAAGCCCTAAAAACATCAAGAACATTATTAGATACAACATCAACAACTCTAGCAACAACAGACCCATCTCTACAATAAGAAGCAAACCTAAACCAAAAACTAGAACCAGTATCCAAAACAACCTGAGAACCATTAACACCACTCAAAACAATCCTACCATTCTGAAGCAGAGGAGAAATAGAGAAACCACAATCAAGAACCTCTCTAGGAAAACAAGACTTAACAACCTTAGCCACAAAAGAACCACTCCAACCAATAAGAGGAACAGACCTAACAACAGTAGCCTTGATATTAAACACTGATATCATTTCCTACCAACACCTCGTGCTCTATGAGCTACATAACCATCACATAAATTAATCAAACCTGTAATCGATTCTATAACAACACTCGATAATGTTATTGATTGCAATTTCACACCTTTATCCACTACATCGTTATAGAAATTCTCGATAAATAATTTACTATTCCTATACACATCGCTGTTCCTTAGCTTATCTAGATTCAACAAAAAATCGAGCAACTTTTTAGCTATATTAAGTATGTTGTTATTGTCTATATATTCATGTATTGATTTTAGACATTCAATACATCTACCCCAAATTCTAGGCTTTTCAACAAACTCCTCCAAATAATCGCTAGAGTAGCTTCCACAGCCTCTAAAAGAGTAGCTTCCATAGCCTCTAACTTGGTGATAGTGGTGAAACGCTATAGGGAATAGAATTAGAATACCTGTAACCTTATTTCTATCAATCTCGTTAAATCTATCCTCCATAAAATTGCTAACATCTTTCCCTTTTACTACAATTCCCATGGCACTTAGTCCTAGGTGTACCAAGAATGCCGATATCATGTAGTGTCTCGGAAACTCTCTACATATCCCTTGATCACATTTTTCTTGAAACTCTTGTGCAACTTTACCTAGATCGTGTAGCAACGAGCTCAAGAGTATGGCGTTTTTCACATCATCTATAGGTATCTCTAGCACTCTGGAGATCTTACGTGATAATGCGTTAAGCTCCCACCTCTCCTCACAACACTTCTCTACACCCACTAAGTGGTTTAGTAAAAACTCTTCTGATCCTCTATCTCTATAAGCGTAACACACTACTCATCACCTACGAAACCAAGCCCATTTCTGTAGCAGTTCTCCTTTAAAACAAATCCTATGAAAATAGGTCTACCTCTATTTTCTGAGGAAGACTTAATACATTCCTCGTAGAGCTTTGCATACTCTACAGAATTGATGGTAGTGTGTAAAACATTTTTTCTGAAGCTCGTAATCAGCTCACCTTCTCTATCAACAACACATACGAAATAGTCAATGCATCGCAATTGTTTTCGTACTAATTCTAAGGAATATGTGAATGTTCCAGATATAATTTCATCTGAATTCCTCGAGTTTTCAAGTTTGTTATATCCATATACATAAAATTGTGTTAGAGGTTCTTTAAGTATGCTATAGTTCGTAGTCTCTAGTACAGATTCTATGTATTTTGATGGAAGGAAGATTGGTGCTGTTAATGCTCTAAAATCTCTTTCTGCTTTTTCATCTACATCTATGGTTATGGTAGCTGATTTTTCTAGTATTTCGCTATAGCCTTTGAACTCTACTCCGTTTCTAGTATAGCTGTACGGTATTCTCCAGTCGATATATCTATTCATGTTTATGTACTCAATCAACTCTCTTAAACTGTTATTCACCTTGACTAGATAGACAGAAGCTTCACAATCTCTTCTACTCCTACAAATCCTGCCAAAGACTTGTATTGCTGAAGGAGTGTTTGTAGCATCTCTAAAACCTACATCAAAATCCCAATCAACACCTGCTTCAATAATAGGTGTTGCTACAACAACTTTTGCAGTCCTAGCCCTATTTACAGCATCTTCTCTATCCTTTAGACATAGCCTGCTATGGATAAGAACCTTCTCATTAGAATCAACATCAATTTTATTGTATGTGTCTACAGCAAGACGTATAGTGTCTCTTACCACAAGAATTCTCTCATCACATTTACTATGTTCATTGATTTTTGCTACAAGATCTTTCTCTTCTACGATATTCGTGACCCACTTTATCGATTTTGCAGCATCTTCGAATTCCCGGTCTCTTACATAAACAGTTGAACCGCTTTTCTCATCTCTATTCGATAGAGTGAAGAACATTATTTTACCTTCACACCAATTTGCTAGAATTTCTCTAAATCTACTCCATAGAGTTGCTGTTGCTAATACAACAGGTGTCGATGTCTTTATAGAGAACTCAAGCAGTATCTTTAAGAAAGCTAAAGCTCTCTCAGACGACTCGTCATCGAATCTCTTAAGCATATGAACTTCATCAAGAAACACAGTTGATGTAAATATCCGGGCCCTAGGAATAGCATAATGTTTTACTTCTCTAAACATCTCTGTTACCGGTATTCTGAAGAAGGTGTAGGCAAAGGAATCTAGTGTAGATACCATCACCTTAGCGTCGTAGGTAGGCTCCTTCACTCCTACACCTCTAATCATATGGTCTAGACCCATCTGGTAAGCTATATCACCTTCATCTATATCCATTGTCTTCAGAGCCTCGATAAACACATTTGGCGGCAATGCTCTACATTTAGTTGATTTACAGCTGGTTACAGCTGCTAAATACTTACATAAGTAGAGATCCTCAACTATAGCTCTTAGAGGTAGCACGTGGATGAAGTTATAAGAAAAATTTTTTGTATAGTTTAATGCACCTACAATAGGTGCTCCAACAGATTTGCCATAACCTGTAGGAGCTTCTACGACTATAACTCGATCAAATTTATCAAGACTGTATATATAGTTTGAGAGGGTATCTATGAGTGCTCTACCACTTGAAAATTTGCTACACAAATGAGACATGCTTTAGCTTCCTCGGAGAATCAGCTGACTAGTTTATGAGTTTAGAGAGTCTTGTGAATCTCTCTACAATCTCACTCCAGTCAAGCTCTCTAGCACTTTTCTTTGTGTACCATTCAACTCCTTCAGTATTTAGCTCAGGTGATGTTAGGTACCTAAGGATCTCGTATATGTATTGAGGCTTTCTAAAGCTCTGATACTTTATCAAGTTTGTTGCAACTAACTCTATGAATCTCCTCAACGAGTTATACTCCTTGGATGGATATCTATTCAGTATATTGTATAGTGCACCAGCGATGCCACCAGCCTTAACTATCTTGGCTAGATGTACAAGATCTATAGAATCAAAGCCCTTAACCATGATCTTGTTCCCAGTTCTAGCTATCCTTAAGTAATTTGCTATTGTATGTCCATCGCGTTTCAGGATATCTCTTAGAAACTCTTTGGCTACGATACTAATCGCTGTAGCTATACCAATGAAGACAACGTTTATGCTACCCTCATTCTTCTGAACTTTCTCTGTAATTCTCTTGGCTAAAGAGTTTAGGTCTCTAAGCTTATCTAGGGAAAGAATGTACGGTACAACTTCTACGTATACGTAGCCATACTCACGGTTAGCTACATATGATTGAGTTAGTCTTGCCCCTATAATCGATAGCGCAAGAACCTCTTCAGCTATCACAAATACGTTTCTCTTCTCTCTACCAATACCCATGAATGATCTTGTGAACTCTGCAAATTCTAGAGAAAGTGCTGGAGGAAGTGGTAGAGATTCTATTTTAGACATGGATAGCAAGTTATTGAGGACTGTGTTTGCGTAACAGAGATTCATCTTCCCCTTAGGATCGTTTCCGGTTAGAGGTATAGGACTAGAAGTACAGGGATCTTTATTAGCTTTATGCATCTTGTTTATTAGATCGTTAGAGCATTTAGCTACATCAGATAGAATGCTACTTATGTTGTTCTGATTTAGTTCCTCGAGATCTCTACCAGTACATAGCTTTATAGCTATCTCAGAGAACCAAGCAAATGCATAGTTCCTATATCTTACGAGATCCAGCACCGTTATCCCTCGTTGAAGTGTAGATGACTTCGCATGTCTAGACATTCTCTACACCTTCTCTATATTTCTATAGCTCGTTTTGGTACAGGAACTTCAACTATTTCTCTATCCCTTATATTCATCTTGAGCACTACACCCTCTTCATTCAGCTCTACTGTGGCTTTTGCATCGGTAAAAGGTTTAGGTACTACGTATCGCTCTAGAACAGTTGTCTTCTTGGCATAGTTTTGTTTATCAAGTATAGGCATATTGATCTCTATCCACATCCCTCTTGGTGAATAATCTTTAGCTATACTTAATGGAAAATAGAAACTTGTTTCACAGTATTTTGAATCTGTTAAAGCATTTTCTAAAGGTATCGAAACTACATTATCTACAGCAACTAGAGACTCTTTTCTACCAAGTCTCGTTATTCCGTAGCAATACTTCACCAATTCTTCATCACTTAAAATAAAGAATATCTGTAGTCTATCAACTACAGATATCGGGCGAACACCTATCGTATAAGCCATTTCCTGTCTTTTCCAGTGCTGCTTCTTTAGATATATATGTTGGTATAACCTCTCTATAGATTTCGAGAGCCCAATAGGCTTCACTATTCCTGCAGCTGCATAGAGAACTTTTTTCTTGTCAATCAGTTCTACAGCTGGTGAAGATCCATTTTCTGTTAACTCTCTCAAGTCATTCAATGATCTGTAGTAAGAGTATGCTAGTGCTCCAACTATTGTTGTTGGTGGTGGTAGAAGATATGTGTCAGCAGATATAGATGCATAGGGGGTATAGATAGCTAGAGTGCCGTATGTCGATACTTCTGCTAGTACAGCGTAGAGCTTTCTAGCCACATCTAATCCCTAACCTTTTCCTCAACTTTTTTCAGTATCTTTGCTACAAGCTCTGAGACGTTGTTGGCATTTTCAATCTTTACGTTTGTGATTTTTGTTTCTATATTGAGACCTTCTTTATCCATATACACAATTTCTATTTCTTCATTTACATCCTTGAATAGATCTACATAGTTTGAAGCTCTAGATAATGTCTTCGATATATAGTTGCTGCCATCTCTACCTACTCTAGCTGGAGACACCATGAATGGTACTGGATGTGATAGAGCTGCTATAGCTCCTACAACATCGTATATCGGTAGATATCTAGCTTTCTTAGCTCCGAAACTCAGTCCCTCGATTAGATTTGCTAGTGCTTGGATAGCTATCCTAATCCTAGGTACCCTACTGTCTACAACTTTCTTCGGTACACCTCCTTCTCCAGCTACTGCACCTATCTTGTCTATATCTAGTGCAACACCTAGAACATATATAGCTGTCCCAGCTTCTACTTGGAAAGGCTGAGGCTTTTGTCCAGGCATTGGCGCTCTTACATGGAATTGAGGTTCTATTGATACATCGGAGCCCTCTATATCTGGAACCATGTAGCTGAACTGTATCGGTGATGTTCTTCTAACATTTGCTTGTGCAATCATGAAGCCTGTTATATCATCAACTACACACTCCCTAATAAGATCCTCTTGCTTACCTGTACTGTCTGTGCCATGCTTTATGAATCCCCCTCTATTCTCATAGTTTCTGCATTGACCACATAGAGGTAGATTCTTTATTGTTGCTAGCTCTACTAAACTCTTCATGTAGCCATAGGCTATTGCTTGTCCTGAGACTGCGGGAGCTATGACGAGTCTATATCCCTTTCCCTCACCCCTGGGCTTAAGTAGAGATACTGTTCTATGTCTACTGTATGCACCCATTGCTTCAACCATATTAAGGGCTTCTACTTCAACCTTTAGCCTAAAGCTCATGGAGAGGAACATAGGTTCACCCCGTAGACACCTGCTTTGGTGCTGATGTAAGTGCTATAACAGCAATCTTCTGAGCTATCCCTAGGTTCTTCTCTACTTCTGCTAGAAATCCATCAACTTCAGCATCAGACGGTATACTCCATCCCTCGGTAACACCAATCCTAAGAGCTTCGTATAGAGCTACTCTAACCATTTCAGAACTTAAGGCTCTAGCAAGTCTATCTATAGGACCATACCTTTTGTTCTCAGCTAACTTCTTGAATAATTCAACTATTCCAGGATATCTTTGAACAACAGACAGGTTTATCACCAATAACTAAATATATCTTCTCGCATATATATTTTTCTATTATCCGAATCCATTAGTGTACCAAGAATTCTTAGACACTCAAAACAATTTTTAAAGCAATTACCTCTTCAGAGTCTATGTGTGTATCCCGGTGAGAAATCTATGTACACACTAGTAACAACACTAGGTTTCGATATATCTCACACACTACTTGTACTAACAAAGAGTAGCATAAAGCCAGTAAAAATCGTGGCTCTCGTAGGCAACATCAGAGGTGAAGTAGATCAAAGAGCTGAAACAGCCTATACAATGCTTAAACAATTCGCTAACATGATTAACGTAAATGTTGAGAGAGTAGATATAGATGTCACAGACATTCCCCTAGCAATTGAAAAAATAATCAAGATACTCGAAGAAAATGCTCCAGTAACCCTAGACCTAGGTGGAGGACTAAGACTACTAGTACTAGAAACATACATAGCCTACACACTAACAGATCCAATAAAAGCCTCGAGCACAACCATATACATAGCTCTAGAAGGAAGAAACGAAATAATAAACATAGATGTAAACACTATAAAGAAAAGAATAATATTATCCAAAAGACTCGATGAAACAACAAACAAAATACTAGAATACATAAAAGAAAAAGGAACAGTAACCCCCAAAGAAATAATAGACGAAATAAACAAATCCGGATACAAAATAACAAAACAAAAACTATCAAAAATACTCGAAAAACTACACAAAATGGGATACATAGACAAAATAGAGAGAGGAAAATACAGATACAAACCATAAACACACCACAAAAAACAAACAATACAAAATAAACCAAAACAAAAACAAACATCTATTCTTTGCAAGTAATACTTTCAATACTTACTCATTAGAACATATAAATTCAATTCTTTTCATCACATCATCAGAACATCTATATCAGTTCAACTCTTACTCATTAGAACAACCATTATATAAATCATCAATATAGCTATGAATCTTCTGATTAAATTCATAAAAATATTTATAAACCCTAAAAAACACAAATATATAAGTGTAAACACAAGAAACTCCCAAAAGGGAGTAGAAAGATATATGCACCATACCTAGCCATTGGTCTCCATAGTACTTGAAACTCCCAAAAGGGAGTAGAAAGAAAGCTAGCTCAAGCGCTAGCCATGGTCGAATGCACAAGACTTGAAACTCCCAAAAGGGAGTAGAAAGTCTGAAATTCTCTTTAACAATTCATCTGGATCTATTTCTTGAGAACGAAACTCCCAAAAGGGAGTAGAAAGCTTCACTAACATACCCAAGCCCACTACCCGAGAACAGATCTACGTGAAACTCCCAAAAGGGAGTAGAAAGTAGGCAACTCCATTCCTAACCACCTCTACTACTACCTTGAATTGAAACTCCCAAAAGGGAGTAGAAAGAAATCAGATAAAACAGCAATAATTGTTGATGTGCCATACTTATTTAGGAAACTCCCAAAAGGGAGTAGAAAGCTATGTATGCTTCAGGTAGCTTCACAGATATGATTCTCATTGCTCCATCAAGAAACTCCCAAAAGGGAGTAGAAAGTGTATGTCAGGTATGTGTTGATAATAACACTAGTAGCTGCATCAGAAACTCCCAAAAGGGAGTAGAAAGTGGGATCCTGTTCTACTTCTAATCTCCTCCACCGGCTTCAGTCTCTCGAAACTCCCAAAAGGGAGTAGAAAGTCTAGGTCTCTTTCTCCCATAGCATGACTGTTGCTGCGTATACTCCTGAAACTCCCAAAAGGGAGTAGAAAGCTGATTTTCTATGGTTTGCAGAGCTCTATAGAGAGGATGTGCGGAGAGAAACTCCCAAAAGGGAGTAGAAAGCATCTACACAAAACAATACATTGCAGATCCACAGCTGAGACAAAAAGAAACTCCCAAAAGGGAGTAGAAAGTTCTTCAGTTTTCTTTTTACTCGTAAACCTCATCACAACTTACCAGAAACTCCCAAAAGGGAGTAGAAAGATCTGTGCATTGAATTTTTTCCGCAGTTCATCTAGCATCATTTTCTGAAACTCCCAAAAGGGAGTAGAAAGGTATATACAGGTTCAATCAAAACCGAACTAGAATAAAAGAATTGATGTGAAACTCCCAAAAGGGAGTAGAAAGAAAAACAGAAGCATGTAAGGGATGGCATGACTGGTTTCGGAAACTCCCAAAAGGGAGTAGAAAGTTTCTCTCAACCACCACATCTACTTCGTCTGTAAACTTCTCTAAATCCATCCGAAACTCCCAAAAGGGAGTAGAAAGTATAGATGTTGTTTCATCTTTATGTAGTCTTTCTTTTTTCTAGCAGAAACTCCCAAAAGGGAGTAGAAAGTTCACTATCCAGTACAATGGATATTGACAAACCACATGTGTTCAGAGAAACTCCCAAAAGGGAGTAGAAAGATGCTTGCGCCAATTTCGGATCTTGTAGAATCATCCTCGCTCTGAAACTCCCAAAAGGGAGTAGAAAGCTGGTGAAACCTATCTTATGTAGAGAGGGATCAGGTAGCTTGATTATGAAACTCCCAAAAGGGAGTAGAAAGGCAACGAGACCCCCAACATAAAATGGCTATTCTATTATGTTGTTCGAAACTCCCAAAAGGGAGTAGAAAGTTGAAATACGTCATTAAATACTCAATAAATGACTCGAGCTTTCTCATGAAACTCCCAAAAGGGAGTAGAAAGATATGTATCATTCCTATACAGAGAAAATGAAAGCATATGGAAGAGAGAAACTCCCAAAAGGGAGTAGAAAGTAAAAAACTTATAGACAAAGCATAATAAACGTTTATCCGCCTTGAAACTCCCAAAAGGGAGTAGAAAGCAACATAAACACGCTTAGTTGTTTCATGATGTTCAATAGTGTATGTATATGAAACTCCCAAAAGGGAGTAGAAAGTTTGTATCCAAGCCTACTGACCAGATCTTCAAGTGCATATGCGAGAAACTCCCAAAAGGGAGTAGAAAGCATTTCTATACAAATGATCATAAATCAATGTAATTTGATTACCATGAAACTCCCAAAAGGGAGTAGAAAGACATCATTATCTTGTACATTGATGACAAACTTATCATAGTATCTCAGAAACTCCCAAAAGGGAGTAGAAAGGTTACCATGGGTAGCAATGTATTGAACACTAGTGATATTACTAGACCGAAACTCCCAAAAGGGAGTAGAAAGATCACATCAACAACAGTTCAAGAAAAAGAACAAAAAACATTAGAAGAAACTCCCAAAAGGGAGTAGAAAGTACAACTTGGTCTCCGACATCTATTCCCTTATCTCTTAGCACCAATTCAAGAAACTCCCAAAAGGGAGTAGAAAGCTCTCTGGTAAAGGTAACATATTTAAACTAAATGTATTTACTAAAGAAACTCCCAAAAGGGAGTAGAAAGTCGATTGAGATATATGTCCAGAGGCGTCGTTGGGCCTCAGCGCAATGGGAAACTCCTAAGGGGTTAGTAAGTGGTTTGGTGTGTGATGTGTTTGGTTATTATGGGTTTTTGGGGTGTGGTTGTGTTTTGTTGTGGTGTGGTTAGTTTGTGTGTTGTTTTCTGGGGTTGTGTTGTTTGTTGGTAGTATGATTGTTGTTTTGGTTTTTGTGAGTCCTTTGTTTATTAGGTTTTTGTAGAGTTTGATTATTTCTTCGAATTTTTTTGTGGTGTATAGGGTTTTTCCTTCTGAGAGTGCGTCTATTATTAGTGGGTTTCCTTTTTTTAGCATTTCTGTAGCTTCTTCGATTGTGTATGGGTGTGGTTCGATGTTTAGCTCTATATCTTTTAGTAGTTCTAGTATTTTCGCTATTCTGTCTAGGTATTTTTCTCTGAATTCGGCTATAATGAGTATATCGTAGTCGCTCCACGGTTTATAGTTTCCACGAGCTCTAGAGCCTGTTAGTATTATGGCGTATACCTTTAGGTTGGATATAAGTATGTTGACTGCTTTAGCAAGTTCTTCAGATTCCGATAATCTCTCTAACAAAATTCACCACCTTTTCAGAAGCTTCTAGAGCTCTTCTCGAGGTTTCTTCATCATATGCTTCATGAGGAGTTCCAGAGGGGTGGGCGTTTGGGTATCGCGAAGGTATGTAGTGTCTATCTAGCTCACGTGCACACACCATAAGGTCTTCGGGTGGATTCTTCTCCAATTTCTTGAAGTAGCGTAGTAAAAGTTCTCTAACGCTATGGCCCCAGGAAGCTTCATGGATATGGTATAGAAGAGCTTTACAAGCTTTTTCAGCAGCTTGATGAGCATAGAAAGCTGCAGCATTATACCTCTTCTCTCTATGTAGAATCCTAGCTGTATCTAAATCCCAAAGAGCTTCCTCAAACCACCTCACAACCTCATCTACCACAGACAGTCACCATACAACCTATAACTACTACCTAAACTAAATCAATAAAAAGCTATAGAGCTACCACAAAAATCTCTTCGATATTTCCCCAACCTCAAAACATTATACTAATACCAAATCTAAAACAGATTTACTCAACCAGATATACCTATCTAAATCACTAAGCTTTAGTAAACATATATCGAAAACTCTATCAAAACTATACATAAAGCCATTACCAATTTGCAGCACAAAACCATAGCTATAACCACACTCTTTTAAACTCTCTAAAACAAGCAAGCCTCACCGCTATATCCATGAATTACACAAACATCTACAAAACACCTTGAATCAATACTCAACAATATTTTGAGAAGATAGTATTAATAAATCATCTATACCGCTTATTTCATCAAGTTCTATAAACCTAAACATTCTACCTCTTTAAGAATTTCTATAACTATATCTAAGTAGATTCCACATAGAGATTCTGCTTTCCAAAACCACAAGACTCTAGATCAAGTAGTAAGTATCCATACATATCTTATTCTTTTTAACTAATATAGCTTATTTTCATCTCTAGATTTATTGTTAAATCTACCTACAATAAACCTATAGATAATTTAGAAAACAATTCAAAGTATATAAATCACTAGCTCATTTAGTTTTACTCCCCAAGAAGCTTTTTCTTTGCTTTTTCATACTCCTCTTTCGTTATTACTCCTTTATCTAATAGCTCCTTAAGTCTTGCTAATTCTTCTGAAATTGATAGAGTAGGTGTAGTTTTGCTAGCTATTCTCTCAACTGCTTCTGCAATTCTCTATTGCTGAAACACTTCTCTCCATGACACTATCTTCTTCATTACGAGTTCTCTTACCTCTTCAGGAAATCTAATATCTATGAAAGAATTCCATGCACCTCTAACAAGTCTCGGTACAGCTTTTCCTGCATAAAAATACCCTCCTCCACCACCAACAACATATCCAACCTCTAGCCCAGATGATGTAACAAATACTACACTACCACACTTAAACATTCTCGCTAACAACCCCTGCTGAACATGTACATCCTGTATTCTATCAAAAGTAATCTCTCTTTGATACTTACCAAAAACCCAGTCTCTCGTAATCAATACACTATTCTCCATTACATAGTAAGTATGGGCTTTCTTCCAATATATGTAAAACGCTACAAATATCCATGTAGAGATAGTGTAGATAATAACGTAGGTAAGGAATACATCTGGCGCAAATATTATTGTCCATATAAAGAACGGACTTATTATAATACCTATTATAATATAAAGTATAAAGGCTTTAACAATAGTCTTCTTTATATACGGCTTACCACTCCATAAAACACTCATAACACACCACAATCTCTAATAATAACCAATAACTCTTAATATAAATCTTCATATACATCAGCTATACATTAAATCTATCTAAAGAAACATGATCTTAAAACAAAAACATATAGATCCATCAACTATTTCAAGTTCACCACAATCTTATCTTAATAACCAATACATTTTTGTTTCTAATACTTTCCGTATAGCTAGAGGTTACCTAGAAAAGAAAACTCAGAGCTTCAGGAAACACTACATAGGTTATTTACATAGTGTATTAGAGATAACAAGCTCTACATATTGAAATCCCCAGGAGAGCTACTGCTAATATCACAAACACATAAATGTCTATTCACGTAGATCGAAAGAGATTTATTAATATTCCAAAGAAAGTAGACAAAAACTTAGCATCAACAAGAATAACAACACACTCTTAGTCATAAATGAAGATAGACCAGATTACATCACTACCTAACGCTACAACTCATCCAACTAACACCAAAACCCTTAACACAATAACCATAAAACTAGACTAACCCAAACCACCCCTAAACATATTCAACAAAGAAAACACAAACAACATAACACTATTACAAGCTATACCCACAAACAACAAACCAAACAATAAACCAAATACAAACATCTATTCTTTGCAAGTAATACTTTCAATACTTAATCATTAGAACATATAAATTCAATTCTTTTCATCAAATCATTAGAACAGGTACATCAGCTCAACTCTTACTCATTAGAATAACCATTATATAAATCATCAATATAGCTATGAATCTTCTGATTAAATTCATAAAAATATTTATAAACCCTAAAAAACACAAATATATAAGTGTAAACACAAGAAACTCCCAAAAGGGAGTAGAAAGTGCAGATTGATTAAACACTTCATTTCTAGCACCATACAACAAGGAAACTCCCAAAAGGGAGTAGAAAGAATGCAACACCATCTCTTATATTACTTACTAGATATTCGTTTTCGTATGAAACTCCCAAAAGGGAGTAGAAAGATACCGGTGGAACCGGTATTGCCCTCTCAGCGACAAGAACACCGTTCTGAAACTCCCAAAAGGGAGTAGAAAGAGCTCTATTGTTTCGCTTTGACTGGAATAGTTCATTGCGATTGACATGAAACTCCCAAAAGGGAGTAGAAAGTTTGATGCTCCGTAGAGACTCCATAGTGGACATTGATATATTGTACCATGAAACTCCCAAAAGGGAGTAGAAAGTAAAATATTTTACGTCATCATCTAAGTATTCACGTGGATTAGAGAGAAACTCCCAAAAGGGAGTAGAAAGACAGTAGCGCTAAACAAGGAAGGTGCAGTAGCATAGCTATGATTGAAACTCCCAAAAGGGAGTAGAAAGTGTACACAGATATTATGTTTGCTATCACATCAGGATCCATCGAAACTCCCAAAAGGGAGTAGAAAGTCGATGGCTTCGTCAAGCTTTTGGATACCTGTTTTGAATCTTTGTATCACGAAACTCCCAAAAGGGAGTAGAAAGTGTATACTGAGATTATATTGGCGATTACGTCTGGATCCATTTTTGAAACTCCCAAAAGGGAGTAGAAAGGATTCAGAGATAAAGAAATACATCAAAGAAAAAAATATTAATTGAAACTCCCAAAAGGGAGTAGAAAGAAGTATACCTGTTTTGCGTACAGGTAGTAGTGTGTGGCTGATTAAGTCTGAAACTCCCAAAAGGGAGTAGAAAGGTCAGAACCGGTATCTTTCTATGTGTCTTCACTCTTTGGACAAAGTATGAAACTCCCAAAAGGGAGTAGAAAGCGACTCTATTTGGTGCTATGTTGGTTGAGCACAATGTGTTTATGAAACTCCCAAAAGGGAGTAGAAAGGAATTGTCTGGCTAAGGTTAGGATAAGGTAAAATAAAAGAATAGAGGGAAACTCCCAAAAGGGAGTAGAAAGCGTTCTTCAGATCAGTATATATCTTCAAGATATTTTCGATAAATAGAAACTCCCAAAAGGGAGTAGAAAGCGTAGAACATGATTTGTTTTTCAATTTCTTTCGCTACATCTGTTAACCCGAAACTCCCAAAAGGGAGTAGAAAGGACACGGCTTCACAGACTACTGGATAGACATATATGAGAGAAACTCCCAAAAGGGAGTAGAAAGGGTGCTTATTTTGGGGCGTGTGCGCGTATATGTATATATCTATGAAACTCCCAAAAGGGAGTAGAAAGGCATAGATTTTCGCATTCGCTGCATTTTTTTAGTGATATCATGTGGAAACTCCCAAAAGGGAGTAGAAAGAAAGTAATTATTCCTTAATACAGATATCTCTCTCGGTATTGAAGAACGAAACTCCCAAAAGGGAGTAGAAAGATGAAAGCAAAGCTCTTGCTAGAAGTTTTAAGGAAATTAAACGTAGACAAGAAACTCCCAAAAGGAAGTAGAAAGTTTTTCGCATCAACAGATATCTTATTAACTATTGATTCTTCGGAAACTCCCAAAAGGGAGTAGAAAGGATCCAGAATTCTTTTCAAGGACATTCACACCTGATGAGAGAAACTCCCAAAAGGGAGTAGAAAGCCATGACATCCGCGATCATGTTTACATATATCTAAAACATTTATGAAACTCCCAAAAGGGAGTAGAAAGAGATACTCTGAGGCGATAGCCATAGAGATAGAGTCTTGTAATGAGCTGAAACTCCCAAAAGGGAGTAGAAAGTGGAAACTGCTCCAAATCCTCAACCCCCCTCAAAGAAAGAAAAAAGAAACTCCCAAAAGGGAGTAGAAAGGAGCAATACGTTGATGCAATTGATGAGCTCATAAAGAGAGGGAGATATGAAACTCCCAAAAGGGAGTAGAAAGTTAGGTGTACCATCAGGTTCAATTGTGGGTTACCATCAGAAACTCCCAAAAGGGAGTAGAAAGTGGAAATCAGCTATGAGTGATTGCTTTGCAGTTGCTTCATCAACCGAAACTCCCAAAAGGGAGTAGAAAGTCATAATAAACATGTACGCTAGTGATAAGTTCACAAAATCGTACGAAACTCCCAAAAGGGAGTAGAAAGGGAGTTATCAACTTGATGACAGATTTTGCATCATAAAGCAATGGGAAACTCCCAAAAGGGAGTAGAAAGATAGACAACCTTGTTATTCTTGTCATAACAAACCATATACAGTTCATGAAACTCCCAAAAGGGAGTAGAAAGGTGTGGTTGGTTGTTGGTGATTTTGTGTTTAGAGGTTGAAAGCTTATTATTCTGTTTGTATAGTTAAGGGTTGAATATTGGGTTGGGTGTTTTAATGTAGGGTTTTGGGGTGTTGTTGGGGTGGGTGTGTCTATAGATTGTTGGAATGTGTTTAGGGTTGTGTATAGGTTTTCTTATCTTTCTCGAGGTAGGTATAGAACTACTAGGAGAGGTGTTGGTGATTCTGTTAGGCTTGGTTTAATTGCTAGAGAGCTTGCTAGATATTATTTAAGGGTTGTTTGTTGGAGTGGATTTGATAGAGTTCTAGAGGTGGAATTCTAGTTGTAGTGGAAGGGGTGCTAGAGTCTTGGGGGAAGCAATGTATAGTGGTATTGCTATAGATATGTATAGGGTTTTTCATAGCGATATTTTGCCAAAGCTTATCCAGATTGTTGATGAGGGTAAGAGGTATCTATATTTCTTGGCTTGGCTAAATAGAGAGCTAGCTGTTAGGAATCTTGGGAGAATTATATTGACGGGAGGTTTTGCTGTAGAAATTTATACTGGTAGGATCTATAGAACAATGGATGTTGATATAATTGTTGAAGGTGTAGGAGCTAAAGAAGTTGTAGAGCTATTTCTAAAAATGTTTTCTGAGAATATTGGTAGAGGCTATCTACCTAGGTATGAGATACTTCAGCTTAAATCTATAGATATTGTATCAACAGTATATACTAAACCTGTTCAGCCAACAAAAATCGAGATTGGAGAACACTATACAATCTATGTAGAACCTGTAGAAGAGCTAATTGTAACTTATTTAGCTGGTTGGAAATTCTGGAGCGCAACTGAAGATAGAGATAAAGCTCTATGGCTCTACATGGTGTGGAGAGATAGAGTAGATTTAGGGTATCTAGAGAAGAGAGCTAGAGAAGAGAATGTGTATGACTATCTCAAAGAACTTGAAGAAATAGTAAAGCAAATTCTTTAGCTAGATATATGCAGCACTACTTATCATTGATAGAGATTGATTAGAGTAGAGATAGAGTTTAAACCCTAAGTTTAATCCAGTAGAGAGTTGAAGCTATCTTACAAATCTTTAAAGCTGTAGAGAGCTACAACAACTCTAGACGCTAAGAACTAGTAGATATAGCATGAAGTTTGTATTTATGTATAGAGATAGCGTTTTGTTTAAGATTAAGATTTATATTACCTTTGCTTTACATTATTTTTGGCGACTACCTTGGGGTGTATTGTCTATATTTCACCTGTTGGTACTTCACTTTTAGCTAATTTTTGGAGGGATAGAGGTAGAGAGTTTATTTCTAGATACAGAGATTTAAGTGAATGGTCTAGGCTTTCACCTAATGATTCTAGAAATGTGTATCCTGATGGAGATGTTTGTAGTGCTTTAGAGGATGTAGAGTTTGTTGAAGCTCTTGTTGATTATGTTGTTGAGTTTAGGGAGAAGAGTTGTGCTGAAGTTAATGGTGTTCTTGGTATTCAGAAACTCTTTGGTCATTCGTTTAGTGATGTAGAGCTATACCTTTTGTTTACGAGAACATGTAATACTAGACTTGTTGCCCATGTGCTGAGGAAAGGTTTTGAGAAGCTCGGGCTTGAGGGTATCGTATCTATTGAGCTTAGAGGTATTGCTAATGTTGATGAATTTGATAGAGGTTCTAGATAAGGTTTCTTTTATTGTTGAAAGTGCTAAGAAGAGAAACTGTAGGGTATATGTAAACGCTACACCGGGATTCAAAGCTGAAACAGCTTTCGTTATGCTTATATCGTTGCTACTCGGCGTCAACGGTGTTGTTTATATTCATGATAGCTTTGACCAACTTGTGCTAATACCATCTACCGATTTCACTCGAAATTGGGGAGTTGAAGAAACTTCTAGACCTATTCGAGGAGGAAAACTCGATCCATGTAAACGCTTTCCTCTCGTCTCCACTTTACGATAAGCTCCAAGACCTTAAAGAGAAAGGCTTGGTTATGTCAAAGGGGAATATGTAAATCTTAGACCGTGGGTAAAAACGTTAGTCGAAAAACTTACCCATAAACTGTGACGAACATAGCTAGGAGATAGAGCTCCCGTTGTATCCACATGAGTCTACTGATCCGGTTGAGTAAGTATAGCTACACGATAAACATAGAGCGTAAAGTACTTAAATCATTTAAATTAATTGAATTACTACCAAAACTTCGAATACAAATCATATTGCCCAACACCTGTGCTTACCTTCTATCTTTTAAACACATTCAGTGTAGATATCCTTGTACATAGTGTTAACACAGTACAGACTTATCTAAAACCGATGAGGGATAAGAAGTAAAGCTAAGAAACTCTATGAAGAGTAGCTTCAAGGTCCTGAAATACGTGTAGCTTTTGCTAAGGTAACCCAAGAACTCTATCTTCTGTACACGGTTTCTGTAGACCAAGACCTTTGTAAGCGAATAGTTGATACTATTGAAAAGTTGTATCTTTCATAGATACTGAGCTATGATTTCTAAGAGTTCTAGGTATACAGATATAAGGTGATGCGATTACCTAGAGTTTATTAGCTGGTAGACCATCGTGGTATACTAGGTGGTTTATGTGGGCGCTGTTTTTAGTGTTAAGATTAGGAAAGAGGTTAAGGAGAAGATGGAGAAGTATAGGGATAGGGTTAACTGGGCTGAAGAGATTCGCAAGTATATCGAAGAGATTTTGAGGAGGTTAGAGGCTCAAGAGAATTTTGAGAAGATTTTGAAAGAGCTTGAGAAAGCTAGGTGGAGTACCCCGAAAGGGTTTGCAGTTAGCTCTGTGAGGGAGGATCGTGATAGTAGTTGATGCTTCTGCTTTAATAGCTTTCTTTTTCCGAGAAGAGAATTGGATTGACTTAGCTCAGTACATGGTTGAAACAATATCGGTGGATCAGATAGTTAAAGAGTTCTACAACACTCTCTTGAGTTTCTTCAAAAATTATTAAGCTTTGGCTAGTATTAATAGATGTAGGGAATTTACTTGAGCTCTACTGAAATTGTTCACTACCCAAAGATTAAGAGGTTGCCTCTATACTCTGTGCCCTACCGTAAGGAACCTTTATCAGATTCTGAGATAGAGATACTGTTTAGTAGTGAAGTTGTAGTTGAGGAGAAGATTGATGGTAAGTTTTCCTCTAAAGAATACGAAGATTATATTGTTTTCTACGAGTATATGAGGATAAGGCACAGTATATTCTATACCAAGCTTCCGTCTTTTATAATAGCCTTCGATGTATATGATAAAAAATCTAAGAGATTTCTCGGGGTTCCAGAAAAACACGAAGTCTTAAAATCTCTAGACTGGTGCTATGTCCCGGTAATCTATATAGGTAAAATTGATATTAATTCGTGGAGAAAAGAGCTGCTAAAGCTTATGAAGAGACCTTCGTATTACGGAGCACCTTTAATCGAAGGTGTTGTTGT